>NZ_JABEKS010000001.1:1976862-2306339 GCF_012985205.1 Planctomonas sp. JC2975 | reverse complement strand
CGCGCCGGAGCCCATGCCTACGGCATCGGGACGCACGAGGTACGCGAACACGATGCCGGCAACGATGATGACGACCAGGAGCACGACGGGCACCCACGGCGACACGGTGTGTGGGATCTGCGACGTGAGCTGGAAGAGGGAGCCGAGCACGAATCCGGCCGCGATTCCTGCCCCGAAGCCGCGACGGACCGTCGACCTCCGGCGCGACCGCGTGACAGGCAGCGGGTCGCCGTCCGAAGTCGTTCGACCGCGGAGCACGGTGAAGGTCACGACGATGAGCACGGCCGCGATGGCGACGCAGACGCCGAGCTGGACCCCGTTGGCCATGAAGCCTCCGGCGGCGACCGAGACGAAGAAGATCGCGGCTGCGCCGAGCACGAAGAGCACGGCAGGAACGGCGAGCCATCCTGAGCGCATCCACGAGCGGCGCCCGAATGCACCCTCCATGACGGCGATCGGCGAGCCGATGCTCCACACGACGTGCAGGGTGAGCACGTAGATCAGCCACGGGCCGGCCGTGCCGAGCCATGGCACGAAGCCGAAGTCGAGCATGTGGGCTCCGACGTATCCGGGGTTGAAGAGGGACTGCGTGATCACGCCCTCTTCGAGGACTCCGAACGCCAGCGCAAGAGTGAGGATGCCGGGCCATCCGGCGCGCGCCCGCCGCGCGAGCTCGCGGATGAGGATCGCGGCGGATCCGTAGAACGCCGTGAACAGGATGATCTGGGCGATCTGCTGACCGGCCGGCGCCATGCCGCCCAGATACTGGTCGCCGAGGAGGAACTCGGCCGTCAGGCCGGATGCCACGGCGAGGGACAACGAGTGCAGCAACGTTTTCATGCCGCAAGCGTCCCGCCGCAGGGCAGGGCCGACATGCGGCATCCGTCACTGGGGTGCCATGACATTCGTCACCGGTCGCGGATACCAGGCCGTGCGGCACGACGTGCGTCGCTGGCAGGATCGTGGCGTGCGACTCCCCGACTTCATGCTGACGATGCCCGAGACCTCGGCGACGGACGCCGAGCGTGCAGACTTCGATGACCTGCTCGCGCAGATCGACCGGGACAGTGATGTCACCGTGATCGATTACGCCCTCGACGCGCCCAAGTGGCTGTTCCTGCAGCACGCTGTGGACAGCGGGCGCTTCGTGCTGCACGGCACGGCGGACCGTGACATCGCGGAGTTCGTGCCACGCCAGTCGAACGACCAGCGGGAATTCGGCAACCGGATGGCGATCTACGCCGCGACGGACGGCATCTGGCCGTTGTTCTACGCCACCATCGACCGGGCGAAGGCGCGCAGGATCGTCAACATGGCGGCTGACATCGCGGGCGGCCCAGATGGATCGAGCCTGCGCGCCTGGTACTTCGCGATGGATGCCGTGGGTCTCGCCGACTCGCCGTGGCAGTCGGGTGCCGTCTACCTGCTTCCAGCGACGAGCTTCGAGCCCGACGAGTGCCTCGAGTACGGTGAACTCACCGTGACGCTTCGGCAGTCGGCATCCGCCGTCCCCGTCCTGCCGGCGGCGACGCTCCTCGTCGAGCCGGCCGACTTTCCGTTCCGCGACCTCGTGCGCGGCAACGACGAGGAGCGGATGCACGCTGCGATCACCGCGGATCCCGACGGGTTCCCCTGGCCCGACGCCGTCGTGTCGGGCTGAGGATACCGATTCAGCGCGCGTGCCGTGCGATCCGGGCGTCCAGCCCCTGTCGAACGGCGGGCCACTCGTTGTTCAGGATCGAGAACGTCACGGTGTCGCGCACGATGCCCTTGTAGACCTGGTAGCTGCGCAGCACGCCGTCCTGCTTGGCGCCGAGACGTTCGATGGCCGCGCGCGACTGGCGGTTGTGCCAGTGCGTGTGGAAGTACACGGCGTTGCATCCGAGAGTGTCGAACGCGTGGCCGAGCAGCAGCCGCTTCGCGTCGGCGTTGATGCCCGTGCCGTGCGCCGACTGCGCCATCCAGGTGTAGCCGATCTCCACCCGGAGGTTCTCCTGCGCGATGTTGCAATACGTCGTCATGCCGACGAGGTCACCGCTTCGCGAGTCACGGATCGCCCATGGCGCCATGCTGTCCTCGCGCTGGAGAGCGAGCCGACGCTCGATCTCGGTCGCCATCTCCTCCGGTCGCGGCACGGTCGTGTACCAGATGTTCCAGAGCTCGCCGTCGGACGCCGCACGGCCGAGTCCCTCGGCGTGATCGAGAGTGAGCGGCTCGAGGGTCGCAATGCTGCCGGTGAGCGGGACGCTGTCCGCGAAACGGGTCATGGCGAAACGCTAGTGGACGCCGAGCCTCCGTCCTGACGCCCAGAGTCAGATCGCGTCGGTCTCCACGGGATCCGTGGACACGAGCTGGTACACACCGTCGAGCACCTCGCCCGGGCGGAACGGATACCGCTCGATCTCCCTCTGGTCGCTGATGCCGGTCAGCACGAGCACCGTGTGCAGGCCTGCCTCGATGCCGGCGACGATGTCGGTGTCCATGCGGTCGCCGATCATGCCGGTGTTCTCGGAGTGGGCGCCGATCTTGTTCATCGCCGAGCGGAACATCATGGGGTTCGGCTTGCCGACGACGTACGGCTCGCGTCCGGTCGCCTTGGTGATGAGTGCGGCGATGGCACCGGTTGCCGGAAGCGGTCCGTCGGCGCTCGGGCCAGTGGCATCCGGGTTCGTCACGATGAAGCGGGCACCGTTGCCGATGAGCCGGATCGCCTTCGTGATCGCCTCGAACGAGTAGTTGCGGGTCTCGCCGACCACGACGTAGTCGGGCTTCGTCTCCGTGAGGATGAAGCCGGCCTCGTGCAGCGCCGTCGTGATGCCGGCCTCGCCGATCACGAACGCGCTGCCGCCGGGCATCTGCGACTTGCAGAACGCGGCGGTCGCCAGAGCGGATGTCCAGATCGCCTCCTCCGGCACGTCGAGTCCTGAGGTGCGCAACCGCGCGGCGAGGTCGCGGGGCGTGAAGATCGAGTTGTTGGTCAGCACCAGGAACGGCGTGCCGGTGTCGCGCCACTGCTGGATGAGCTCGGCGGCTCCCGGCAGCGCCTCGTTCTCGTGAACGAGCACGCCGTCCATGTCGGTGAGCCAGCACTCGATCTCGTCGCGGTTCGCCATGTTCGTCCTCCAGGATGCGGTCCCTCAAGGGTATCCGCGCCCGTTGTCCGCCTCGTTTCGGCGGCCTCACCATAGCCACCGTCGGTGCCCGCTCGCCTACGCGGGCTGCCCGACGTGGCAACGCTCGCGCAGAGACTTCGGCGAGCAGTGGCGACACGACGCGGTCGCACGCTCCGCACGGCGAGTGCGACGCCCACGGCATCGGCGCGCGGACTCCGTAGTCTGAAGCACGTGCTGAACGACGTCGATCCTGAGGATCCGAGTCCCGACCGCGCGCTGCCCCCGTCTTCGACCGACGCTCCCACCCACGAGCAGTCGACCCACGGCGTCGGTCCGTGGCCTGGCGGACGGGATGCCTGGCCCGCAGACGAGCGCTACGATCCGGAGCTGCTCGCGAACGGCGACACGCGCAATGTCGTCGACCGGTACCGCTACTGGCGGATCGAGGCGATCGTGGCGGAGCTGGATGCCCATAGGCATCCGTTCCACGTCGCCATCGAGAACTGGCAGCACGACATGAACATCGGCTCGATCGTGCGCAGCGCCAACGCCTTCCTGGCCCACACCGTGCACATCGTGGGTCGTCGTCGCTGGAACAAGCGCGGTGCCATGGTCACCGACCGCTACCAGCACGTGGTGCATCACGAGACGATTGCGGACCTCGTGGCGTGGGCGCGCGAGGAGCGGATGCCGATCATCGCGGTCGACAACGTTCCCGGAAGCGTCCTGATCGAGACGTTCGAGCTGCCAGAGCGGTGCGTCCTCCTGTTCGGGCAGGAGGGGCCAGGCCTCTCGGCCGAGGCGATCGAGGCAGCGGATGCGATCGTCGAGATCGCGCAGTTCGGATCCACCCGATCGATCAATGCGTCGGCCGCCGCGGCCATCGCCATGCACGCCTGGATCGTGCAGCATTCGCGCTGGAGCTGAAAGAGGAGGCCATTTCTGGCTTTTTCCCGCGACGGAAGCGCCGACCGCCGTCTCGGCCGTCGGCTGCCTGAGACCTCAGGCGACCTCCGCCGCGACGCCCGGAGCGTCAGACCTTGGCCGATGCCTGTACCGCGATCCACTCGGCGAACGTCTGCGTGCCGAGGCGGGCATCCGGCCCGGGAAGGATCGAGCCGTCTCGGAGCCCTCGGCCGAACGCGCCGGGCAGGGAGACGTTGATCACGGGGCCCTTGTCGCCGACGGCCCTGAGGTACTCGCGCACCATGTCGGTCATCTTCTCTTCTCGCGGCCCGGCGAGGTCGGTGTCCAAACCGCGCGGCGCCGCGACGGCGATCTCGGCGAGTGCCTCACCCACCTCGGATGCCGCGACCGGCTGGCAGTTCATCACGGGCGCCGCGTGCACCCCTGCTAACCGCATGCGGGTGGCCATCTGCTGAGCGAACTCGTGGAACTGCGCCGCCCGCAGGATGCTCCATCCACCGGGCAGCGCCATGAGAATGCGCTCCTGCGCCGCCTTGCCCGCGTAGTATCCGGCGTCCATCTTCGCTGCGCCGATGATCGAGAGCGCGATGTGATGGCCGATGCCCGCGCGCCTCTCGGCGGCCAGCAGGTTGCGGGTCACCGAGCCGAAGAAGGCGACGCCGGCTTTCGCGGACTGGGATCCGGTCGAGGTGACGTCGATGACGGCATCCGTTCCGCGCAGCGCCTCATCGATGCCGGTCCCGGCGGCGAGGTCGATCCCGGTGGCTCTGGAGAGCACGACGGGCTCGTGACCGTGAACCTTCAGCGCCTCCACCACGTGTAGTCCGACGGTCCCGGTTCCGCCCGCGACAGCGATTCTCATCGATTCCCTTCCTCCCTCGGTGGCACGCACGTGCTACCACTCATATCGACAAGGCAGGCAGCGCTTTCGTGACCAACGGCCTACGCGAGCCGGAAGAATGGCGACCGCTCACTCCGACCGCCCGAACGATTCCGCGATCTGGCGGATACCGTCGGCATCGAGCTCGAACACCAGCTCGCCATCCTGGGCGCTCGGCGCCCGCACCACGGAGACCCTCGGTGCACCGGATGCCGGCAGATCGACGAGCGCGAATCCGGCGCCCACCCGCGCCCGCTCGATGTCGTCTGGTGTGGTCACATCGGACGTGTTCGTCACTCCGGGCGCCACGACGATCGGGATCCCGCGCTCCAGCGTGACGAGCGGATGGTGGTAGTGCCCGCTGAGCACAAGCCGCGCGTCGCTGCCGTCCAGCACCCCGAGGAGGGCGTGCGGATCATCGAGCTCGAGGCGGCGCAGCAGCGGGGTGACGGCGCGGGTCGGCGGATGGTGGACGACCACCACCGTTCCGAGATCGACCGGCTCGGCCAGCACGCCCTCGAGCCAGGAGAGCTGGGCGGCATCCAGAGATCCGTATGCGGCGCCGGGCACCGACGAGTCGAGTGTGACGATGCGGTGGTGGCCGAGCGTGTGCACCCGGGTGCGGTCGCCGAGGACCTCGGCGAATGCATCCGGATGGTCGTGGTTGCCCATCGCGTACACCGCCTCCGCCCCGCGTTCGGCCGCCCAGGGCGCAACGAGGTCGCGCAGCTTCTCGTACGAGGCCGTGGTGCCGTCCTCGCTGAGATCTCCGGAGAGCACGACGGCATCGATGCCGACCACCTCGGATGCGGCGGCCAGTACCCGCTCGAGCGCGGCCGTCGTGTCGACGATGCCGTAGTGCAGCGTGCCGTCGCCGTACAGGTGCGTGTCGCTGATGTGCAGGATTCTGAGGTCGGCGCTCGCCCGATGTGATGCCGTCACGCGGCCACACTATCGACGGCTGCCGACGTTGTGGGTTCGGCGAGCAGCTCAGGCAGCGTCCGCGTCCGACCCATCCACGCGGCTCACTCCTGGGAGCCCAGCAGGTGGTCCATCACGACGAGCGGGCCGGCGAGGGAGCCGCCGTCGACCGGGAGGGTGACCCCCGTGATCCATGACGCGTCGTCGGAGGCGAGGAACGCTATGGCCGATGCGATGTCGGCTGGTTCGCCGACACGGCCGAGCGGATAGAGCGGGGCCAGCCGATCCGGTCCGCCCTGCCCTTCCCACACTCGCGTGCGGACTGTGCCGGGTGCCACGACATTGATGCGCACACCCGCCGGCCCGAGGTCGACGGCGAGGTTCTTGGCCAGCAGCGTGAGGCCGGCCTTGGCTGACCCGTATGCCGGCTCACCGTACGCAGCGACGCCGTTCACCGAGCCCACCATGACGATGGCGCCCCGCGAGGTGATGAGCGCTTGCCTGCACGCACGGATGAGACGCACCGGCCCGTGCAGATTGAGACTGACGATCTCGTTCCAGTGATCCTCGTCCAGCTCGTCGTCGACGAAGTGGTCGCCGCCTGCGACGGCCGCCAGCACGTCGATGCGTCCGAACCGGTCGAGCGCCCCGGAGACGGCGCGGTCGACGGATGCCGCATCCATCACGTCGCACTCGAACACGGCCGCGCGGTCCGACGTGGTCGCATCCCGTTCCGTGCGTTCCGTCACCTTCGCAGCGGCGGCCTCCGGCTCACGGTCGAGGATCGCGACGCGACCCCCCTCGTCGAGGAGCCGTTCCACCGTCGCCCAGCCGATCCCGTTCGCGCCGCCGCTCACGACGGCCACTCTGTCGTCGAATCTCATCGGGCCACGCTAACGTGACGCGCCCCGCGGGGCCACCATCGTCCGTACGCGGATGTCGCCGCCATCTCGCTCGGTCTGCGAAAGCTCGCGTGACGCGCGGGCTCGAAACGTCAGAAAGCGTGGTCCCCATCCCTCCGGCGTCGCATGATTCGACGTTTCGGGTTGGCGGGACGCGGTCCTTGACGTCGCGCGTCGTGAGCCGCGGTCCGGCTCAGCCGATCAGGCTGGGCTGCAGGTCGCGCAGGGTGCGGCGGTGCGTCATCCGGATCACGCCGATGGCCGTGAGCACGAGCGCCACCGCGAGCCAGGCCAGCAGGAACAGCGCGTCGCCGACCGCGAGGCTCGCGTTGCCGCCGTACATCGTCTGTCGTATGCCGTCGACGGCATACGACATCGGCAGCGCGTGATGCAGCGCGGCGAGCGGCCCCGGCAGCGTCTGCCACGGGAAGGTCCCGCCTGCGGTCACCAGTTGCAGCACCATGAGCACGAGGCCGAGGAACTGCCCGACGCTGCCCAGCCAGACGTTGAGCGCGAGGATGATCGACGCGAACGTCACTGACGCGAGCGCCATGAGCCCGAACGTCGCGAACGGGTTGCTGACGCCGAAGTGCAGCGCACCAGCGACGATCGCGTACAGCCCGATCATCTGGATGATTCCCAGCAGTGCCGGCGTGAGCCACCCGGCGAGCGTGACCCGCAGCGGAGTGCGCAGCGCGGTGATCGCGCGACGCGACACGGGCTTCACGATGAGGAAGAGCGCGTAGATGCCGATCCATGCGGACAGTGCGATGAAGAAGGGCGCGAGACCGGCGCCATAGGTGCCGGCGCTCGCCTCCTTCGAGTTCTTCAGCGCCACCGGGTCGGCGATGGTCTTCGCCTGCGCCGCGCGCTCGGATGCAGTGGTCGCCGGGATCTGCTGCACTCCGGCATCCAGCCCGTCCTGCAGCTTCGATGTGCCGTCGGCGAGCGTGCTCAGGCCGTCGCGCAGCGAGGCTGCGCCCGTCGCGGCTTGGGCGGATCCGTCCGCGAGCTGCGACGCACCGCTCGCCGCCTGCTGGATGCCGCCGCTGAGTGCGGGAGCGGATGCCGCCAGTTGCGACGCCCCAGCCGCCAACTGTTGCGATCCGCTCGAAAGCTGGTCGAGCTGGCCGACGGCGGTCTGCACCTGCTGGTTGCCGTCGGTCACCTTCGTGCCGAGCTGATCGAGCTGGGCCATCACCTGGTCGATCGTCGCCTGGTCGACGCCCTTCGCCTGAAGGTCGGCGATGATTTGGGCACGAACGGAGGGCACGGCATCCGCCGCCTGCTGCGCGAGGGATCCCGCCTGATCGGCGACGGCCGCGACCTTCTCGTTACCGGCGGCCACCTGCTGGGCGCCGTTCGCGAGCTGCGCGGTCTGCGACGGCAGGTCGGATGTCTGGGTGGCCAGCGTGTTGAGGCCGTCACGGAGCGAGGCCGACCCCGAGGTCAGCTGCGCCGTGCCGTCCGCCAGCGTGGCGGCCCCGGTGTGCGCTGTCGCGGCGCCGTCTGCGAGTTGCCGAGCGGCATCCGCTGCGTCGGAGAGGCTCGAACGGATGTCCGCCAGGGCCAGCAGGAACCGGCTCGCCGCCTCGTGATTGACCTCCTGCACGATCGACGCCTTGATGGTCTGCGCCGCCTGCTGCCCGATCGTGGACGCGAGATAGCTGTTCGTGTCGTTCGTGGTGAGCGTGACGGTTGCCTTCTGCGGCGTGGTCGTCGACGCGCTCGCCAGCTGCCGGGAGAAGTCGGAGGGGAGCGTGATCGCGAAGTCGTACTTCTGGTTGTTCAGGCCCTTCGCCGCCGTCGTGGCGGAGACGGCATGCCAGTCGAACGTGCCGTCCTCCACGAGCTGGTCGGCGACCTTCTGCCCGTAGTTCACGCTCTTGCCGTCGACGGTCGTACCCGTGTCGGAGACGACGATCGCTGCCGGAATCTGGTCCAGCTTCGCGTACGGGTTCTGGTTGGCCCAGAGATAGAGGGCGCCGTAGATGACCGGAACGCACATCAGCGCGAGGAGCGCGATGGTGGCCATGCGGCTGGCGGTGAGGCGGCGAAGTTCGGCCGCGATCATCTGGGGGACTTTCATTCGTCACTCGATTCGGACGCGTCGCCGGATACGGGCGCATCGGTCGTCGCAGCAGCGGGCGCCGGATCGTCGGTGCCTCTGCGGGTGTGCATGTCGGGATCCCTCCGCATCACCGGCACGGGCCGGGTGATCACGTCGGGGAGGTCGAAGAGTGCTGTGTCGTCGTACAGCGACGAGTCGGAGTCGTCGCGGGTGGGGTCGTCGTCGGGATCCGGCGCCTCCCACGGCGTCTCGAGGCGCGCGACGAGCGAGCTGGCCGCGATCGCGGCGGCGGAGGCGTCGCCGGCGATGACGAGCACGGCGTATCCGCGGCCGGCCACCTCGAGCGCCAGTTGCCACCACGCATTGGGGTCGCCGCCGTGCCGGTCGGGAGACGTGAGCACGATGCCGCGAACGCCGTCGCGGAGCAGCGCGAGCTCGACGAGCAGCCGGATGCGCACCCGCGGCGGAACCTGTCCGATCGAGTCCCGCGCGTGCTCGGCCAGCCCGAGCGACGCCAGGATGCGCTTGACCGCGCGTGGGCCGGAGGGCATCCCGGCGAACATCAGCTCTTCCGCTGCAACGCCACCGACCGTGACATTGGGCGCTGGGTCGCTGACGGCTGGTGCGTCGACGAGGGCGATCGCGCGACGGACGGCACCGGCATCCGCTTCGCCGTCGAGCAGCACGGTGCCGCTTGCCGGCTTCATGCGACCGGAGGCGATGAGGCCGAGGACCGTTGGGCGCTGTTCGGTCTCCGCACGGGCGAGCACGGCTTCGCCCGTGCCGTAGGTGAGTGTGACGGCGTTCAGGGCAGGGTGCTTCGCGACGGCGTTGAGCGAGATCCTCATGCGTCGACCTCGCCTTCGGCGCCACGTGCGGCTCGATGGAACGCGAGTTCGGGCGCCGTGGCGACGAGCTCGTCGGCGTCGCGCCAGTCAAGGCCGGCGATGCTCAGTGTGGTGATCATGACGAGTTCGTGGCCCGCGCGGTCGCTGAGACCCGCGTGCGTGGCCTCCGTGAGCACGTCGATGGCGGTTCGTTCGATGAGCCTGGCGAGCGGATCGACACGGATGTCTCGCCGCAGCACCCCCTCGCGTACACCGCGCCGCACGGTGGCGCGCAGCTTCGCCCGCGCCGGCTCCAGCGCGCGTCCGACCAGCTCCTGATGCGGGCCGCGCACGGCGAACTCGGCTGTCACGCTCGCGTGCTGCACCTCGCGCCAGAGGGTCGCGCCGTAGAGGGCGATCTCGATGCGGGCATCCGCATGCTCGATCGGCAGAATGGATGCCCCGATGCGCGCCGCTCCTCGTACGAGCACCTCTCGCACGAGGTCGTCACGCGTCGCGAAGTGACCGTAGACCGCCCGGCGGCTGAGCCCGGCCTCGGCGGCGATGGTCTCGAGCGACCCGTCGATGTCGCGATTGAGCACGCGCACGGCCGCTTCGAGCAGAGCGGACCGGTTCTCGGCGGCGTCCCTGCGGGGAGCCCTGGCGCGTGCGGATGCCTCGGTGACGGTGGACATGCATCCAGTGTACTAACTTGCACAGCCATGTGCACATTAGGTCGGCGGATGCTCAGGCTTCAATGGGCGAACGCGCGGGATCACCGTGCGACGTGCGCGGAGATCCCGTCGAGGATTCGGGCAAGGCCGAATTCGAAACCGTCCATGGATGGCTTGTCGGCGAGGAAGGCGGGATCGTCCATCACGTCCGCGACGGCGTTCAGGCCACGGGATCGCAGTTGGAGGTCGAGGAACGAGCGCACCGCATTCGCCGTGCGCTGTCGCTCGGGACCGGAGCCGCGCAACGCCGCGGGCGTCGGGATGTTGCGCCGCAGATTCGCGTCGTACCTCGCGTGGCTGTCCAGCAGATACGCGCAGCTGAGCAGCTCCTTCGACGTCATGCCCGTCGGTGCGAGCGCCGCGATCAGAGCGTTCAGCCACGCCGCGTTGTGCGGCGTCAAGGGGACGGTCGTCGGCACGTCCAGCAGCCACGGGCGGGCGAGGAACCGCTCGAACAATCGGTGCGACCAGGCGGAAGCGGCGGCGCGCCAGTCTCCGCCGGGCAGCGTCGGCGGGTCGCCCCACGCTCCATCCGCCGCCAGCACGATCAGTTCGTCCTTCGAGCTGACATAGCGATAGAGGGCGTTGGCCGTGACCCCGACACGCGCGGCGACCTTGGGCAGCGATGCCGCAGCGATGCCGTCGGCGTCCGCCAGTTCGGTTGCCGCGGCGACGATCTCCTCGACGCTGTGCGCCGGCTTCGGGCCTCGACTGCCTTCGGCGTCGACGACACCCCACGCCGCCGCGAGACTCGTCGGAAGCGCCGCGCGGTCCATCGCTTCGGGGCCGGCAGGCGCTTGGGGATCCGCAGACGGGCCAGAGCCAGCGGCCGGCTCCGATCCCCTCGTCGCTCTGCCGCCGGTTCCGATTCGTGACGCCATGTCAGGCATCATCTCAGGATTCTGGAGAAAACAGTAGACGGCTTACACAGTTATGAATTACTGTGCGTGGTATGAACACTTTATCCCATACACAGATTCACTTTCCGAACAGCGCGCGCCGCTGGATCGGCATCTCCGCCATCCTCGGCGCCGTCTTCGCGATGGCAGAGCTGCCGCTGTACTTCGTGGTGCCGGCCTGCGATCCGGCCGTATGCGGGGTCGAGACGGGCTCGCCCATGCCGGATGGGCTGATCCTCACCCGCACGCTCTTCAACTTCCTGGCGCTCACGCTCTTCCTCGTCTTCATGACCGGTGTGCGGTTCCTGATCGCGCGAGCCGACGCACGCTACGAGTGGTTCGGAACCGTGGCCGGAACCGCGGGGGTTGCGTGGACGATCATCGACATGGTCGCCAAGGGGCTCGAAGGCGGCAGCGCGATCAAGGCAACAGAGATGATCGATCCGACCCGCACCGTGCCCACCTACCTGCTCTACGGATCGATCTCGCACCTGATGCTGTTCGTCTTCGGACTCGCATTCGGGTACGCGGTCCTGCGCACGCAGGCTCTTCCGCGCTGGGTCGGCTGGTCGTCGTTCGCCGTTGCCGTGCTGCACCTCGCAGGAGTGCCGTCGATGTTCTTCGGCTACAACTCGTCGGAGTTCTACGCCTCGAACGGATGGGGCGCCGTCGCGATGTTCAACGGCATCGCCGCTCTGTGGCTGGCCGCCGTCGGCATCGCGATACTTCGGCGGAGGCCCGCCGCTACGGCGCGCTGAGCCTCGCCGCGGCGGCAGCGCCGCGCTCGGCATCGAGGGCGAACTGCATCACCTCGGCGGCCGACATCCGCCGGCCGCGTTCCTCCGCGTCGTGCATGAGGTCGGGGAAGGCCTCGCGCAACGGCGCGAGGTATCGCGGGTGGTAGACGAACATCGGGGCGTCGTACATGCCGGACTTCTGTCGCAGCTCCTGGGCTGCGCCCGCGAGAATCCCGGCGCGCTCCGCGTTCCCGCGCGCCGCCGCGATGGCGCAGAGGCCCTCGATGCCGTACGCGGCACCTTCCAGATGGCCGAGCGTCGCCGAGACGTAGGCGGCGTCGGCGAACGCCGGCTCCGCTTCGTCGAGCCGACCCTGGAACAGCAGCAGCCGGGCCATGTGGTGCTCGGTGATGGTAATGGCGAACGGGTCGTGCGTGCGACGGGACACCTCGGCGCCGCGCTGGTAATGCTCGAGGGCGGCGGCGTCATCCTCCTCCAGCATGTCGATGCGTCCGAACGTGACCCAGGCGACGGATTCGCCCCAGCCGTCGCCGAGTTTCTGGAAGAGCGCGATCGCGCGCTCGAGGTCCGCCTTCGCCGTCGCGCGGTCGGAGTCCTGGATCTGCGCCCGGGTCATCGCGGTGCAGCCCAGCGCCACCGCCGTGCCGGCTTCGTCGCCGAGACGCTCGAACGTTTCACGCACCTCCTCGAGACCGTCGACGACGTCTGATGTCGGCGCCTGCCACATGCGCATCCACAACACGTAGAACCGCGCGATGTTGGTCGCTCGCTCCGAGAGCTCGGCCCCCGAGTCGAGGATCTCCTCCATCCACACGCGCACCTCGCCGAAGAACCCGCCGATCCACCAGAACACGAGGAGGTTCCAGGCGAACTCGGTCGCGTCGTCATACTGGGCCGTGTAGACGAGGTCGCGCACCGCGGCGCGGAGGTTGGCGCGTTCGCGCTCGAGGCGGGCGAGCGCATCCTCCTGCCCGGCGCCCTTGAGCTCGGGTCCGAGGCGTCGGGCGAGCGCGAGGTAGTAGCGAGCGTGCGCTGCGCGCATCGTCGTCTCGTCGCCCGATTCCCTCAACTTCTCGAGTGCGTACTCCCGCACGGTGACGAGCATCGAGTACGACGGATGCCCGCCGGATTCGTGCTGCCTCACCAGCGAGCTGTCGATGAGGGCATCGAGTCCCTCGAGTTCGGCGCCTCCCCACGACCGCTGTTCGCCGAGCGCCTCCACCGCTTCCAGCGTGAACTGCAGGGAGAACACGGACAGGTCGAACAGCAGGGCGCGTTCCGCCCCGCCGAGCAGGTTCGTGCTCCACTCGATAGTGCTGCGCAGCGTGCGCTGCCGCTCCGGCATGTCCCTGGCGGATCCCACCAGAAGCGGGAGCTGCTTGTCCAGCCGCTCGAGCATGCCCTGCGGGGTGAGCACGCGCATCCGCGCTGCAGCGAGCTCGAGCGCCAGCGGAAGGCCCTGGAGCGTGGTGCAGATGCGGGCGACGGTCGCCGCGTTCGAGTGGTCCAGCCGGAACTCCGGGCTCACGGCCGATGCACGTGCGACGAACAATTGCACGGCATCCGATCGCAGGGCCGAATCGACGCTCGAGGCGTCGTCGTCGGCGACGCCAAGGCCGTCGAGCTCGTAGACCCGTTCGCTTCGCACCCGCAGGACCGTGCGACTGGTCACCAGGAACGACACCGACGGCGCGATCGAGTAGAGGTGCACGAGGGTCGGTGCTGCGTCGATGATCTGCTCGAAATTGTCGAGAGCGATGAGCACGCGCTTGCCGGACAGCACGATCGCCAGCCGCTCCTCGAGCGACACCTCTCCTGTGTCGCGCACGCCGAGAGCGTACGCGATGGTCGGCAGCAGAAGGTCGGGTTCGAGCACGTTCTCCAGCGGCACGAAATAAGTGCCGTCGACGAAATCGCGTTGCGCCCGATCGAGCACCTCGAGCGCGAGTCGGCTCTTGCCGACGCCGCCGGGGCCGACGAGCGTGATCACCCGATCGCTGCCGTCACGCAGCAGCTCGACCACATCGGCCACCTCGCGGGCGCGACCGACGAGCGGCGCGAACGATTGCGGCAGCGGCCGCGCCGCGTGCAGCGGTGCCGGCTCCTGTGCGGCCGCGACGGGCGCTGCGACGTCGGTAAGCCCAGGGCTGACGGGTGGCGCAGGCTCAACGGGTGGCGCGGGGAAGGCCGTTCGGGTATCCGGATGCGCAAGACGGCTGTCGTCGAACCGCTCGGCCAGCAGAGTGGCCAGGTCGGACTCGAGCAGTTCGGCCAGCTGCTCGTCGGAGTCGAATGCCATGTACGACGCGTTGTCGTCCAACCGGATGCGGTCGATCAGTCGCCCGAGGCGCTCGTCGCGCTGCTCGGACGCCTTGATGTAGATGAGCTTGGGCATCGCAGGATCGGCGAGGTTGTACTCGTCTTCGAGGCCGGACACCTCTTCGCCGGGCGCCACCCATCCGTAGCGCTCCCAGTAGAGGCCGACGAAGACGTCGCTCTGGTCGAGGTACGCACGATAGAGCGAGCGCGGCGGATGCGGCCTGGCACCGAGCTCGAACATCACCGGCGCCAGCCGGAGGCGCTCGATCGCGGCGCGCGCGGCTTTGCGCTCGGGCTCCAATTCGCGGAGCGTCGAGCTCACGAAAACCCGAAGTCGCTGGTCGGGCGTGCGGATGGCACCCACACCGGTGGCCATGGATTCATTGTGCGACCTGGACAATTGCTGGACACGCCCCCATTTGCGGGGGAGTCAGGCCGTTCGAGACGACCAACCACGAGAGCCGGACCGTTCCCTGAAGCCGCCGCTAGGCGGCCAGCCGTCGGCGCGCGATGCGTACGAGCTCCGCGGCCGTCGCGTGCAGGGTCGCGGCATCCGTCCAGACCGCGTGGATCGAGCGCGCGAGGTCGAGGCCGTGCAGGGGAACCTCGACGAGGTCTCCGCTGCGCACCGCGGATTCGACGGCGAGCTCGCTGAGCACCGCTGCCCCAGCTCCGCTCGCCACGGCGACGCGCACTGCGGCGTTGCTCGTGAGCTCCAGTGCCGGAACCGGACGCTGGTAGTGCGCGAGCGCATCCTCCAGCGTGTTCCTGGTGCCGGATCCGGCCTCGCGCACGACCAGCGGTGTCGCCGCGAGTTCCGCGGGCCCGAGGGGTCGCGTCCGCTTCGCCCAGGGATGCGATGGCGCCACCACGACGACGAGCCGGTCGTGCGCGACGGTCATGCGTCGCACATCCCGAGGGATGCGCGGCGTCTCGACGAACCCGACATCGGCCCGCTCGGCCCTCACCAGGTCGAACACCTCCGACGAGTTGTGCACGAGGAGCCCGACGTCGAGGTCGGGGTACTCGCGACGCAGCGCCGTCAGCCACACCGGGATGAGGTGCTCAGCGACCGTGAGACTCGCCGCCACGGTCAGATGGGAGTTCTGTTCGCGGCGCAGTGCGTCGACGGCGGTGCGGAGGCGAGTGGCGGCATCCAGGACTCCGCTCGCCCAGTCGACGACGACGTCGCCATCGGCGGTGAGCCGCGAGCCCCGCGGCGACCGCTCGAGCACGCGCACCCCCAGGCTCTTCTCCCAGGCGGCGACGGCTCGGGATGCGTTCGGCTGCGCCATTCCGACGGCTCGGGCGCCTGCGCTGAGACTTCCGTGCTCCGAGACGGCGACGAGCAGCTCGAGCACGGCGAGGTCGGGCCAACGCTCGGCTCCGCGGAACCGCTGCACCTCGCCGGACGCACTCACCTGGCCACCGCCATTGCTTGCCATATCGAAATGATATGTCGTCATGCGGATCCGGCGTCTACCGCGCTCCGATGCGCCGACGGAGGCTGGAATGGTGACCCGAACCACACCACTTGCCGCACCGCCCAGAGAGGCGTCGGCGCCCGCGTCCGCACGCCGGAAGCGAGTGACGCTGCCGCCGTCCAGTGCTCTGCAGGCGATGCCTGTCACGCTGTGGCGCGGCACGTTGCGGGTCGCCCCAGGGCTCGCCGTCTGCGCCGTCGCCGTGGCGATCGCGCTGGTCGTGGCATCCCTCGTTCCTGTGATGAGCGCGACGCTGATCGCGATCATCCTCGGCGTGCTCGTGCGGAACACGCTCCCCGTGCCGTCGGTGCTGGAGGCAGGGCTCGCATTCGCCGCCAAGAAGCTGCTGCGGCTCGGCATCGTGCTGCTCGGATTGCAGCTCGTTCTCGGCGACATCCTGGGGCTCGGGTGGGGCGTCATCCTGCTCGTCGTCGCGGTGGTCGGCATCGGCTTCGGCGGCACCCTGCTGATCGGCAAGTGGCTCGGGGTGCCGTTCACGCAGCGCATCCTCATCGCGGGCGGATTCTCCATCTGCGGTGCCGCGGCAGTTGCAGCGGTCGACGGCGTCATCCAGACGGACAAAGACGAAGAGGTCGTCACAGCCGTGGCCCTGGTCGTCGTGTTCGGAACGCTGATGATCCCCTTCATCCCGTTCGTCAGCTCGCTGCTCGGATTCGGCAGCACGCAAGCCGGCCTCTGGGCGGGCGCATCGACGCACGAGGTCGCTCAGGTCGTCGCGGCGGGTGGCATCATCGGGGGCGGCGCGCTCGCCGTGGCCGTCGTCGTCAAGCTGGCGCGGGTGCTGCTCCTCGCCCCGATGATGGCGATCGTCTCGGTGGTGCAGCTTCGTCGAAGCGGGGCGGATGCCGCGGGCAAGCGTCCGCCGATCATCCCGCTCTTCGTGCTCGCCTTCGTCGTCATGGTGGTGCTGCGCTCGGTCGGAATCGTGCCTGAGCCCGTGCTCGATGCGGCCAAGACGGCGCAGGGCGCCCTGCTCGCCGCCGCGATGTTCGCGCTGGGAGCAGGGGTGGACATCCGCAAGCTCGTCAAGGTCGGTGGCCGGCCGTTGCTGCTCGCGGTGCTCGCAACCGTGCTCGTGGCGACCATCGGCCTGACCGGCGCCCTCCTGCTGGGCTGAGCCTTGCCGGCGCACGCCTTCAGGAACCGCGCAGCGCTCTGACTACCATGGCCGTATGACCGCCGACGCCCAGAGTTCCGACAACGCCATCCGCCTTCCCGTCGAGCGCGATGCGGTCATCGAACTCCTCGACGCAGGCGGAGAGCCGCGCGTGCTGAAGCTCGTGGTGGCGAGGTACCCGCACTCGAGCCTCGCCTGGGCGAAGCTCGCCGACGCCGTCTACGATCCGGATGCCCCGCTCGAGTCCTACGCGTACGCCCTCGTCGGCTACCACCGGGGCACGGAGGCACTCGAGCAAGCAGCAGATGGGGACCAGGCTGCAACGGGCAACCCCTCGGTTCCGTGGTCGCACGAGCCGAACCGCGGCTATCTGCGATCGATCTACGTGCTCTCCCGAGCTGCGGATGCCCTGGGCGAAGCCGACGAGGCGGCGCGCTTCGCGGAATTGCTCAAGCGCCTCGACCCGACAGCGGCGACCGAGATCGAGGCCTCGCGTACCGCTCCCATCCCCGTGCACCACCCGGCGCCGCCGACGGAGTCCATCGTCATCCGCGGTGAGGACTGAGGGGCGCCGGGCTCGCTGCCAGTACGCACGGCCGTAACACCGCTGCGCACCGCCCCGGAGCCGGCGGCCAGGGCCCCGAGCTCATTCAGAGGACGTCGCGTCTCGCGCCACCTTCAGCGTCTTCATGATCGCTTCGAGCTTCGCCTCGACGGCCGCGCTGAGACGGTCGGAATCAAGGCCGAGGGCGGCGAGCGGTTCGACGGTCGGCCCCTCGGACGACGCCGACAGCAGCAGGTGCTCCGTGCCGATGTAGTTGTGCCCGTAGTGGAGGGCGACGTCCAGCGCGTGTGCGAGGAGGCGCTTCGCCGCGTCGCCGAACCGCACAGCTTCCTCGCCGTCGGGCGGTGAGGCCTTTGCGGGCTTCTCGAGTCGGTCGGACGGAACGTTCATCGCGGCCAGGAGTGCGTCATCCGTCACGCCGAGCTCATGGATGACGACGGCCGCAACGGCCTCCGGCTCGGTGAGCAGCGCCGCCACCAGGTGTCGCGGCTCGACCTCGCCGTCGTCGACCATGCTTCGCGCGGCAACCAGCACGCTGCGGGCGCGCTGCGTGAAGCGCTGCAAGGGAGCGGATGACGGGGCCGGGAGTCCGTACTCCTGCGCCTTGGCGACGAACCGCTTCTGCGCGGCCTGTTTCGTGACGCCCATGCTCTCGCCGATCTGGGTCCAGGATGCGCCGGAGCGGCGCGCCTGGTCGACGAAGTATCCGATCAGGGCGTCCGCCTGGCCCTGCACCCGGTTCGAGATCGTGACGGCGTCGGAGAGGTGACGAAGCGGATCGGCGTCCGCGTGGAGGGCTTCGACGAACGCGATGAGGTTGTCGAGTGAAACGGGGAAATCAGCCATGCGTCAACTCTAGGTTGACGCGCGCCTGCCGTCAACCACAGGTTGACGGCATTGTGGTTGCAGCGGTGGACAATGAGTCGGTGACGGACAACACGGAACCCCAGCAGGTCGAGACCCGGTGGGTCACCACGGAAGCCGGCGATCGGGTGGCGTACGAGGTGCGGGGCGAAGGGCGTCCGGTGATCTTCATCGCAGGCGCCGGTCCCTACCGGGCGTCGGATCCCACTCCCGCGATCACGGCGGATCTCATGGCGGAGCGGGGTATCAGCACCATCCTGTACGACCGGGTCGGACGGGGCGAGAGCGTGGCTGATGGCACGCTCACCCTGGATCGCGAGCTGTCGGCCATCGCTGCACTGATCGACGTCTCCGGCGGACACGCCGTGCTCTGGGGGCAGTCATCGGGGAGCGTGCTGGCGCTGAGAGCCGCCGTCGACGGGCTGGCCGTGGACGGACTCGCGCTCTGGGAGGCCCCCGTGCAGCAGAGCGACGACACGACGGCCTGGGCCCGTGGATTCGGCGAACTCATCGACGCCGGCGACCTCCTCGGTGCCCTCCAGCACTACATGAAGGACCTGCCGCCCGAGCGGCTCGAACAGCTCAAGGCCTCGCCGCGGTTCGAGGAGATCCTCGCGACCGTCCCGTCCCAGCGTTCCGACGCCGACGCCATCGCCTGGGCGGGTGAGGCGATCCCCGCCGGCCGCTTCGCGGACATCACGGTGCCGGTGCTGGCCATGACGGGCGTCGTCACGCGGCCTGCCATGGCGGCATCCGCGTCCGCCATCGCATCCGCCGTGCCCAACGGTCGCGCGGTGACCGTTGGTGGCGCCAGGCATCGCTGGGAACCGGATGCCATGGCATCCGCCGTCGCCGACTTCGCTTCTTCCCTGTAGGGCGCACCTTTCCCCGTTGCCTCGAGACTTCGCGACGTCGCGTCCACAGCCGGCCCCTCTGTGCCGGTACGGGAGCGCAGGCGGGCGTGCCGGGCGCAGGAGTGAGTCGTACGGCCAGACCCCGGTAGGCTGGACTGGCTGTTCTCTCGCTGGTGCGAACGCGCCACGAGGCGGCGGCGTGGACGGCGCCGAACGCAACGGCGCACCCTCCCGACTGCGGCGCGCCGTGTGGAGACCGGCGCGCGAAAAAGGACAGAGAGCAGGTCAGCATGCCCGCAACAGTCATCGTCGGTGCTCAGTGGGGCGACGAGGGTAAAGGCAAAGCCACCGATCTTCTGGGTGGTCGTATCGACTACGTCGTCAAGTTCAACGGCGGCAACAACGCCGGTCACACGGTGGTCATCGGCGACGCGAAGTTCGCGCTGCACCTGCTGCCGTCCGGCATCCTGACCGAGGGCGTCACTCCGGTCATCGGCAACGGCGTCGTCGTCGACCTCGAGGTGCTGTTCGAGGAGCTGGACGGGCTGGTCGCCAGGGGAATCGACGTGTCGCGCCTTGTCATCTCCTCCAACGCGCACATCATCACGCAGTACCACCGCACCATGGACAAGGTGACCGAGCGCTTCCTCGGCAAGCGCCAGATCGGCACAACGGGCCGGGGTATCGGACCGACGTACGCCGACAAGATCAACCGGGTGGGCATCCGCGTTCAGGATCTCTTCGACGAGGGCATCCTGCGCCAGAAGGTCGAGGGCGCGCTCGACCAGAAGAACCACTTGCTGCTGAAGGTCTACAACCGTCGGGCGATCACGGTCGACGAGGTCGTCGACGATCTGCTTTCGTACGTGGAGCGGGTTCGTCCGATGGTCGCCGACACGTCGCTGCTGCTGAACAATGCGCTCGACGACGGCAAGCAGGTGCTCTTCGAGGCGGGTCAGGCGACCATGCTCGATGTCGACCACGGCACGTATCCGTTCGTCACGTCGTCGTCGTCCACGGCGGGCGGCGCCGCGACCGGATCCGGTGTGGGTCCGAACCGCATCGAGCGGGTGATCGCGATCGTGAAGGCGTATACGACGCGTGTCGGCGCCGGTCCGTTCCCGACGGAGCTCGACGACGAGCAGGGCGAGTGGCTTCGGCAGCGCGGCGCCGAGTTCGGCACCACGACCGGGCGTCCGCGTCGCACCGGCTGGTACGACGCCCCGATCGCCCGCTACGCCACGCGGGTCAACGGCGTGACGGACTTCGTGCTCACCAAGCTCGACACCCTCACAGGGCTGGAGCGCATCCCGGTATGCGTCGCGTACGACGTGGACGGCGTGCGCTTCGATGAGGTGCCGTCCTCCCAGACGGACTTCCACCACGCCGTGCCGATCTACGAGGAGTTCCCGGGCTGGAGCGAGGACATCCAGGGTGTCCGCAACTTCGAAGACCTGCCGCAGAACGCGCAGGACTACGTGCTCGCACTGGAGCGGATGAGCGGATCCCGCATCTCGGCGATCGGCGTCGGCCCTGCCCGAGATGCCATCGTCGTTCGACACGACCTGATCGACTGAGAGACTGGTCGGCTGAGGCGGCCGGCTGCACTCTTGCTGCGCGGATCACCGGACGGTCTGCAGAGCCGGAGCCGGCATCCGCTCGGCTCGGCCGTCATCGCCGCCACGCCAGTCGGAGGCCGTTCCCAGCCCGCCCATGAGTCGCGATACGAGGATTGGACCCGTGAACCGCACGCCACGCATCAGCACCTTCTTGTGGTGCGCGGCCGGGCTGATCGCGGCGTTCGTCGCCGTGTACCTGTTCTTCGTGCGCACATACACGGGACAGATCGTGGACGAGCGGGCCTTCAACGGCGCTGCGGATCAGCACAGCGGGTTCGTCGCCGTCTCTGAGGCGTTCCTCACGATCGAGCCGTATCTCGCGCTGGGGCTCGGTGCGGTGCTGACCGTGGTGATCGCCCTGATCGGCCGCCGCTACCGGCATCTCGTGGTCGCGGTGGTCGCCGTCGGCGCCGCGACGGCTCTGGCCGAGCTCTCCAAGTACCTGTTCCTCAGCCGTCCGGAGACCGGCGCGACGAACGTCTTCGACAATTCATTCCCGTCAGGGCATACGACGGTCGCGGCGGCTGCTGCGTTCGCGGTCTTCCTGGTCACCGCACCGCAATGGCGCCATCTGGCCGCTGTGCTGGGTGGCGGATTCGCCGTGCTGACGGGAGTGCTCGCGCTCATCAGTCAGTGGCACAGACCCAGTGACGTCGTCGCAGCGTACTTGCTCGTAGCGGCATGCGGATGCCTCGGAGGCGCCGTCCTCGTTGCCTGGGGCGTTCCACCCGTGACGCGATCGTGCAGGGGACTCCAGCCGCTCTGGTGGATCGCCGGCATCAGCGCACTGGTGTCCCTCATCGCGTTCGTGGTGATCTACGCCACGACCGAGCAGCACGGGCGTCACCTCGAGGTGGCGTACATCGGCGGGAGCTTCGGGATCGTGGCGGCCGGAGCCGCCTTGACCGCCGCGGGCAACCGCCTGTTCCGACACGTGGGGTGACCCGGGTCTCGGCCGTCGTGATCCCTCAGGGTGCCGAGGTCGCAGGCGCGTAGCGCGACGAGGGGCGGATGATCTTGCGGTCCCGTGCCTGCTCGAGCACGTGGGCCGTCCATCCGATGACGCGCGCCATCGCGAACGTCGGCGTGAACATCTCGCGCGGGATCCCGCACTGCTCGAGCACGACCGCCGCGTAGAACTCCACGTTCGTGTGCAGGTCGCGGCCCGGCTTGTGCTGAGCGAGAAGGCGCTCCGCCGTCTGCTCGTACTCGACCGCGAGCTCCACCCGAGGGCCGCCGAAGTCGAGCGCGATCCGCCGCAGGAGGCGCGAACGCGGATCCGCGGTGCGATACACGGCGTGGCCGAATCCCATCAGGCGACGTCCGGCCGCGAGCTCGCCGCGCACATAGCGCTCGATGGCGTCGGCCCTGGATCCGTCGACCGATCCGTCCAGCTCGCCTGCCACGGCGTCCAGCGCGTCGAGCGCCCGGCTCGGGGCGCCGCCGTGCAGCGGTCCGGAGAGGGCTCCCAGTCCGCCGACGATGCACGAGGCCATGTCCGCGCCCGTGGATGCGATGACCCGCGTCGTGAACGTCGACGCGTTGAATCCGTGGTCGAGCGTGGCGACGAGGTAGGCGCTCAGGGCGTGGACGGCGCGCTCGTCCGGCTCGCGATCCGTCACCAGCCGCAGGTACTCGGCGACGGCGCCCTGTGCCGTTCCGTGCCGGTCCGCCTCGCTCTGCGGGTCCGATTCGGTGCGCCGCATCGGCTCAGGGACGAACGGGTCGAGCCCGCGAGACGCGCGATGGAATGCCGCCAGGATGCTGGGCACCACCGCGCCCACCACGAGCGCCTCCTCGACGCGGGCCGCCTCATCCAGGTCGTACAGCGGCGCGGCATCGCGCACGGCGGCGAGCACCGGCAGCGTCGCCTGCAGTCCGCGGAGCGGGTCGATCACGGATGACGGCTCTCGCGGGTCGGCCAGGGACTCCAGGAACGCCAGCACCGCAGCGGGCGGCGTGCGCAGGGCGGCGACGCGATCGCGGAAGGCAGCGGCGGCATCCGCTTCGGGAAGCGTGCCGAGCACCAGCAGCTGCCAGGCTGCCTCGAAGTCGCCGGCAGCCGCCAGCTCGATGGCGTCGTGGCCGCGGTAGTGATACCGACCCTCGGTGCCGAGCACATCGCCGATCGACGTCTCCGCGACGACGACACCGGCCAGGCCGCGCGGAACGACGACAGGCGCCACGGCTGCGGGGGCGGGGGTGCCCGACCGGACCGCGGCGGAAGCTGAGGTGGCCGATGCGGTTGCTGCAGGTCCAGGGCCGGGCGTCGCCGCGGGGCGACTCGAGGTGGACGACGCGATCGCGCCCGGTGTGGTGGGGGACATGGCGGACTCCTTACTGATGTCTCCAGAGTGCGACTTGATCACTGTTCCGTCAACGTTGATCAAATCAATATGATGGGACCATGGACGCCGCACTGCCGCGCCTCACCGCGGCCCAGGCCGCCGCTCGCCTTGGCGTCAAGCCGCAGACGCTCTACGCGTACGTCTCTCGCGGACTCCTCACTCGCGACCGCGACGCGAGCGGATCGTCGTTCGACCCGCTGGAGATCGAGGCGTTCGCGTCGTCCCGCCGTGCCGGCCCTGTCCGGCCGGCGGATGCAGCGGCGCCGGGCTCGCCGCTCATGGTCCTGGACACCGACATCGCGCTCATCGAGGATGGCGAGCTGTACCTCCGCGGGATCCCTGCCGCGGCCCTGGCCGTCGGCCACTCATACGAGGACATCGCGAGGTGGATCTGGAGCCCGGCGGCCGAGGCCGCCGACGGGCCCGGATCCGGTGCGCGGTTCGCCACCGATCCGATTGCCGTCCGGGCCGCACGCGCGGCCGTCTCGACACTGCCGGCAGAGGCCACAGCCCTCGATCGCATCCAGGTCGCCGTTCCGGTGCTGGGCGCTCTGGATCCGACCCGCCACGACCTCGGTGCGGATGCGGTGCGCGCGGCGGCCGAGCGCCTCATCGGCGGAGTCGTCGCGACCCTCACGACTGCACGCGACCCGTCGGCGGCAGCTGCGACGGATCACGACCGTCTTGCGGAGCTGCTGTGGCGCGCGCTCACGGGGCGAACGGCGACGGAGGTCGAGGCGCGTGTGCTGAGCGCGGCGCTCGTGCTCCTCGTGGACCACGATCTTGCGGTGTCGACGCTCGCGGCGCGGGCCGCGGCATCCGCTCGGGCGACGCCGTACGCGGTGGTGTCGAGCGGACTCGGTGCGCTCGACTCGGCGTTGCACGGAAACGCGAGCGGATCGGCTTCCGAGCTGATCGGCCTCGTGCTCGACGGAGCGGATGCCGGCACCGCCCTCGCCCGCACGCTCGCCCGCAGCGGTCGCCCGGCGCCCGGGTTCGGGCAGCCCCTCTACCCCGGGATCGACGCGCGGGCACGCATCCTGCTTCCGCTGGTCGCAGAACTGAACGGCGGTCCACGCGTGATCGATGCCGTGGATCGGCTCGCGGAGGAGGTGCGGGAGCGCACGGGGCGGCATCCGAATGTCGATCTGGCTCTGGCCGCCCTCACGACGGCGGCCGGCATGCCTGCGGATGCCGGCGCAGGGATCTTCGCCGTCGCGCGCTGCGCCGGATGGATCGCGCACGCTATCGACGAGTACGGGCAGCGTCCACTGCGGCTGCGACCGACCGGACGTTACGTGGGAACAGCGGCGACCGTGGATTGAGCCGGCGGCACCAACCGATCGGTGTCGAAGCCCAGCCGATCGGTCGATCCGCTGGGCGGCGCCGGTCGCGACGCTGGAGTCATGACCGAGACAGTCGAAACCACTTCAGACCAGGCGCGTCGACAGCGTGCCGCCCTCCGCCCCGTGCGCACGCTGCTCGCGGTGTACTTCGGCGTCAGCGCCGCGATGATCGTGGCGATCGGCGTGCTGTCCGCGCTCGGGAACGCCCAGGATCCCGCCGTCTGGATCCGCTGCTCCCTCGTGCTCGGCAGCGCGGCCGTGCTGCTGGCCATCATGGCGCGTGCCACGCGGGGATCGCGTTCGGCGCTGATCCGGCTCCGGATCATCACGCCGGTCGTGCTCGCCGCCATCATCGTGATCGTGTCCATTCCGGGCTTCCTGCCGGGATGGGTGCGCATCGAGCAGGGTCTGTGCGGCGCGATTCTGCTGCCGGCCGTCATCCTGCTCTTCCTCCCGCGCACGGCCGCCCTCTCCCGCCGCGAGGCGTAGGGTCGTCAGCGTGCTGCCCGACCCTCGCTGGCGAAAAGTGCTCGCGATCGAGCCCTACGTGGTTCTAGGGCTCCTCGTGATCGCCACGATCATCGTGGAGCGCGGACAACCGGACCGCCTGATCCCGACCCTCGTGCTGTGCGCAGCGACGGCCATCTGGGTGCTGGTCATGCGCACCCTGCCGACACCGTGGCGGGTCCATCCTGCCGGGATCGTCGTGTTCATGGTGGGCATGCTCGCCCTCAACTTCGCGCTCGTCCTGCTCAGCGGCTGGTTCGGGTTCCTGACGATCGCGACGTTCTCCTTCGCGTACTCGCTGTTCGAGTGGCCGTGGGAACTTCTCGCGGTGGGTGCGACGGCGGTGGTCGCAGGGGTCGCGCAGGCATCGAGCTTCGGCAACGATCCGGCGGGACTCGTCGGAAGAGTCGGCGTCATCGCCCTCAACGTCGTCGTCATGTGCGGGCTCTCCGTCGGGCTCAGGCTCGGCGAGAAGCGGCTGCAGGAGGCTGCTACCGAGAGCGAGCGGGCCAGGCTCGCACGCGAGATCCACGACACGCTCGCCCAGCGGTTCGCGGGCATCGTCACACAGCTTCAGGCGGGCGAGGAGGCGACGGATGACGAAGGCAGACGTCGTCACACCGACGCGGCCCTCACCCTCGCCCGTGACGGCCTCGCCGAGGCTCGGCGCTCCGTGAACGCCCTGCGTCCCGCGGCGCTCGACGCCGTTCGGCTGCCGGATGCGCTGCGGAACGTGGCGCGCGTCTGGACCGCTCGCACCGGAATCCAGGTGGATGTCAGCACTCACGGTGACGCTTCGGGTCTTCGGACCGATGCCGAGGTCGCACTTCTGCGTACCGCCCAGGAGGCGCTCGCGAACGTCGAACGCCACGCGTCGGCACGCAGAGTCGTGCTCACGCTGCGCTCGGATTCCAACGGCTCGAGGCTCGAGGTGCGCGACGACGGATGCGGCTTCGATCCCGGTGAGGGGCAGCGGCGCGAGATGGATCCGGAATCGGGCGGCTACGGGCTCGTCGCCATGCAGGAGCGCATCGAGTCCGTCGCGGGCGCGTTCGTCGTCGAGTCCCGCCCCGGGCACGGCACGGCGGTGCGGGCGCAGGTGCCGGCGTGAGCGGCGGGGCGGGTGCCGAAGCATCCGGTGCCGGCGTCGAGGAGTCAGCGACCGCGATCCGGTTGCTCGTGGTCGACGACCATCCGGTCGTGAGGGACGGGATCGTGGGGATGGTCGCCTCCGCGCCCGACGTCGAGGTGGTCGGCGAGGCATCCGACGGCGCGGAGGCCGTCGCGCAAGCACGCATGCTCGCGCCCGACGTCGTGCTCATGGACCTGCGGATGCCGGGCACCGACGGGGTCGCGGCGATCCGTGAGCTTGCGAGGCTGGGCATCCCGAGCCGGGTCGTCGTGCTGACGACGTTCGACTCGGATGCCGACGTACTGCCGGCCATCGAGGCCGGCGCCACCGGATACCTGCTGAAGGATGCGCCCCGAGAGGAGCTGCTCAGGGCCCTGCGCGCCGCGGTCGCGGGACACGCGGTGCTCGCGCCATCCGTCGCCTCGCGCCTCGTGGGTCGGGTGCGCACCGCGGATGCCGGGGTGCTGACCCCGCGGGAGCTCGAGGTGCTCGCACTGGTGGCCGAAGGTGCGACGAACCGTGCCGCAGGTGCCCGTCTGCACCTCAGTGAGGGCACAGTGAAGACGCACCTGCTCAGCGTCTACGCGAAGCTCGGCGTGAGCGACAGGGCGTCCGCCGTCGCCGAAGGGTTCCGTCGGGGGCTCCTCGGCGGCTGAGAGCCTGACGCGACTGCGGGACCGCGCGCGGCCCGATAGCTCGGCCGGTCCGGCACACTGGAGACATGACGACTTCGCTCTGGCTCGGAACGTACACGGCGGATTCCGGCGGTCACGGCCGCGGAATCGCGCGCGTCGCGCTCGCGGACGACGGGGCGATCGCGGGTATCCGCACCGCCGCAACGGTCGACTCGCCGTCGTTCGTCGCAACGCATCCGACGCTGCCCGTCGTCTACGTCGTCGAGGAGTTCGCACGTCGCATCGCGGCCTTCCGGGTGACGGATTCCGGCGAGCTCGCGCCGCTCGGAGACGCCTGGCCGGCCGGCGAGGCGGTGTGCCACGTCGCCGTGGCGCCGCACGGGCGGTACGCGGTGGCGACCTGCTGGGGCGACGGACGCGTCCTCGTCTACGAGCTCGACCGCACCGGCGTCATCGTGGGACAGACGGAGGTGCCGGCATCGGTCGATCCGTATCGCGACATCGCCGAGGAGCCGCGGCCGAGCCGCGCGCATTCGTCGATGTTCCTCCCCGACGGACGCATCCTCACCACGGATCTCGGTCACGACACTGTTCGCGTCTGGCGCGCAGAGGGTGCGGAGCTCGTTCCCGTCGCCGAGACGGTGCTGCCGTTCGGCAGCGGTCCGCGGCACATGGTGCGGCATCCCAGCGGTCACGTCTACGTCGTGACGGAGTACTCCATCGAGGTGGCTGTGCTCGATCCGGAGACGCTGGGGGTGACATCCGTGGTTCCGGCGGTGCTTCCGCATGACCGCAACGGCAACGCTGCCGCGCACATCTCGTTCGACGGCGATCGGCACGTGCACGTCACGGTGCGCAGCGCGAATGTCGTCGCCGTGCTCGAGGTGACGGATGCTGGTGCCCGCCTTGATCCGGTCGCGCAGGTCTCCTGCGGCGGCAACTGGCCCCGTCATCACCTCCAGGTCGACGACCGACTCTACGTCGCCAACCAGCTGAGCGAGGACATCGCCGTGTTCCGGCTCGACGACGGGATGCCCGTTCTCGAGACGACCGTGCAGACCGGCTCGCCCACGTGCCTGGTGCCTGTCGCCGACTGAGCTCGACCAGCGGTGCGCGACTCCACCTTCGGTCTCCTGATGCCTCATCCGCTCGACGGATGCCCTTCCCGCCGGTATCAACCCCACGCCTGACGCGCAGCGTGAAGGCGCGGGGGAGGCTGGACGCATGACCGTGATTCTCGAGGCTTCGGCCCTGACCAAGTCCTACGGTGACACCCACGCGCTCGCAGGGGTCACGCTCGACGTGCACGCCGGGGAGGCACTGGCGATCATGGGCGCATCCGGATCGGGCAAGTCGACGCTCCTGCACGTGCTGGCCGGCATCCTCACGCCCGACAGCGGATGGGTCGCCCTGCACGGCCCGACGGGCGCGGTGTCCGTCGGTGAGCTGGGCGACAGCGGCCGGTCGGCTCTGCGCAGGGAGTCGTTCGGGTTCGTCTTCCAGCAGGGACTGCTGATCCCGGAGCTGACAGCCATCGAGAACGCGGCCCTCCCGCTGATGCTGCGAGGCGTGCCGCGCGCGGAGGCGGAGCAGCGCGCGGCCCAGTGGCTCGCGGCGCTCGGCCTGGCGGGCCTCGAGCAGCGTCGCATCGGACAGCTCTCAGGAGGACAGGCCCAGCGCGTCGCCGTCGCACGCGCGCAGGTGATCGAACCTCTCGTGGTCTTCGCGGACGAGCCGACGGGCGCGCTCGACTCCGCGACGTCGTCCGAGGTGATGGATGCCCTCATCGGCTCGACCACAGGCCGCGGTCGCACGCTCGTCGTCGTCACGCACGACGAGGGCGTTGCCGCCCGCTGCAGTCGCGTGGTGCGGCTCCGCGACGGCCTCATCGTCGAGACGAGGTCGAAGGTGGCCGGAATGGACTACGTCGAGACCGCGCAGCGAGTCACGGAGGACGGTCGATGAAGACGCTCACCGTCGCCCGCCTGCTGGCGCGGCCAGGGGCATCCGGTCGCTCAGCGCTGCTGTTGCCGATCGTGGCCTTCAGCATCGCGACAGCGCTGCTGCTCATGACGCTCGCCGGTGCCATGTCGTTCTTCCGC
The DNA here is from genome assembly GCF_012985205.1 of Planctomonas sp. JC2975. Classification (NCBI taxonomy): domain Bacteria; kingdom Bacillati; phylum Actinomycetota; class Actinomycetes; order Micrococcales; family Microbacteriaceae; genus Planctomonas; species Planctomonas sp. JC2975. Next base: position 2,277,394 of record NZ_JABEKS010000001.1, on the reverse strand, counting down.
TGGCACGACGAGATGGGCTTCACGTACCAGGTACTGGCGATCTTCGCGTCCGCTCTGCTCCTGGTGCCGCTGGCCTCGCTCGGCGGGGCTGCCGCGCGGCTCTCGGCGCGTCGGAGGGACGACCGGCTCGCGACCCTGCGCCTGCTCGGCGCGACCACCGCGTTCGTCGCGAGGCTCACCGTGCTCGAATCCATCGTGCTCGCGGTCGTCGGGGCTATCGGCGGCACCGTGCTCTATCTCGTGCTCACCCCGCTCGTCGGACTCATCCCGTTCCGGGGGCAGCCGATCGGCGCGTTCGCGCTGCTGCTCGATCCGCTCATCGTGCTCGCCGTCATCGTGGGCGTCGGCCTGCTCGCCGGCATCAGCGCTGCCATCGGACTGCGCGGCGTGATCGTGTCGCCGCTCGGGGTCCGCACCCGGCAGACGGCGCCCCGGCCGCGGTGGATCCGCGTCGTGATCGGCGCAGTGATCCTGGCGGCCGTGATCTTCTGCGTCGCCAACCAGAGCCTGCTGGGCGGGGTGCTCACGGTCATCCTCGTGCTGGCCGCGGCGTTCGTTGCGGCGAACGCGGTGTTGGGGCTCGTCGGCCCGTTCGTGATCCGCAAGTTCGCCCAGTCGGGGCTGCGTCACGCCACGACCGCTCAGCGGCTCATCGCCGCGCGCTCCGTGCTGGAGTCGCCGAAGGCGGCCTGGCGGCAGGTGGCAGGGGTGTCGATGACGTGCTTCATCGCTGTGTTCGCTGGAACGGCGCTCGCCATGGTCGGAGCCGTGAGCGCGGACCGCATGCCGCACGACCAGGCCGTGCTGATGGGCGACATCCGCACGGGCGTCTTCATCACGCTGGCGATCTCGTTCCTCATGGTGGCGTGCTCGGTGGGCGTGAGTCAGGCCTCCGCGATCTTGGACCGCCGCGACCTGTACGTCAGCCTCGACCGCCTCGGGATGCCGGTGAAGACCATGAACGGAGCCCGCGTCCGCGCCGTGCTGTCGCCGTTGCGCATCGTGACCATCGGATCCGCCGTCGTCGCCGTCGTCGTCGTGCTGCCGCTCGCCGGGATCGCCCTCGTGCTCGCCCCCGTGTCGCTGCTGATCATCGCCGTGAGCATCGCGGGCGGCATCCTGGTGGTGTGGCTCGGGCTGCTGGCCACTCGTCCGGTGCTCACCAGGGTGCTCGCAGAGCCGACGGTGGCGGCGGAGTAACGGCACGGCGGGGCGAGCACGCCTCGCCCGGCGTCCGGCGCACTTGTCCCTCGTGCGCGGGGCGCCGTAGTGTGTGTGGCGGTCCGCTCCGGCTCACGCACCACCTCCCCCGGGGTGAGCAGCCGGTCACACATCGTGATGCGCGGGCGAACAAGAGGCAACGGCGGCCTCGTGGCGTGAGGACGTCTGCGCGGCCGTGTGGAGCCCGCATCCGCAGCCGGGCGGATGCGAACGGAAACGAGATGAGGACCCCCTGATGAACAACGAACAAGTCGAACTCGTCCAGAGCAGCTTCGCGAAGGTGGCACCCATCGCCGACCAGGCGGCGATCATCTTCTACGACGAGCTGTTCCAGCGCGACCCGTCGCTGCGTCCGCTGTTCACCGAGGACATGACCGAGCAGCGCAAGAAGCTCATGACCATGCTCGGCATGGCCGTGAACGGCCTGAAGAACTGGGACTCGACGCAGCGCGTCGTCGCGAACCTCGGTGCCCGTCACGTGGGCTACGGCGTCAAGCCGGAGTACTACCCGACCGTCGGTGCTGCACTGCTTGCGACCCTGTCGAAGGGCCTCGGCGACGACTTCACTCCCGAGGTCGAAGAGGCGTGGACGGCTGCCTACACGGCGCTGTCCGGCACCATGATCGAGGCGGCAGCTGACAAGGCGGTCGCCGAGTAGGACGGCACGCTTTCACCGCTCCCCGGACTCCGTCGAGTCCGGGGAGCGGTTGCGGTTCCGGGCGGCCTAACGTTGAGTCATGACTGCCGAGTCCTCTGCAGCGGAGCCTCACCACGGTGAGGCCCACGCGGCGCGATCCACGCATGAGCACCGCGCCATCCGTGCGGCGGTCGTGACCGTGTCCGATCGTGCCCACAGCGGCGTGCGCCAGGACGAGCAGGGCCCGGTCATCGTGGCACGGCTGCGCGACGCCGGGTACGAGGTCGCCGACGCGACAGTGATCCCCGACGGAGCGGATGCCGTGACCGGCGGCCTCGAATCGCTCCTGCGGTCCGGTGCTCGCGTGGTGATCACCACCGGCGGCACCGGAGTGGGGCCGCGTGATCTGACGCCAGAAGGCACGCAGCCCGTGTTGACCCAGCACCTGCCGGGCGTCGCGGAGGCGCTGCGGCGGCGCGGGGCATCCGCAGTTCCGACAGCTGTCCTGTCCCGCGGCCTCGCCGGGATCGTACGACGAGACGGTGCACCGAGCGCTTTCGTCGTGAATCTCCCCGGCTCGTCCGGCGGGGTCGCCGACGGCCTTGACGTGCTGCTCCCGCTGCTTGCCCACCTGATCGACCAACTCGACGGAGGCGACCACTGATGGCCGTGCTGCGCGCGGAGATCTCCGCAGACCCCCTCGACCTCGCCGCGCACGTCGCCCTCGTCGAATCGCCGCAGATGGGCGCCGTCGCGACCTTCGTCGGCATCGTGCGCGATCACGATCCAGACGCCGCTGGCGTAGTCGTGGCGCTGGAGTACAGCGCGCATCCGGACGCGGCCCGCGTGCTCGCCGACCTGGCGGAGCGCGTGGCAGTCGGCGAACGAGCCGAGGTGCGGATCGCCGTGAGTCACCGCATCGGGCGGTTATCCGTCGGCGACGTCGCGATCGTGTGCGCTGTCGCGAGCGCACACAGGGGCGACGCGTTCGACGTGTGCAGGGAGCTCGTCGAGGCCGTCAAGCACGAGCTGCCGGTCTGGAAGAAGCAACTCGAGGCCGACGGCTCGCACAGCTGGGTCGGGCTGGGCGGGGTCTCTTCCTGATCTCCGGCTGCGTTCCGCGCAGCGGTGGCGGCCCAACCGGCGGTGGCGGCTCAGCCGCCTGCGAAGGGCGGCAGCACGTCCACGGTCGTGGCGTCCGACAGCGGATGCCACGGGTCGTCGACGCGCCTGCCGTCCACGAGCAGTGCGCAGCGGGTGAGCACCGCGCCCAGCGCAGGATGCGCCGTGAGCATCGCGCCCTGCAGCGCCCCAACGGATGCCACCGGCAGCTCCTCCTCGTCGCGTCCAGCGGCCTCTGCTGCCGCCGCGAAGTACCGCACCCGTGTCACTGAGGAGCCGTCCAGTTCTCGGCGACGGAGCTCGTCAGCGCGATGAGATCGGATGCCGTCCCCTTGCCAGACCCGACAGCGAGCCCGACGATGAACGCGGTGAGCGGCGCTGCCGGACGTGCGACTCCGTGCGCGACGGTGCTCGCCAACTGCAGCACGTCACCGATCGGCACGGACTCCTTCGGGATGCCGAGTTCCGCGGCGATGGCCGCCGTCCAGTCGTCGAGCGCCTCGGGCGGCAGCTTGCTCGACTGCTCGTCTTTCGGCTTCTGGTCGTTCGGCACGGGATCCTCCTGAGCTGAATCGGGTCTGTCGTCATCCTCCCACCGCGACCGCGCAGCGGGCTCGTGGCGGGATGCGTCTCAGCTCTCGCGTCGCCAGTCGCCCGACTTGCCGCCGGACTTCGCCTCGAGTCGCACGTCGTGGATCGACACATGCTTGTCGAGACCTTTGACCATGTCCACGATCGCCAGCGCCGCAACCGAGACGGCCGTGAACGCCTCCATCTCCACCCCGGTGCGGTCGGCGGTGCGGACGGTCGCGGTGATCGCCACGCCATCGTCGTCCACGTTCAGGTCGACGACAACGCCGTGCACGCCGATGACGTGCGCGAGCGGCAGCAGCTCGGCGGTGCGCTTCGCGGCCTGGATGCCGGCGATCCGCGCCACCGCGAGCACGTCGCCCTTCGGCACGGATCCGTCGCGCAGCGCAGCCACGACCGCAGGCGGACACGCCACGCGCCCCATCGCCGTCGCGCTGCGGATGGTCGGCTGCTTGGCCGTCACGTCCACCATGCGTGCGTTGCCGCTGCCGTCGAGGTGCGTGAAGGGTTGATCCGTCATGACGGCACCTCCATGACACTGAGCGCGTCGCCGACACGTACCTCGTCGACGTCCGCGGGCACCACCGCGTACCCCTCCGCCCGGCCGAGGCCGCCAGCGAGGTGCGATCCGGATCCGCCGTGCGTCGCGGGACGCACCCTGATGGCGGGATCACCGGATGCTTCCGCCTGCTCGGCTCCCGCCCTCTCGAACACGATCGGCATCACCTGAGCACGATCCGGAGGGCAGGTCCATCCGGTGGCGGCGAACGCTGTCACACGCCTGCGATGCACCTCGGATGCTCCCTGCATGCTCAGCAGGGCCGGTCGCACGAACATCTCGAACGACACGGCGACAGACACCGGATTGCCGGGAAGCGCGAACACCGGGGTGCCGTCGCCGATCGTGCCGAGTCCCTGCGGCTTGCCCGGCTGCATCGCGACCTGGTGGAAGCCCACTGTCGCTTCCAAAGGCGTGCCGCCCGAAGCCGAGCCCGAAGCGCTGAGCGTGTTCTTCACGACGTCGTAGGCTCCGACGCTCACGCCGCCGGAGAGCAGTACCGCGTCGACGCCGAGGTCGAGGCAGCTCTGAAGCTCGGCCGCGAGTTCGGACGGCTCATCCCCGACGTGCGCGATCCGCACCGCCAGTGCGCCGGCTTCGGCGACCAGCCCGGCCATCAGGAATGAGTTGGAGTCGGGGATCTGGCCGCGCTCGAGCGAGTCTCCCGGCTCACGGAGCTCGCTCCCGGTGGCGATCACGGCGATCCGGGGCGCTGGGCGAACGAGCACGCTGTTGTGACCGGCAGCCGCCGCTGCGGCGACGCGGTACGCGGTCAGGCGCACGCCGGCTTCCAGCACGGTGTCGCCTGCAGCGACATCCTCTCCCCGTCGGCGGATGTGGGCGGCGGGCCACGGCGCCGTCGACACCGCGACCACGTCGACGCCGCCATCCGTGTGTTCGAGCTGCACCACGGCATCCGCGTCGCTCGGGATGGGCGCACCGGTCATGATGCGCACGGTCTCGCCGCTGTCGATGCCTGGATCGAGCGCGCTGCCTGCCGGGATGTCTCCCGTCACCCGCAGCGTGACGGGAGCTGCCGGCGTTGCCTGCAGCACGTCGTCGCGGTGCACGGCGTAGCCGTCCATGGCCGAGTTGTCGAACACCGGGATGTCCAGCCGGCTCTCCAGCGTCTCCGCGAGCACGAGGCCGAGTGCGTCGCGCAGCGGGAGGCGTACGGGCGCGAGCGGAGTGACGATCGTGAGCGCGCGTTGCTGATGCGCCTCGATCGTGTCGAGGTGTGCCGTCACTGGGCCTCGTTCCAGCGCTTCATGCCGCCGGCGAGCACCGAGACGTCGGCGAATCCGAGCTCGGCAAGCGTCGATGCGGCGCGGCGCGCACGTGCCTCGGACTGGCAGTGCACCACGACGGGCAGCCGACGGTCCAGGTCGGCGACCGATGCCCGGTCGAGCAGCCCGACCGGGATCCCGATGGACCCTGGGATGCTCCGAGCCGCTCGTTCCGCCGGCTCGCGCACGTCGAGCAGCACGAGATCCGGACCGCCGGCCGCTCTGCTCGCGAGGCGTTCGGCCAGCTCGGCCACCTCGACGGTGCGATCGGCAGGGGCGACGTTGGCCGCTGCCTGCCGCGCGTCCTCGGATTCGCGGGACGGCGCATCCAGCGAGGTCGGGAAACTCTGCGTGACCCTGGCTCGCGAGCTCGCGTCGACCGCGGCCGAGTGCCAGATGGACGCTGAGACCGGCTCGGCCGGCACGGACCTGGTCGGGGGTTCGGCGCGCGACGGTTGTGGAGGCCCAGCAGGCGTTGGCTGGGGCGACCTGGCAGGCGTCGGCTGGGGGTATCCGTCAAGCGTCGGCTGACGGCCGGAGCCCTCGGCGACCCGCCTCGGCGGTGGTGTCACTCCCGAGATTGGCTCCTGGACGCGCCGCGCGGACCTCAGCGGCACCTCGCGGTAGGTGGCGCGCAGTGCATCCACCACGAGGATGCGTCCGAGCAACGGCGTGCCGGCGCCGGTGATGAGCTTCACGGCCTCCGCCGCCATGAGCGAGCCGACCTGCGCCGTGAGGGGGCCGAGCACGCCGGCCACCGAGCAGGTCGCCCCGTCGTCCGCAGGCGGAACGGGGAAGAGGTCCGTGAGGCGGACTCCGGGGGATCCGTCGTTCGGATTCGCCCAGAACACCGTCACCTGGGCGTCGAAGCCGAGGACGACCGCCCACACGAGCGGGATGCCGGCGGTGGCGGCAACGGCATCAGCCGCGTACCTCGTCGGGAAGTCGTCAGTGCCGTCCAGCACGATGTCGTAGTCCGCCAGAAGGTGCGGAGCGGTGAACTCGTCGAAGTGCTCGCGGTGACGGTAGACGCGGCATTCGGGGGCTATGCGGGCGATGGCATCCGCGGCGCTGTCCACCTTGGAACGGCCGACGTCAGGGACGCCGTGTGCGAGTTGGCGCTGCAGGTTCGACGCCTCGACCACGTCGTCGTCGACGATTCCCAGGGTTCCGACCCCGGCAGCGGCGAGGGCGAGCAGGGCGGGGCCGCCGAGTCCACCTGCGCCGAGCACGAGCACCCTGGCGTTCGCGAGACGGCGTTGACCCTCGTCCCCGATGGCCTGCAGGGTGAGCTGGCGTGCGGTGCGCTCGGACTCGGCCGGCGTCAGGGCACGGGCGGGCGTGACCAACGGCAGCATGCGTCAACGCTACCCCGGTGACCCCGCGTCACTCCCGGCGGCCACACCGTCGGAGACGCAGCCTTTCGGCGAATCTTGCCGCAAGGTCCAGCCGCTACCCTCGACTCATGCCCGAGAACGACCAGTCGGATGACCGCACCCGCGCGATCGAGACGTTGCACGGCATCCGCGAGAGCATCGACAACATCGACGCAGCGCTGATCCACCTGCTCGCCGAGCGGTTCAAGTTCACGCAGCGCGTCGGCGCGCTGAAGGCCGAGCACGGGCTGCCTGCCGCGGATCCGCAGCGCGAGCGCGACCAGATCCGCAGGCTGCGGGCGCTCGCCGAAGCCAGCCACCTCGATCCGGAGTTCGCCGAGAAATGGTTCAACTTCGTGGTCGCCGAGGTGATCCACCACCACGTGCAGGCGGGCGCGGCCCCCGCCTCCGAGTAGAACGAGGGGCGTCGCGTCGACCGTGACCGCTTTCACCATTCCGGACCAGACGGGCAAGACGGCCGTCGTCACCGGCGCCAACAAGGGCGTCGGGTTCTTCACCGCTGCGGCGCTCGCGGCAGCCGGAGCGGATGTCGTGCTGGCCTGCAGAGACACCTCACGAGCGGATGCCGCTGCGCGCGCCATTCGCGCACGGTGCGCTGCCGACGGGGTGACGGCATCCGTCGAGATCCTTCCGCTGGACATCGCGAGCCTGGCGAGCGTCGCCGATGCCGCAGAAGCCCTGGCGAGCCGCCACCGCATCGACATCGTCGTCGCGAATGCCGGGATGGTGCATCCGCCGCAGCACCGCGAGACGTCCGTCGACGGCAACGAGGTCGTGATCGCCACCAACCTGCTCGGACATTTCGCACTGCTGGCACGGCTGATGCCCGTGCTACGGCGCTCGCCAGGGGCCCGCGTCGTGAGCCTCGGCAGCGTGGTCACCCGGCTCAGCTCCTTCCTGGTCGACGACCTGCAGCTCGAACGCAACTACTCGTCGTGGCGGGCGTACGCGCAGTCGAAGATCGCCGTGGAGTCGTTCGGCTTCGAGTTGGACAGACGGATGCGCCGAGCCGAACTCGACGCCAGCAGCGTCGTCGCGCATCCCGGCTACTCGATCAGCGGCCGAACGCCGCGCATCCCTGGCGTCAACGAGCCGTCGCGCGGCACCGTGTTCGCCGATTCGCTGCAGGCTCCGTTCACGCAGAGCAAGGAGCGCGGAGCCCGGCCGGTGCTCGCAGCGGCCACCAGAGCGGATGCCCCTGGCGGCTCGTACTGGGGCCCGAGGTGGCGCGCGAAGGGCGACCCGTCGCGGCAGGATCCGACGGCCACCGTCGCCGATCCCGCGATCGCGCGGCGCGTGTGGTCCTTCGCGGAGTCGGCGACCGGGATCCGCTTCGAGGTGTGAGGGCGGGGCACACCGTGACGGGCGGTGTGTGACGCCGGCCGGCTTCGACGGGCTCGACCGGCAGGGTGTCCCTCAATCGGCGGTATGCGTGAGCTCGGAGTCCGCGTCCGCATCCGCGTCGTCCCAGCGGCGGGGGCCTGTGCCGTCGCCCGTGTCGCCGAGGGAGTCGTCGGGGTTCTGCAGCGAGCAGGTGCGCAGGCTGAGGCATCCGCATCCGATGCAACCGGTGAGGTCGTTGCGCAGGTGCTCGAGCGCTGCGATGCGTGCGTCGAGGGCCTCTCGCCAGTGCGAGGAGAGCCGTGCCCAGTCGCGTTTGGTCGGAGTGCGGCCCTCAGGCAGCGAATCCAGAGCGTCGCGGATCTCGCCGAGCGGCACCCCGACCCGCTGCGACACGCGGATGAACGCCACGCGCCGCAGCATGTCGCGCCGGTACCGTCGCTGGTTGCCCGCGGTGCGCTCGCTCGAGATGAGGCCCTTGCGCTCGTAGAAGTGCAGCGCGGAAACCGCGACGCCGCTGCGTTCCGAGAGCTCGCCGACGCTCAGCTCGCGGTGCGTTCCGCCCGTGATCTGGGGCATGGGCCAGCCTCCTCCATTCAGCGACCTCCGACTGCAGGTGACCTCAACAATAGATGAGGTTTTCCGCGCCGGAATCCTTGACCTCAACCGCGCTTCAGGTTTTAGCGTCGATCGCATGAGCACGCAGACGGATGCAACGACCCGCGATGCCGCATCGCCGTCCGGGCAGGGCGACGCGCAGGTAACGTCGAATCCCATGGCGTCGACGCACGGATCCGCAGAGCAGCATGCGTCGCACACGGCGACGAGCCCTGCGGATACTGCGCCCGACGAAGGCGTCCTCGGACGCCGGTATCGCTGGATCACGATCGGCATGAGCGCGCTCGTGCTGTTCGTGGCGTTCGAGGCGATGGCGGTGACCACGGTCATGCCGGTGATCGCAAGGGAACTGCACGGGACATCCCTCTACACGCTCGCGTTCTCCGGATCGACGGCCATCAGCGTGGTCGGCATGGTCGTCGCGGGCTCCTGGTGCGACAGACGAGGGCCGTCGACACCGCTCGTCATCTCCGTCGTGCTCTTCGTTGCCGGGCTGACGATCGCCGGCCTCGCACCGAACATGCTCGTGCTCGTCGCGGGACGTCTCGTGCAGGGACTCGGCGGCGGAGCGCTCACGGTCGCGCTCTACGTGATGGTCGCACGGTGGTACCCGTCCCGACTGCAGCCCATGGTGTTCGTCGGATTCTCGACAGCGTGGGTCATCCCGTCGCTCGTCGGTCCGTTCCTGGCGGGCGTCGTCGCGCAGACCGTCGGATGGCGTTGGATCTTCCTCGGCGTCATCGTCGTCGCGCTGCTCGGGCTGCTGATGATCCGTCGGGTCCTCGTCGGGATCCCGGACGAGCGCAACGACGACGTCGCGTGGCAGCCATCCCGCATCGTGTGGTCGGTCGTTGCGGCATCCGCTGTGCTGATCCTGGGCTTCGCGACCGAGTTCGGCGAACTGCTGCGCTGGATCACGCTCGTGGTGGCCGCCGTCGTGCTCGCAGTGGCCGTGCGTCCCCTGATGCCGCGCGGCACGCTCCTGGCGGCACGCGGGCTGCCCTCGGTCCTGCTCACGCGCATCCTCATCTCCGGTGCCGAACTGGCCGCAGAGGTGTACGTTCCCTACCTGCTGATCGACAGATACGGGCTGTCACCGGCCATCGCCGGTCTCGCGCTCACCGGCGGCGCGATCGCCTGGTCAGGTGGATCGTGGGTGCAGGGCAAGGTCGGCAGCAGGGTGAGCAATGCGCGATGGGTCGCGCTCGGCGTTCTGTCCATCGCGGTCGGCGTCGCCGGCACCACGCTCATCGCCGCTCTCGGGCTGTCACCGTGGATCCTGTTCGGCGTGTGGATCTTCGCCGGCTTCGGCATGGGCATCGCCCTGCCGCGCCTCACGGTGCTCATGTTCGGCTACTCGAACCGCGACGACCAGGGCTTCAACAGTTCTGCGCAGGCCATTGCGGATGCCGTGGGTGCGGCATCCGCCGTCGCCGTCGCCGGTCTGGTGTTCACGTCGCTCACGGCTGTCGGCGGCACATGGCCTTACACAGCGGTCTTCGCGTTCGGGACGGTCCTCACGCTGCTTGCGCTTGGCACGGCGACGCGGGTCGGACGGCGGCGCTGATCCTGCCTGCATGCCTGTGCGGGATCACCGTGCTCAGCGATCCGGGTCGGCCTCGAGCGTCACCTCGACCGTGTCGCCGGCCTCTCGGCCGGTGTTCTTGCGGGTCTCCGCGTTGAACGAGACGAGGTACCGACCGCCCATGACGCCGATCGTGGTCCTGTACGTGTAACCGCCGTCGATGGTGACGATGACGGGCACTCGCTTGCCGCGGTCGAAGCGAAGGACGATGTCCTCGGGAACGACGATGCCGACGTTGCGACCGCCGGTCGACTCGAGGACGGTGTGAAAGGTGGCCACGGTGTCTCCTGGGTTGTCTCGTGGGGTGCTGTTGCGCGGTGTCCTACGGTCAGTGTTGCTGATCCCACTGCTTGAGGGAGCCGATGCGGATGTGGTTGCCGAACGGATCCCGGATCGCGAAGTCCGTGCCGTACGGCTGCTCCATCGGCTCCTGAGTGATCTCGACGCCGGAGGCCTCCACCTTCTCGAACATGCCCTGCACGTCCTCGGTGGTGAAGGCCAGCCATCCGCCGCCGGCACCCTTGGTCACGAGGTCGCGGACCTGGGCCGCGGTGATCTCGTCGTGCGCAGGGGCACCCGGCCGCTCCAGGAGGATCTCCTTCTGGTCGCCGGGGACACGCACCGTGAGCCATCGCATCGGTCCGAAGTCCATGTCGGCGCCGACCTCCAGGCCGAGTACCTCGGTGTAGAACGTCAGGGCTTCGTCCTGATCCAGTACGTAGATCGAGGACAGGTTGTTACGGGTCAGCATGATCGGCTCCTTCGTGTGGTTGGCCGTCGGGCTTGTCGTCGGCCATCGAGCATCACCCTAGGCAGCGGGGAGGGCGGGCGGCTTCTCCAGAAGTGCTCGCTCCGTACGCTGGTCGTGTGGGCCGTGAGAACGAATCCGTGAACCTGAGTCTCCTGCGTGCGCGCAACCATATGGATCGCCGGTACGCGGAGCCGCTCGACGTGCAGCAGCTCGCCGCACTCGCCTACATGACGCGAGCCCATTTCATCCGGGAGTTCAAACGCGTCTTCGGCGAGACGCCGTACCGGTACCTGCAACGCCGACGCGTGGAGCGGGCGATGTTCCTGCTACGGCACGGCGAGGCGAGCGTGACCGACGTCTGCATGGCCGTCGGATTCAGCAGCCTCGGCACCTTCAGCCGCACGTTCTCCGAGATCGTCGGCGGCTCGCCGTCGGCGTACCGCGAATGGGCGGCGCGGGAGCGGCTCGTCGCGCCGACCTCGTTCGCCATGCGGTGGTCGCGTCCCACCGACGCCGCTCGCTGACGCGCGCGGCGGCGCTCCGCTCCCGCGAGGTCCTCGCCCCCGGCTCCGCGCATCTGCGAGTTCTTGTCCCGTGTGGTCGCTTCCCGGCGCGAAGGGACGACATGGGCCAGCAATTTGGTGACGCGATGGGGTGGCGCGAGGCCGTGGACAGTGCGTTACGCGCCGGGCGTGTAGTACTCCTGCGCCGGTGCCTGACCGACGACCGGGCCGAAGTGCTCGGCGAGCGTCGCCTGGTGCGATGCCCGCAGCTCCTCGAGTCCGACAGTGAAGACGTCCTGCACCTCGAGCACGGACTGCTCGCCGACGACGGCATCCGTCACGCCGATGCGCAGCACCGGGTAGTCGCGGCCCTCGCACAGGCCGCGGAACTTCACGTCGTCCTCGCGCGGAACGGACACGATCACGCGTCCGGTGGACTCGGAGAACAGGGCGGTCGCGGCGCCCACTCCGTCGCGCTCCATGATCTCGGTCAGCCAGACGCGGGCGCCGACACCGAAACGCAGCACGCATTCGGCCAGGGCCTGCGCGAGACCTCCGTCGGAGAGGTCGTGTGCGGAGGCGATGAGGCTCTCCATCGATCCGGCCTGCAGCAGGTCGGCGAGGCGGCGTTCGGCATCCAGGTCGACGGCCGGCGGTCGTCCGCCGAGGTGGCCGTGCACGGTGCCGGCCCAGGCGGATCCGTCGAGTTCCTCGCGGGTGACGCCGAGCAGATAGATGTTGTCGCCGGCATCCTGCCATCCGGAGGGGATGCGGCGGGCGACGTCGTCGATCACGCCGAGCACGCCGGCGACCGTCGTCGGGAAGATCGGGGTGTCACCGGTCTGGTTGTAGAACGACACGTTGCCGCCGGTGACCGGGATGCCCAGCTCGAGGCAGGCATCGGAGAGGCCTTCGACCGCCTGCGAGAACTGCCACATCACCTCGGGGTTCTCCGGGGATCCGAAGTTGAGGCAGTCGGTGACGGCCGCAGGGATTGCGCCGGTCACCGCGACGTTGCGGTACGCCTCGGCGAGCGCCAGGCGTGCGGCCTGACGCGGGTCGAGCTGGCCGTAGCGGCCGTTGGCGTCGGTGGCGATCGCGAAGCCGAGGCCGCTCTGCTCGTCGACGCGGATCATCCCGCCGTCATCGGGGAAGGACAGCGCCGTGTTGCCGCCGACGTAGTAGTCGTACTGGTTGGTGATCCAGCTCTTGTCGGCGAGGTTCGGGGATCCGACGAGCGCGAGGAACTGGTCGCGCAACTGCTCGCGACCGTCCTCGGTGCATGCGTCCGGCCGTGCCAGCGAGACCGCGGAATCCGCCTGCAACGCGTCGATCCAGGCCGGGTAGGCCACGGGCCGGTCGTACACAGGACCGTCGACCGCGACCGTGCGCGGGTCGACGTCGACGATCTTCTCGCCGTGCCAGTGGATGATGAGCCGACCGGTGTCGGTGACCTCGCCGAGCACGCTGGTCTCGACATCCCACTTCGCCGTCACGGCGAGGAACGCGTCGAGCTTGTCCGGCGTGACGACCGCCATCATGCGCTCCTGCGACTCCGACATGAGGATCTCCTCCGCCGTGAGCGTCGGGTCGCGCAGCAGCACCCGATCGAGGTCGACGACCATGCCGCCGTCGCCGTTGGACGCCAGCTCGCTCGTCGCGCAGGAGATGCCCGCCGCCCCGAGGTCCTGGATGCCCTCGACGAGCTTCTTCTCGAACAGCTCGAGGCAGCACTCGATGAGCACCTTCTCGGCGAACGGGTCGCCGACCTGCACCGCCGGCCGCTTCGTCGGACCGCCGGACGCGAAGGTGTCCGACGCCAGAATGGATGCCCCGCCGATACCGTCTCCGCCGGTGCGCGCACCGAAGAGCACGACCTTGTTGCCGACGCCCGAGGCGTTGGCCAGGTGCAGGTCTTCGTGTCGCAGCACGCCCACCGAGAGCGCGTTGACGAGCGGATTGCCCTGGTACACCGGGTCGAAGTACGTCTCGCCGCCGATGTTCGGCAGGCCGAGGCAGTTGCCGTAGAACGAGATGCCCCCGACGACGCCGTGCACGACGCGTGCCGTATCGGCCTCGTCGATCTTGCCGAAGCGCAGCTGGTCCATCACGGCGACCGGTCTGGCACCCATGGAGATGATGTCGCGCACGATGCCGCCGACGCCGGTCGCGGCGCCCTGGAACGGCTCGATGTAGCTCGGGTGGTTGTGCGACTCGACCTTGAAGGTCACCGCCCAGCCCTCGCCGACATCCACCACGCCGGCGTTCTCGCCGATGCCGACCATGAGGTTCTTCTTCATCTCGGGCGTGACCTTCTGCCCGAACTGACGCAGGTACTTCTTGGAGCTCTTGTACGAGCAGTGCTCGCTCCACATCACCGAGTACATGGCGAGCTCGCCGCTCGTCGGTCGGCGTCCGAGGATCTCGCGGATGCGCGCGTATTCGTCGTCCTTCAGCCCGAGCGCCGCGTACGGCTGCTCCTTCTCCGGCGTGACGGCGGCGTTGTCGACGGTGTCGAGAGCGGATGCGGAGACGGAAGGCTCTGTCACGCGACGGACTCCTTGTGTTTGAGCATGCGCAGACGAAGGCGCGGAACGCCGTCCAGTCTACCGGCGGTTACCTGGCCGACTGCCGCTGGGGACCCGCCTGGGAGAGGCCGATGAGCGATGGTGTCTGGAGGGCGGGTGCTCGGTCCGCGCCCTCCCGGATCCGTCGTTCACCGCTCCGTGTTGAACGCCTCCGCGTCCGCCACGGAGGTCCCGTCGGCACGGTGTAGTCGACCCTCACCCCGGCCAGTGCGGCGAGTTCCTCGCGGCGGAGTCCAGGGGCGCGGCGGCCAGGGCCGGCCGGCAACCCGACTTCGACCGGACTGAGGCTGGCTGCGCAGACGATGGCGAGAGAACTCGCGCAACGCCCAGGCCTGTGGATGACATGAAGGCCGCCGCGCCGCGATCAGTCAGGCGCCGGCGCGCGCCGGCCGCGGGAACACCGAGCGCATGTGGTCGGAGTCGAGGTAGTCGGCGACGCCGATCAGGATGAGGCTGAACACGATCTGCTCGGTCACCATCCAGAGTGGATACAGTCCGGGAATCGCCGCCAACACGAGCGTGATCACAGGGAAGATCTTGCTGAAGAGCCGTAGCCGCGAATATCCCCAGTAGTACCCGAGTGATGCCCGCCACGCGAAGTAGAACAGGGTCGCCGTCATGCCCAGCACGACGACCGTGCGCATCCACACCGACCACTGCACAGGGACGCCGTCCGCCGCCAGCACGAGCGCCACCACAACCGCAGCGATCCCGATCAGGAACTCGACGACGAGAAGCCATGCGATGGCGACGAACGTCCGCTTCGTGCGCGGATGCCTCAGCAGCTCGTCCGCGACGCGCACCTGCCACTGCCGACCGCCGGCGACACGGTCGAGCCGCCTGAACAGCGGCTCGAATCGATCGAGCAGCGCGACTGCCATGAGTTCCTCCCAGGACGAGTACGGGACACTCTGTCGCTATGTTACGACCGGGTGCCTGTGCACTCGTCGGGAGGTCGCGCGGCGGTACCTACGCGGCCTGCAGCGCCGCGATCGCCGAGGCGAAGAACGTGAGGCCGTCCACGCCGGACCGCATGGCGGCATCCGTGTCGGGACCGAATCCCGGCTCGGTCGCGTGCTCGGGGTGCGGCATGAGGCCGACCACGTTTCCGCGTTCGTTCGTGACACCGGCGATGTCGTTGATCGACCCGTTCGGGTTGACCCCCAGGTAGCGGAACGCGACGAGGCCTTCGCCTTCGAGACGCTCGATCGTCTCGGCGGATGCCACGTACTCGCCCTCGCCGTTCTTCAGCGGGATGACGATCTCCTGGTCATCGGCGAATCCGTTGGTCCATGCGGTCGAGGTGTTCTCGACGCGCAGGCTTTGATCGCGTCGGATGAACGTGCCGTGGTCGTTGCGGATCAGACCGCCCGGCAGCAGACGCGCCTCCGTGAGCATCTGGAAGCCGTTGCAGATGCCCAGCACGGGCATCCCCTTGTTCGCGGCGTCGATGACCTCGCTCATGATCGGGGACAGGCTGGCGATGGCACCGCAGCGCAGGTAGTCGCCGTAGCTGAACCCGCCGGGCAGCACGAGGGCGTCCACGCCGTTCAGGTCGTGGTCGCCGTGCCAGAGGGCGACCGCCTCTGCACCAGCGGTGCGGATGGCGCGCTGGGCGTCGCGGTCGTCGAGGGATCCTGGGAAGGTGACGACGCCGATGCGCATCACGCCACCGCGCTCTCGGCAGCCGCGTCGTCAACCACGTGCACGCCGACGACGTCTTCGATCACGCCGTTCGAGAGCACGTCCTCGGCGATCTCGCGGACTGTCGCCAGCAGCTCGTCGGTGACCGCGGCATCGGTCCTCAGCTCGAACCGCTTGCCCTGCCGCACGTCGAACGTGCCGCGTCCGGTGCGAGCAAGGGCGCCGGCGATGGCCTTGCCCTGCGGGTCGAGGAGTTCCGCCTTCGGCATGACGTCTACAACGATGGTGGGCACGGAGGACTCCCTGGGGTCGAAGTGGATGCCTCGATTCTACCGGCGCGCGGCTGGGCGTCCTGCTGCGCAAGCATCCGCATCCGTTAACCCTCCGTCAACCATGCGATAGGGGCTCGTTCGGCCTGGATGCATAACGTCGGCGTGCGGGCGCGGGTGTACTGCGCCATGCCTCGAACGGGCGCGAAGGGCAGGGGATGAGCACACACGACGCCGTGACCACGAGTCGTCGCACCGCGGAGGAGTTCCTGTTCCGCGACCTCGACGATGTGCCCAACGAGGAGATCGACGACCTCGACGAGGTGGACGAGATCGAGGTCGAGCTCGTTGTGCTGGCGCTTGCTGGCACAACGGTGGTCGACGACGGACTCGTCGAGCGAGCCTACGAGCGGGCGCTCATCCGCTCGGGCATCGCGACGACCGCGGAGGAGCGCATCCGTGCCCTGTGCTTCGTGCGCGACAATATCGGCCGCGCCAAAGCGGACGTCTTCCGCGACCTGGCCGAGAACGCCGACCAGGCGGGCCGCGCGACGAGCGAGTTCGAGGACGCGTTCGCGGACCTCGCGGACCGCGAGGGGATCGACGCCGTGCCAGGGGCGGAGGCCGCCATCCGCCGTCTCCGTGAGTGCGGTGTGCGGGTCGCGCTGACCACCGGGCTCAGCAGGAGCACGATGCAGGGCATTCTGGACGCGCTCGGCTGGGAGCAGCTGGTCGACGTGGTGCTGTGCTCGGAGGACGTCGGTCGCGGCAGGCCGTACCCCGACATGGCGCTCACGGCGCTGCTGCGCACACAGGCCTCCTCGGTCGAGACGATGATCGTCGTCGGCGACACGGTGTCCGACATCGAGAGCGGTCTGGCTGCGGGTGCCGGCGTCACGGTGGGCGTTCTCACCGGGTCGCACGACGAGCACGCGCTGACCCAGGCGGGAGCGGATGCCGTCATCGACAGCATCGCGGACCTCCCGGCGCTGCTCGGGGTCGCCGAGTCCGACGATGGACCTGTCGACGAACCTGCGGACGACTCCCGTCCCGACGCCGGTCGCCCCGGCGACGACGACCTCAACGGCTGAGGGATCCGCAGCGGATGTCGCGCCTCCTCGAAGCTCCTGCCCCGACCGGCCAGGCCTCCTTCCCCGCCGCCACCGCGATGGTCTGGCAGGGGATCGGGCACGGACACCTCGCCGTTGCCGTGCCCGGAGTGCGGCTCGCGCCAGGGGACGCGCTGGTGGCGGTGGAGCTCGCGACCGTCTGCGGATCCGATCTGCGCACGGTCCGCGGAGACCGCACGGCCAGCACGCCGCTCGTGCTGGGACACGAACAGGTCGGAACGGTGGTGGACGTCGCGCGAGGGGCGAAGACGAGCTCGGGCGCCAAGCTCGGCATCGGGGACCGGGTGGTGTGGTCGCAGACCGTGTCGTGCGGGCGGTGCATCCGTTGCCGCCGCGGGCTGCCCCAGCTCTGTCTCACCGCACAGCGCTACGGCCACGAGCGCATGCGCCGCGGCTGGGAGCTCAGCGGCGGATTCGCGACCCACGTGCACGTGCGCGCGGGAACGGCCATCGTGCCCGTTCCGGCTTCCGTGCCTGCCGAGGTGCTCGCGCCGCTCTCCTGCGCGGGCGCCACGGCCGTTGCCGCTCTCGATGCCGCGAGCGATGTCGTCGCCCTGTGCGACGAGGTCGTCATCGTCTCCGGCGCAGGCATGCTCGGCCTCGTCGTCACCGCGCTCGCCGCGCGCGCCGGTGCTCGCGTGGTGGTGAGCGAGCCGCGTGCCGACCGTCGCGAGCTCGCTCTCGCCTTCGGAGCGGATGCCGTCACCGACCCCGCCGCTGTCTCGAGGTCCGGTTCGCTGAAGTCGGCCCTGCACAGGATGGGCCGCCGCGGGGATACCGTGCGCATCGCGATCGAGGCGTCCGGTGCCGGCACAGCCGTGCGGGAACTGGTGGAGTCCGTGGATGCCGGCGGCGTGGTCGTGCTCGCCGGATCGAGTGTCCCGGACGGCGAGCTCGTGCTGGAACCGGCCGCGCTGACCTCACGGATGCTCACCCTCCGTGGCGTGGACCACTACACGTCCGGCCAGCTGGAGCGGGCGGTCGACTTCGCGGTCGAGTGCTGGCAGAGCGTGCCGTTGGCAGCCCTGGTCGGGCAGGTGTTCGGGCTCGAGGAGGCGTCCGAGGCACTGGCCGCGGCGGCGGCCGGTGGTACTCCGCGCGTGGGGATCGCGCCGTATCCGCGGTTCGCTCGATGAGCTGATGGCGCCGGGTTGACATCCGTTTATTCCGGCTTGTATATTCCATCTGGAATAATTCACACCGAATAATTCAGTCGGAGGATCCGGATGGCGACACTCACCCCCCTGGGGCTCGCCGTGCTCGGTCTTCTCATCGAGGGCCCGAAGCATCCCTACGAGATGTTCCAGACCTTCATCGCGCGCTCGGAGGATCGCATCGTCAAGGTTCGCCCTGGATCGCTCTACCACACGGTCGAGCGGCTCGAGAAGGACGGATTCGTGCGGGCGACGGGCACTGAGCGCGAGGGCAATCGTCCTGAGCGCACGACGTACGAGATCACGGACGCCGGTCAGGACCGCATGCTGGAGCGCATCACCGAGATGCTCTCCGAGTGGAAGTACGAGTATCCGGAGTTCCCGCTCGCCATCGCCGAGGCGCACAACCTCCCGCGTGAGACGGTCATCAAGCTCCTGCAGAAACGCGTGCTCGAGCTTCGTGCTCAGCTCGAACTCGTCGGACGCTCCGTGGACCATGTCGAAGGCAAGAACCTCGAGCGCAAGTACTGGCTCGAGGCCTCGTATCTGCGTGTGATCGTCGAGGCGGAGACCGCATGGGTCGAGAACCTCATCGGAGAACTCGAAAACGGAACCATCGACTGGTGAGTGGTCGATCCGACGCCCCTTTGCGCGTCGGTTGAGCAGAGGGATTCGCACGGTGTCGCCGCGGCGACTCGAGCGGTGGAGCACCGGATGAGCCGGGCATCCACTCGAATCCTCTCGACCGCACCCCTCAGCCATCACAGAAGACTCAGTCACAACCACAGAAATGGACATCATGGACAAGCAGAGAAGTCCATGGCCGGCGCTCTGGGCGCTGGTCATCGGATTCTTCATGATCCTCGTCGACACGACCATCGTGTCGGTCGCCAACCCCAAGATCATGGTCGGCCTGAAGACCGACATCAACTCGGTCATCTGGGTCACGAGTGCGTACCTTCTGGCCTACGCCGTGCCGCTCCTGGTCACGGGCCGTCTCGGCGACCGATTCGGCCCCAAGAACATGTACCTGATCGGGCTCGTGCTCTTCACGGGGGCATCGCTCTGGTGCGGCCTCAGCGGCACCATCGAGATGCTGATCACCGCCCGCGTGGTGCAGGGACTCGGTGCAGCGCTGATGACTCCGCAGACCATGGCGGTCATCACCCGCACCTTCCCGCCGAACAAGCGAGGCGGCGCCATGGCGCTGTGGGGCGCGACCTCCGGCGTCGCGATGCTCGTCGGCCCGCTGCTCGGCGGTGTGCTCGTCGACGGCCTGGGCTGGGAGTGGATCTTCTTCATCAACGTTCCGGTCGGTGTGGTCGCGTTCATCCTGGCGATGATCCTGGTGCCGAAGCTGCCGACGCATCAGCACTCGTTCGACATCCTCGGCGTCGTGCTCAGCGCAGTCGGACTCTTCCTCGTGGTGTTCGGCATCCAGGAGGGCGAGACGTACGACTGGGGCACCATCACGGGACCCATCACCGTGTGGGGCATGATCATCGCCGGAATCGTCGTGCTCGCCGCGTTCGTGGTGTGGCAGGCCGTCAACAAGGGGGAGCCGCTCATGCCGCTGAAGCTCTTCCGCGACCGCAACTTCTCGCTCGCCAGCTTCGCGATCAGCACTGTCGGATTCACCGTCTCCAGCATGTCGCTGCCGCTGATCTTCTTCGCGCAGCTCGTGCTCGGATTCACCCCGACCCAGTCGGCGCTGCTGATGGTGCCGATGGCGCTCGTCGTGCTGCCGCTCTCACCGGTCGTCGGGCGTCTCGTCGACCGCATGCACCCGCGCTACCTGGCCTTCTTCGGGCTCTTCGTGATGGTCATCGGCCTGCTTTGGTACTCCGCCTGGCTCGACCCGAACGTCGACCTCTGGCCGCGCCTGCTGCTGCCCAGCGTCGTGCTCGGCGTCGCCAACGCGTTCATCTGGGCACCGCTGTCGGTCACGGCCACGCACAACCTGCCGACGAGTCAGGCCGGCGCGGGCGCCGGCATCTACAACACGGTCCGCCAGATCGGCAGCGTGCTCGGCAGCGCGGCGATCGCCGCCCTGCTCCAGGCGCGGCTGACCGCCAACGGGCTGCACGCCTCGGCGAACGGCGCCCAGTTCGGCGGAGGCAAGCTGCCCGCCGTCGTGGCGCAGCCCTTCACGGATGCCATGGCCCAGACGATGCTGCTGCCCGCAGCCGCCGCGCTGATCGGTGCCGTCGTCGTGCTGTTCTTCGTGCGTCCGCGCGACACCGGCCAGTGGTCGGCGACGCAGGGCACACCCGTCGTGAACCAGGCGCCGGAGCCCGTCGAGAGCTGAGGAAGCCCGCCCCGCCGCTATCGCGCCATGTGCGCGCTGCAGCGCCCGTCAAGGTGTGCTGTGGTGCCCATATGGCGCGATAGCTGCTTCTTCCGGTCGACGGGGAGCGCGGAACGGACTCAGCGGGTGGTCAGCCGGATCGCGTTCGCCCACGGATCCTCGAAGCTCAGCGTCTGCCCGTCGTCGCGCACCGCTACCCGGAAGTGCGCCATCCGCTCGGCCACCGAGCCGAGGTCGTCCGAGGCGGGCAGCACGATGTCCACGCGGCCGAGGCCGAGCGCGGGCATCCGCCGACCTGCGCCGCGGCTGTTCCACGTGTTCATCGCCATGTGGTGGTGGTATCCACCGGCGCTGACGAACAGCGCGGAGGCGCCGAGCTCGGCCGTGGTGTCGAATCCGAGGCGGTCCACGTAGAACTCGCGAGCGGAGGCGACGTCGCCGACGGACAGGTGCACGTGACCGACGGATGCGTCGCCGATGACCGGTTCCTCGATGGCCTCCTCCGTGAGGTTCTCCCGGAGGAACTCGTTCGGGTCGAGGAAGATCGTGTCCATCTCGACGCGTCCGTGGGTCCAGCTCCACTGGGTGCGGTCGCGATCCCAGTACAGCTCGACGCCGTTTTCCTCGGGATCGGTGAAGTAGAACGCCTGACTCACGAGGTGGTCCGAGCTGCCGGTGAACGTGCCGGGCGCGTGCACGGCAACCGAGTACACGGCGGCGGCCAGGGCGGCGCGCGAGTCGAACAGGATCGCCGTGTGGAACAGCCCAGCCGACCGCGGCGCCGCATGGCGCAGGTCTGGGCTGTGCTGCAGCACCACGACGGGCGTCGTGCCCCTGCCGAGTACCACGCGCTCGCCTTCCGCGGAGAGAACCCGCAGCGTCACGGCATCCCTGTAGTACGCCGTCATCGCGTCGAGGTCGCCGACGAGCAGTGTCACGGCGCCCATCGCGGTGTCCGCGGCGAGGTGGTCGGTGTCCGGCGTCGTATTCATTGCACCTACAACTAAATCGGCAGCGGGTTGATTCCCCGCTCGCATCCCTCGCGTCCGGAGCGCGCAGCGGGTACGACTGAAACATGAGCGAAGCGACGCAGGATGCCGCGGCCGGCGCATCCGAGGAGAAGCTGCGGGAGTCGGGCGACCGGCTCCGCGAACGCATCTACGTGACCTTCACGGCCATCGCCGTGCTGATGGCGATGAGCGGACACGGCGTGGCGGTCGATCCGGCCGGTGCGCTGCTCACGCTGGTCGTCACGGTCGTCGGCGTGCTCCTCGCCGGGTTCACGTCGGACGTCGTGTCCTACATGCTTGTGCACCACGCCTTGCCGGGCCGCCGCGACTTCACGCGTATGCTCGCGGTCAGTCTGCGTGCGCTCCTCGCGATCCTGGTGCCTGCGATCCTCTTCGTGCTCGCCATCGCGCACGTCATCACCGCCGGTGCGGCGCTCCGGGCGTCGATCATCGTGCTCCTGATCACGCTGGGAGTGATCGTGTGGCGCGCGGTCGGGAGCGCGCACCTCGCGTGGTGGAAGTCCCTGCTCGTGCTCGGCGTCGTCGTCGGGCTCGGGATCCTCGTGGTGCTACTGGAGCTCTTCGCGCACCTGGCGTGATGGGCTCCCGGTTCCGATCAGCGGATACCCGAGCCTCTGACCAGCCCGGGTCCGCGCGGACGCCACGCGTCGCACAGTTGCGTGGCCGCGACGTCAGTCGCCCGACAGGCGCTCGAGCAGTTCGCGGTAACGGGCCGCGGTGCGCTGCACGACATCCTGCGGCAGCTCGGGAGGAACGCCCTGCTTGTCCCAGTTGGCCGACAGCCAGTCGCGCACGATCTGCTTGTCGAAGCTGGCCATGCGCTCGGCAGGGGTCGACCCGGTGCGCCAGGTGGCGGCATCCCAGTAACGGCTGGAGTCGCT
This sequence comes from Planctomonas sp. JC2975, assembly GCF_012985205.1. Lineage (NCBI taxonomy): Bacteria > Bacillati > Actinomycetota > Actinomycetes > Micrococcales > Microbacteriaceae > Planctomonas > Planctomonas sp. JC2975. The sequence continues at coordinate 2,254,778 of NZ_JABEKS010000001.1, read as the reverse complement.
GGTGAGCACCTCGTCGGCGAGTGTGAGCTCGCCGGTTGTCTTGTCGGCGCCGAACTCGAACTTCGTGTCCGCCAGGATCAGCCCGCGTGCCTCTGCGATGGCGGATGCGCGGCGATAGATGTCGAGAGAGGCGTCGCGAAGCTGCGCGGCGGCATCCGCTCCGACGAGTTCGGTCGTGCGCTCGAAGCTGATGTTCTCGTCGTGCTCGCCTTGCTGCGCCTTGAATGCAGGAGTGAAGATGGGCTCGGGCAGACGGTCGCCGTTCTGCAGTCCGGCCGGAAGCGGGATACCGCACACGCTCTGCGACTTCTGGTACTCGAGCCAGCCCGTGCCGGTGAGATAGCCGCGAACGACGCACTCGATCGGGTACATGTCCAGCGGCTTGACGAGCATCGCTCGCCCAGCGACCTCAGCCGGGATGCGCTCGGCGCCGTCGGCCGTATGGTCGGCGATCAGATGGTTGGGCACGTCGTCGAGCCGGTCGAACCACCACAGTGACAACGTGGTCAGCAGCTCGCCCTTGCTCGGAATGCCCGGCTCGAGCACGAAGTCGAAGGCGCTCACCCGGTCGCTGGCGACCACCAGCAGAGCTTCGGCAGAGGAGACGGATGCCGTCCCCTGCGGAACATAGAGATCGCGCACCTTGCCCGAGTACACGTGGTTCCAGCCGGGGAGAGTCTGCGCGGTCACCCGCTCATGCTACCGAGCACACCGCCATCGGCTGTCGTCGGCGGATCGCCCCAGCGACCAGAACTCCATGGTCCCGCGCCCGGCGATCGTGTCAGGATGAGACGTCGGCTCGTGGGGAACCGGCAGGGGGAAAGGGGCCGACATGCGTCGCGCCATGATCGGAACGCTCAGCGAGAGCGAGTTCACCCTCGTCGCAGAGACGGAGAAGGATTCGCTGGCGGCACTCGACGAGGACGAGCTGCTCGAGCTGCACAGCCGCATCCGCCGTGCTCGCAACAAGTACACGGGCATCTACCGGCGCAATGCGGCGGCGCGCGTCGACGACGTCGCCGCCCGAGGTAAGGCGTACGCCCAGAACCAGCGCGATCGCGACAAGGCCGAGGTGTTCGAGGATGCCCTCGCCCGGGTCAGCAAGCAGATCGCGGTGGTCGCCAGGCAGGCCGCCGTCGAGCTGCGCACGGAGCGACTCGATGCGGTGCGTAGCCGCGGATCCGGCCCGGATCTCGCCGCAGGGCCCGCGGCCGGCGTCGGACCCGGCGTTGCCCGCTCGCACCAGAAGACGACGGGTGGTGTCAAGCGGGACGCCGGCACGCGCGCGATGGGCGCCCGTCGTCAGGCGAAGAAGGACTCGCGCTGACCGCGCGCTATCCGGCTCCGTTCGAGCACGTCTGCGTCGCCGCCGTCTGGCCGTAGACGTTGCTGCCGAGCGTCACGGCGGTCGATGCGGGGCTCGACGTCGACGACGGCGAGCTCGCGGGCGTGGACTTCGCCGGCGACTTCGACGAGGCGGAAGGGGCAGGAGTCGATGCCGCGCTCGGCTGCGTGATCGGGGTGGTCGACGTCGTGACGGATCCTTCGCCTGCGCCGGCCGTCAGCTGCACCGGCTGATCGTTCACCAAGGCCTGGTCCAACGCCTGAGCGGATTCCGCGTCGGGAATCACCCGGTTCGAGTCCTCGGGATCCGCCAACACCGGATACTGCATGAAGGTGATGTTGCTCCACTGCAGGCCCTTCATCGCCGACGCGATCTGGTAGAGCGTCGTGATGTTGTCGAGGCTGTCCGAGAGCGTGATGTTGCTGGTCGCGGCCTTGGCGAGCCCCCACAGCTTGACGGGGTTCGTGAGCGTGCCGGCACTCATCACCGTGCGGGCCAAGGCGCCGAAGAACACCTGCTGGTTGCTCAGCCGGGAAAGGTCGGATCCGCCGACGAGGCCGTCCCGCGTACGCAGGAACTCGGCTGCGTTCTGGCCCTGAAGGGTCACCTCGCCCGGATCGAGGTTCAGGCTCGTGTTCGGGTCATGGATTCCGGCACCGCCGATGCAGACCTGCACGCCACCCACCGCGTTGGACAGCGCGACGACGCCGTCGAACGTGACGAGTCCCGCGAACGGGATGTTCACCCCGGTGAGCGCGTGGATCGTGCTCACCACGCACGACAGGCCGCCCTCGGACAGCGTGGTGTTCAGCATGGCCTGGTCCTGGGCGTCGACCGTGCCGCCGGACGAGGTGGTGCACGACGGGATCGGCACTTCCAGGTCACGCGGGAACTGCACCACCGTCAGCCTGGTGTGATCAGAGGAGAGATGGATCAGCACGTTGTCGTCGTTGTTGCCGATGCCGGCGCTGTCCGCCAACGTGCCCCACGCGTTGCCCTGTCCGGTGCGCGTGTCCGACGCCACCATCAGCACGTTCACCCCGCCCTTGAGCGCTGCGATGTCCGGAATGGCACCTCCGTTGGCCGCCTCGCCTGCCAGGTGCACCGAGTGCTTGGTCGTGCTCACGAGATTCACGGCGGCGACCCCGGTGATCCCGAGCACGCTGACGACGGTGACGGCGACGACGGATGCCACCACCTTGCCGAAGGTGGTCCACGGGTGCGAATGCAGTCGTCCGTGGCGCGCGATCCCCTCGAGGGGTCGCTGCGTGGACGAAGACCTGCGCCGCGCAGGGCTCCGCGACTCGTTCTCGCTCATGCACGTCCCTTCGCAGCGGGTCCCGATCCACCGACTCCATCGTGAGTCGCTCTCATGTGGCGATTGCCTGACAGAGTGATCAAGAGAGTGAGAGGGCCCGCAGGTTGGGTCGGCGTTCGACGGCGGGAGATCCATCGCTCTGGCGCGTGAGGCACTGATCGTGCACAATTGTTCTAACTCACTACAAACCCGTGCGGCGGCATCCGTCCGCCTGCACTGACGCAGACATCCGCGGGCACCCGCGAGGCAGGAGAGGCGACGTGGCCGAATCGGCGGGCACCAACTGGGCAGGCAACTACACCTACACGGCGAGCGCGGTGGCGCATCCGTCGTCCGTCGGGGAGGTGCAGGCGGCCGTTCGGGCCGCTGTCGCGACAGGATCGACGGTGCGTGCGCTCGGCACGCGCCACTGCTTCAACGACATCGCCGACACCACGGGCACGCAGCTGGTGACGGCGTCGCTCCCGGAACGCTTCGACCTCGACGAGGACGCACGAACGGTGACCGTGTCCGCCGGTGCCAGGTACGGCGATGTGGCATTGCAGCTGGATGCCGCCGGCTGGGCGCTCCCGAACCTCGCCTCGCTCCCGCACATCTCCGTCGCCGGAGCCATCGCCACAGCGACTCACGGGTCCGGTGACCGCAACGTGAACCTCGCCGCTGTGGTGAACGGCATCGAGTTCGTCGACGGATCCGGCGAGTTCCGCACACTGAGCCGAGGCGACGAGGACTTCGCGGGTGCCGTCGTCGGGATCGGGGCTCTCGGCATTCTCACGGCCGTCACGCTCGACATCGTGCCGACCTTCGAGGTGGCGCAGACCGTCTACGACGGTCTCGACTGGGACACGGTGCTGGAGAACTTCGACGGGATCACGTCGGCGGCGTACAGCGTCAGCATGTTCACCGGATGGGTCGGCGGCGTGCAGCAGGTCTGGTTCAAGCAGCGCGTCGGCGACGGATTCGCCGCGGCTCCCGAGACGTTCTACGGATCCGCCCAGTCACGTGAGAAGCGGCATCCGCTCCCCAACGTAGACGCAACGGCCTGCACCGACCAGTTCGGTGTTCCTGGACCCTGGTACGACCGGTTGCCGCACTTCAAGCTGGCGTTCACGCCCTCGAACGGCGAGGAGATCCAGAGCGAATACCTCGTGCCACGCGAGCGTGCGGTCGATGCGATCCGCGCGTTACTGCCCCTCGCGGAGCAGATCGCTCCTCTGTTGCAGGTCACCGAACTGCGTACCGTTGCCGCCGACGATCTCTGGCTGAGCTCGGCGTACGGGACCGATGCGCTCGGCATCCACTTCACCTGGAAGCGCGAGCAGCAGGCGGTCGAGGCGGTCCTGCCGGCGGTCGAGGCTGCGCTGCTCCCGCTCGGTGCGCGTCCGCACTGGGGCAAGCTCTTCCTCGACACGGAGCACGTCGTGCCGTCGCTCTATCCGCGATTCGACGACTTCCGCGGCCTCGTAGCGAAGTACGACCCGAAGGGCGTCTTCGGCAACGCGTACGTGAAGCGGCTGCTGGGCTGAGCCGCGGCGCTGCGCGGCCTTGACGGATGCTCCGTGCCCCGCTTTGCTTCAAGAGTGCAGGCGGCGGAACGAGGCGGGCAATCGCGTGAGCGTCCCTATCGGTCGCCGTGGTGGTACCGCGTCGGGCAGGCTCTCTCCATTGCCGCCAGCACTCTTCTCGTGGCTCTCGGGCAATCCGCCGTCATCGCCTTCGGCCTGCTGATCCTGTCCGTCTTCAACGTCGTGTTGTCGCTGGCCTGCCGGCGGGCGACGGGAATCCCGATCCCCCGCTTCGGGTCTGCAGCCAGGGGGCTGGTCAATCTCGCCGGCGCGGCCGTCTTCATCGGCATCGCATTCGGTGCCCACGCGATCGTCGAGGTGACGAACGCCGCGTGGGTGGCCTGGGGGGCGGCGCTTCTCGTCGGTGCGGGGCTCGTCGCGTTCGGTCGCGTGGATGACGACTTCATCGAAGACTGGCTCGTCGATCGCGAGACGGAACCGGCGCGTACGTTCTCCTCCGAGCACGAAGCAGAGACGCCATCCTGAACGAATCAACGCCTACGCCGGCCGACGATGCCGCAATCGCACACGTCCGCGCTGCACTGACGGATGCCGTCACCCGCCTCACCCGGGCCGGCGCACGCACCGAGGCGCTCGCCGAGTACGTACCAGCCGGTCGTGTCATGCTCGTGCCCCGTGCCGAGCGGCTGCGCCCGCTCGGCACAGTCTGGCGTCTCGGGGTGCTCCTACTCGGCGTGCCAGGCGACGCCGCGGGCGAGGCGTCCGGCGAGCAGGTGGATGACGAACCCGGGCACGGCGCCGGGTCGCTCGCCACAGTGCCGGAGCCCCGCCTTTACGCGACCGGATCGCTCACGCGCCCGGCCGAGCCCGGACGTCCCACCTTCATCGCGGAGTCTGCTGAGCGCCGCCGCCAGCTGCGGGTGGCCGCCTACCGCGGCCACTTCCGGCACGGCGAGAGCGTGAACTTCGACGCTCGGCCGGTCGCGCTCGACGCGAGCCTGATCGGGGCATCCGGACCGCTGACCGTGAACGACGGTATCGCCTCCGTGCGGTGGAACACGTCGGATCCGGCCGCACTCACACCGTTCGACGCGTATCTCGGGGAGCGTGTCGCGCTCCTCGCCGATCCGCCGGAAGGAGCCTGAGGCACGTTCGCGCCGGAGTCGCGCATCGTCGTGGATGCGCGCCCGAGCCCGAAGGCCACCGGCTCAGTGCGCCGTGGTCAGTGCGCCGCGGGGGCGACGGAGGCGGCGATGTCCGAGCGGTACTGGCCGCCCTCGAGGGTGATGGATCCGATCGCGGCGTAGGCGCGCTCGCGGGCCTCGTCGAAGGTGGATCCCAGGGCCACCACGCTGAGCACCCGCCCGCCGGTGGCGACGAGGGTCTCCGTCGACCAGCTGGAGGTCGCATCCGTCGACAGTGCCTTCACGTCGGTGGCCGCGTGCAGCACCTGAACCTCGGGCACCGCGGATGCCGCATCCAGCCCCAGCAGCGGACGTCCGGTCACCGGTGCGGCCGGGTATCCCTCGCTGGCGAGGACGACGGTGACGGCGACGTCGAGCGCGAACTCCGGCCGCGGAAGGCCGCCGAGCCCGCCCGTCGCGGCGGCGAAGAGGAGCCCGGAGAGCGGCGTTACGAGTCGTGGCAGCACGACCTGCGTCTCCGGGTCTCCGAAGCGTGCGTTGAACTCGATGACGCGAGGGCCGGCATCCGTCACGATGAGGCCGCAGTAGAGGAGGCCGACGAACGGAGTCTGGGCGGCAGCCATCGTACGGATGGTCGGCAGGGCGATGGTCTCGATGACCTCGTCGACGAAGTTCTCATCGAGCCACGGAACGGGCGAGTACGCACCCATGCCGCCGGTGTTGGGGCCTTCATCGCCATCGAGGAGGCGCTTGTAGTCCTGGGCGGGCGACAGCGGGAGAACGTGCTCGCCGTCGCTGAGAAGGAACAATGACACCTCGCGGCCGTCGAGGAATTCCTCGACGAGAACCGTTCCGTGCTCGAGCCACTCTGTCGCGTGGGCGAGCGCAGCGTCGCGGTCGCTCGTGACGAGCACCCCCTTGCCCGCCGCGAGACCGTTGGCCTTCACCACGTACGGCGCGCCGAAGCGGTCCAGCGTGCTGCTCGCCTCTTCGACGGTGGCGGTGACCTCTGCACGGCCGGTCGGAACGCCGGCGGACTCCATGATCCGCTTGGCGAACGCCTTCGAACCCTCGAGCTTCGCTGCATCGGCGCCCGGGCCGAACACGGGGATTCCGCGCTGCCGCACCGCGTCACCGACGCCGGCGACGAGCGGAGCCTCCGGACCGACGACCACCAGGTCGATGTTGTTCTTCTCGGCATAGGAGGCGACGATGACGCCGTCGGTCGGATCGATGCCGACGGTGCGCACGTCTTCCGCGATGCCCGCGTTACCGGGGGCCGCGGTGATGTCGTGATCGGCATCCTCGGAAAGCAGCGCGCGGATGATGGCGTGCTCACGCGCGCCGGAGCCCAGAACGAGAATCCTCACCTGCCCATGGTAGGGCGTGCCGATCCCCGCCCAGCCCGTCGCGATGGCCTCCGGCACACCGTCCATCGACATGACGGTCCGCGCGCTCGACCCCCACATTCCGCGCTCCCTCGCAGAGAAGGCCGTTCCTGCCTGTTCTTCGACGGATGACCTGTCGGCTGCCTCGGGCACAATGAGCTGCATGGCGGAAGAGAAGGTCAGCGGTCCGGCATCGTATTTCCCGTCGATCGAGAAGAAGTACGGAAAGCCGATCGATTACTGGATGACGCAGCTCGAGTCGGTGGCCGATCGCAAGCACATGGACCAGGTCGCCTACCTCAAGGAGGAGTTCGGCATGGGCCACGGCCATGCCAACGCTCTCGTCGGCTGGTTCCGCCAGCACAGGGAGTAGGACGCATTTCCCCTGCAACGCGCGGATCCCGCGGCCGTCAGCGCACGGGCTCGCAGCGGCCCCGCCGCGCCGCGTCGACGACTGCATCCAGATCCCCGGCCTCCGCGCGCCGACCGCCCTCCCTGCCGAGGGCGACGACAGTGGCGCCGGCCCGCGGCCGATGGCGTTGGGTGCTCGCCTTCGTGGTCGCCGCGATCGCGGCGAGTGCGGGCGTTCTGCTCACCGTCGCGCCGACCGTCGGTCTGGGTCGCGCCTTCGGGATCAGCGCGCTGCTCCCGGCGCGCACCGCGATCACGGCCGCCGCGCTGGCCCTTGGAGTGGTACTGGCGCTCTGCTGCCTCACTCGTGTGGGACGCCCACTGCTCCCGATCGCGACGGCGTTGCTCGTCGTGTCGATCCTGAATCTCCCCGTCGTGGTGTTCCGTGGCTTCTCGACCGACCCGCCTCCCGCGGCGGGAGTCGGGCAGCTTCGGGTGTTGGAGTGGAACACGAACGGCGGCCTCGTCGAGCCGTCTGTCGTGGCGGCGTTGGCGGCGCGGGAACGGGCGGACGTCGTGGTGCTGCCCGACGCGCAGATCGCGTCGACGGGGTCCGCCTATCTGGCGGCGTTCGACGCCCAGGGTGCCCCGTTCCGTCTGTATTCGGGCACGTCGCCCAGCGCGCAGGTCGCCGTGTTCCTCTCACCGGGCCTCGGGGCCGGGTATCCGGGGGTCATCGCCGGGCCGGATGCCGACACGACGATCGTGCTCGAGCCGTCGTCGTCACGGCTGCCGACCATCGTCGCCCTGCACTCGCCGATCCCCACACCGGCCGGCATCGCACGTTGGAGGGATGACCTCTCTTGGGTGTCCGAGCGCTGCGGGTCCGGATCCGTGCTGGTCGCCGGCGACTTCAACGCGAGCGTGGACGACTTCGGCGGTCCGGGCCTCGGTCGGTGCCGCGATGTCGCGACGACGATGGGAGCGGCATCCGTCGGCACCTGGCCGACGCGACTGCCGGCCTTTCTCGGAATGCCGATCGACCACGTGCTGCTCGCCGGTGCTGTGGCCCACGTGCGATCGTTCAGCGTGCTGACGAGCGAGGACGCCTCCGGCGCCCGTCATCGTCCGACTCTGACCGTGATCGCGACCGGCTGATCGGCGGGGATCAGCAGTTCGCCTCCTGCCGGCGACGAGGGGCGTCGGTGCACCCGGGCACAATGGACGGATGGCCAGAGCACGCATCACCGAGGCGGACGGCATGTCGGCGGTGTCCGCCGCGCTGACGGCATCCGCCGCGCGCGATGTCACAGCCACCGCAGTGCGATACCTGCTGCAGGCGCTCGCCGACAAGGTGCCCGGCAACTCGGTGGAGGTGCGGGTGCCCCCGTTCGGTGCGGTGCAGTGCATCGAGGGTCCTCGGCACACACGCGGCACTCCGCCCAACGTCATCGAGACGGATGCCGCCACCTGGCTCGCCCTCGCCACCGGCCGCACCACGTGGCCAGAGGCCGTCGCTGCCGGGGTCGTGCACGCCTCCGGCACGCGCGCCACCCTGGAGCCGGTGCTGCCGGTGTACCGCCCGCACTGAGGCGGCGGCAGTTCTCCTCACAGGTCGACCTCGCTGCGATGCGCGACAATGGATTCGTGCCCCACGACCCCCTGAACGATGCCGGCCGGACTCCGTTCGCCGGAGACTCCGCCGATGCCGCGACCGGTGCCGGCGGCGACGCCGCCCACGAGCAGATCGTCCCCTCGGATCGAGACGGATCCGATCGGAGTGGAGCGAGCGCATCGGACGGACGGGACGAGGGATCCGATCGCGAGCCGATCCGCGAGGAGGCCGTCGTGGAGTCGGAGCAGCGCGTGCGCGTTCGGCGGACACCGCGGTACGGCCGGTTCATGATCCTCGGCGGCGCGGTCTTCGCCGTCGCCGCCTTCATCGTGACCTATTCGCTGCCTCAGGGCGCCGGCTATGACCGCAACACCGTCTTCGGATTCGTGCTGCTCGCCGCCGTCGCCGTAGGAGTCGGGCTGGGCGCCCTCGCCGCGATCATCGCCTCGGCAGCCACCAAGCACACGGAGCGCACGGTCATCGCCGACCACATCGACGTGCGGCAGCCGGTTGCTGACAATACCGTCGACCTCCCCGACCTCGGCGAACTTCCTTCCGAGGCCGACGACGAGCCGATCGCTTCGCACACAGTCGACGGCGAGGACGCGAGCGAAGTAGCCGGCCGCGACAGCGGCGAACCCGCCCAGGATCAGGGACCGACGTCCCGCTGATCTCTCCGTCTCCAGTGCTCGGGCGGAGAGTGACACGATCCACGGGATCGGCACCGCGTACGCCACGACGGTGAGCGGCAACAGCCACACGGATGGCGCTGAGTCCGTCGACGTCACGCTGAGTGCGTATCGGGTGCTGAGTCTGCGCACGACGCGGTCACGCAGCGGCAGATGCACAAGTGCGCGCGTCCCGGAGGGAACGCGCGCACTCAGTGTCATGCGGTCGGACCGTCAGTGATGGCGCTGCTCAGTACCAACCGGTGGACTGGGAGTGGCCCCATGCCGCGCACGGCGATCCGTACGAACCGTTGATGTAGCCGAGGCCCCAGGCGATCTGGGTGGAGGCGTCGGTCTGCCAGTTCGGGCCAGCGCTGGCCATCTTCGAGCCGGGAAGCGCCTGCGGGATGCCGTAGGCACCGCTCGCGTTGCCGGCAGTGGTCGACCAGCCGGACTCACGGTTCCACAGGCTCACCAGACAGGAGAACTGGTCGTCGCCCCAGCCGTACGAGCTGGCCGCCATCGACTTCGCGATCGCCTGTGCGGAACCGGGCGATACAGAGACGGATGCGGTCGACGAGTACGAGGTCGACGACGAGGAGGATGCTGCTGCATCCGCTGCGGCCTTGGCCTGCGCCTCGGCGGCAGCCTTCGCTGCCGCTTCTGCTGCGGCCTTCGCCGCTGCTTCTGCCGCTGCCTTCTCGGCGGCGGCCTGTGCGATCTGCGCGCCGGCGTCGTAGCCGGCCACGGTGGCCTTCGCGAGCACGACAGCCGCGTCGGCCGTGTTGGAGAGCTTGGTCAGCACGGCGGGATCCGACGAGTAGTTGTTCTCGAGCGCAGAGATCGCGGCCTTCAGCTGCGTGAGGTCCGCCTTGCCGTTCACCTGGTCGGCGGTGAGTTTGGCGGAGGCGAGCGACTTGAACGAGAGCTGGGCGGCGATGCCGTCGGCGGAGCTCGAATGCGATGAGGGTGTCGCTGCGTTGGCGCTCTGCACGGCGATCGGGGTGACGACCGCGGCGACCGCGAGAACGGCCGCGGCGGTGAAGCGCAGCGGGCGGCGGTGGCGAACTGCAGTGCTGGAAAGCGAAGAGAGGGAGTTGCGGATTCTGTCGGGGGCGATGCGGTTGAGGAAGGTCACGTTGTTCCGTTGCTCGGAGCCTCCCCGCGTGGTCGACCCCGTTTCACGCGCACGCTCACCGGGGCAACGGGATACGGCCGGCTGATGCTGCCGGAAGGTCCCGTGCGGGCTGGACACCCGGATCCGCGGCCAAGGCGGCATCGATGCGGCGAGCGCACGGCAGAACGAAAGACACGTACCGGGTAAGCTCCGGTTCGCACACCTTCGGGCGGCGGCGCACCCTCCGCGGTCTTCAACGGTTTCGGGTGGTCGTCAGCTGGCGTATCCCTCGGTCCGACCTGGTCGGTTGGCCGTGGAGTTTCGGGTCGGGATGCCGCCCGCGTACGACCCGCGCAACGTTACGCAGGGGCTCTGGACAGCTCGTCCACAGGTCATCCGAGATTCCTGGGAGCCCTACTTCCGCGGAATCTCGGGGATTTCACCCCCACGGATCACGTTTATAACGATTTCGCAACTTGAGACGACTTTTCTCAGAATCCAAAGGTTCGCTCCGTTCAGGACTCCAGACGCACGAGCTCGTCCGTCCGTCTCACACGCGGTGTCTTCGGATCCTCAGCGAGACCTCGCCGACGTCGGCCGCTAGAAGAGGGGACAAGCCGGCCATCTCGGCAACGCAACACGCTCCACGTCGGGGCGGCGTGTACGCCGCGACAATCTCAGCCCTGCAGTCAGCCGACTTCGGCATGCCGGGCCAGCGAGTCGGCTAGATCGGCGGCGCCCTCAAGCCCTCAGTGGAACCTCGCCGACGTCGGCCGCTAGAAGCCGAGACAAGCCGGCCATCTCGGCAACGCACCACGCTCCACGTCGCGGCGGCGTGTACGCCGCGACAAACGCGACCCCGCAGGCAGCCGACTGCGCGGTGCCGGGCGGGGACCGGCGCCGAAATCAGCTCAGCTGCGTCCGCTCCACCCACTCGAGGTATTCCGGGGTGACGGTTCCTGTGACGTAGTCGCCGGTGAAGCAGCTCATCTCGAGGTCGGTGACGGCGGTCTGGCCCTCGAGGATGGCATCCTTCATGTCGCGCACCTCTTGGTAGATGAGGCTGTCGGCGCCGAGCTCCAGCGCGATCTCCGGGATCTTGCGTCCGGCGGCGATGAGCTCGTGGCGGCTGGGCATGTTGATGCCGTAGACGTGCGGGAAGCGCACGGGCGGTGCAGCGGACGTGAACGTGACCTTGTTGGCCCCGGCGGCGCGGGCCATGTCGACGATTTCCTTGGACGTCGTGCCGCGCACGATGGAATCGTCGACGATGAGCACGTTCTTGCCCTTGAACTCGCTGGACATGGCGTTGAGCTTCTGGCGCACGCTCTTCTTGCGCTGAGCCTGTCCGGGCATGATGAACGTTCGTCCCACGTAGCGGTTCTTGTAGAAGCCTTCGCGGTATTCGATGCCCAGTTTCTGCGCCACCTGAGATGCCGCGGGTCGCGACGAGTCCGGGATGGGCATGACGACGTCGATGTCGCCGAGGGGCGCATATCGGGCGATGGTGTCGGCGAGGCGGTTGCCCAAACGCAGGCGCGCCTCGTACACGGAGATGCCGTTCATCACCGAGTCGGGGCGCGCGAGGTACACGTACTCGAACGAGCACGGCACGAGAACGGGGTTCTTGGCGCACTGGCGGGAGTACAGCTCGCCGGAGAGGGTGATGAACACGGCCTCGCCGGGGGCGACGTCCCGTACCACTTCGTAGCCCATGGATTCGAGGACGACGGATTCCGACGCCACGATCCATTCGTCTCCGACGAGCCCAGCCGGCCGACGGCCGAGCACGAGCGGACGAATGCCGAACGGGTCGCGGAAGGCGAGCAGCCCCTGCCCGGCGATCATCGCGATGGCGGCGTAGGCGCCCTCCACACGCTCGTGCACCTGCGTGACGGCGTCGAAGACCTGCTCGGGGCTGAAGTCGAGTCCTGTGATCTGGCCCTGCAGCTCAGTGGCGAGCACGTTGAGCAGCATCTCGGTGTCGCTGGTGGAGTTCATGTGGCGACGGTCGATGTGGAACAGGTCGTCGGCCAGCTCGCGCGTGTTCGTGAGGTTGCCGTTGTGGATCAGGATGATGCCGTACGGCGCGTTCACGTAGAACGGCTGCGCCTCCTGCTCATTGGCCGCGTCGCCCTTGGTCGTGTAGCGCGCGTGCCCGAGGCCCATGTTGCCCATCAGCGAGCGCATGTCGCGGGTGCGGAATGCCTCACGCACCTGGCCTCGTGCCTTGTGCATGTGGAAGACGTTGCCGTCGGCTGTCGCGATTCCGGTGGAGTCCTGTCCGCGGTGCTGCAGAAGGAGGAGGCTGTCGTAGACCAGTTGGTTGACCGCCTCGGTCGAGACGATTCCGACGATGCCGCACATGCTGGAGTGTGCTCCTGAGAGTGGGGATGCGCCCGCGATCTCGGGCTGGACAAGTCTCTCACGGTGGTGCCTGGGCATCCGCTGGTCGGCGACCCGCAGTCGATCACTCCTTCGGCGCCGACTCGAGCACGTCGGCCGGGATCAGCTCGTTAAGGCGTTCCGGATCCGCGAGCACCTGGATCTCCACGATGCGTCCATCGACGACGGTGAACGCCATCACGGAGATCGGTCCGCGCGGGCCGACGATCGTGACCCCCGCGGCACCGTTCATCCAGGCGTTTCTGCGGTACGGCGACAGCGATGTGAACATCATCGCCTGGCCCGCGATGTTCCGCGGTCCACGGAGCACACCGGTGGCGGATGCCCGCAGGGTGCCGCCGTCGGCGCGGAGCACGACATCCGGATGCAGCACCCGCAGCAAAGCGTCGAAGTCGCCATCGCGCGCGGCAGCGAAGAACGCGTCGACCGCCGAGCGCTGCGCGGTGCGATCGGGATCCGGCGCCGGCGCCTTGCCGACCTTCGTCCTCGCGCGGCTCGCGAGCTTGCGCGCCGAGGCCGGCGTGGCGCCGAGCACCTCGGCGATGTCGTCGAAGGGAACGGCGAAGGTGTCGTGCAGCACGAAGGCGAGCCGCTCATCCGGCGTCAGCTCCTGCAGCACGATGAGCATCGCGAGCCCGACGGTCTCGGCGGCCTCGGCGGCGGCCTCGGGCAGCGAGCGGGCGTCGGAGACGATCACGGCATCCGGAATGCGCATGTCGTTGCCCGGCGCGAGCGCCTCGTCGAGGGAGGTCTCGCCGTGCGTGCGACGCGATCGCAGCATCATCAGGCAGATGCGGCCGGCGACGGTCGTGAGCCAGGCGTCCAGGTTGCGAACCTCCGAGACGTCGGCGCGAGACGCGCTCAGCCAGGTCTCCTGCAGTGCGTCGTCGGCGTCGGCGAACGAGCCGAGCATGCGGTAGGCGAGGGATCGCAGACGCGGCCGCAGCGCCGTGAAGGTCGGTTCGAGCAGTGCTGCGTCGGTCACGGTGAACATTCTCGTGGTCCTGTGTCACATTCTGCATGGCTGGCGCATCGGCCTGGTGAAGACATCGAATCGCGTCGAACCGGCACCGCTGGTACCGCCTCGACGCACGACGAAAGGCACATCATGAGCTCGTCCATCCCCGGTTCGTCTGCCTCCGGATCCTCCGCAGACCACGCAGACGGCCTCGTGCTGGTCACCGGTGGTGCCGGCACTCTCGGCACGATGGTCGTCGATCGCCTCCGCGACCGCGGGCGCACGGTGCGCGTCGTGAGCCGGCGCGGCTCCGGTCCCCGCGACGACGTCGAGTACGTCGCAGGCGACCTCGAAACCGGCAGCGGAGTCGCGGATGCCGTCGCCGGCGTGGACACGATCATCCATTGCGCCGGATCGCAGAAGGGCGATGGCGAGAAGGCCCGCCGGCTGGTCGAGGCAGCACGTGCGGCCGGTATCCGCCACCTCGTTTACATCTCGGTCGCAGGTGCGGATCGCATCCCGGTGCACTCCAAGACGGATCACGCGATGTTCGAGTACTTCGCGCAGAAGCGCGAGGGAGAGCTCGTGATCGAGAAGTCCGGCATCCCGTTCACCACACTGCGCGCCACGCAGTTCTTCGAGCTCGTGCTGCCGGTGGCGGAATCTGTGGCGAAGCTGCCCGTCGTGCCGCTGCCGAAGAAGCTGCGCGTACAGCCGATCGCGGCGAACGAGGTGGCCGGCCGCCTCGTCGCGCTCGCCGAGGGAGCGCCGGCCGGATACGTGCCGGAGCTGGGCGGCCCGCGCGTGTACACCTCGCACGAGCTGGTCCGCGAGTATCTGAGGTCCGAGGGCCGTCACCGACTGATCATGTCCGTCGGACTCCCCGGCGGCGCTGCGAAGGCCGTGCTGCACGACGCGATCATCTCGAAGGGCGCGGAGCGGGGAACGGCAACCTGGGAGGAGTTCCTGGCTCACCGCCGGGCCGCTGCGGTCGGCGCGTGATGGCGGCCCGCGTCGAGCGTCGCTAGACGGCTGCCGTCACCGCCGGTTCAGACTCTGCGACCGGGGCCGTCGCTGCGTCCTCCGCTGCCGCCTCGGGCTCAGCGCGCCAGCACCGCGCAGTCACGCCGACCAGGTTCCACGCGTTGATCGACACCAGGAGAGCGAGCAGTGCGGAGACCTCGGTCTCCGAGTAGACCGCCAGTGCGTCGGCGACCACCTCGTCGGGCACTCGGGTCTCGGAGGCGCGGATGACGGCATCCGTGAAGGCGAAGGCAGCTCGCTCGCGTGCGGTGAAGAAGTGGGCCTCCTGCCACACGGCGACGGCTGCGATGCGTTGGAAGGACTCGCCGGCGTCGCGTGCGTCGCGGGAGTGCATGTCGACGCAGTACGAGCAGCCGTTCAACTGCGAGGCACGCAGCTTCACGAGATTCCGCAGGCCGACGGGGATGCCGACGGCGTCGAGCTCCAGTTCGGCAGCGTGGTCGAGGTGCGCCAGCGCGCGGGAGAACTTGGGGGCAAGTGCGTCGAAGTCGAAGCGGATGTCGGGAAGGACGATGGGTTCGCTGCTCATGTGGTCCAACATACTCGGGAGTGGCTCCTTGATAGAGTCCATTGTCATGGCGAACGACTGGGCCAATCTCGGCAGGGATCTGCACCTCGTCCTAGATCCGCGACGCAAGACGGACTCGCTCGAGGCCGCGCTTCGTGACATGATCCGAGACGGGCGCCTCGTGCGCGGTGTCCGGCTGCCGGCATCCCGCGGTCTTGCCGTGGATCTGGGCATCGCGCGGAACAGCGTCGCCGAGGTCTACGAGCGGCTGGTCGGCGAGGGATGGCTCGAATCCCGCGTCGGCGCGGGCACGTGGGTGGCCTCGACGGCGCGGATCGTCGATCGGAGGACCTCATCGCGCGACGTCGAGTCCGGGAGGCGCGTGGAGGCCGAGCGCGGCGCGCGGGCGCACGCCCGTGGCGGATCGGTGCAACGGAGCACCCGCACGCGGGATGGGCGCAGTGGGGCCGACGCCGCGGACGAGGCCGGATCCGTCGGTGTCGCGCCGGACCCGACGTTCGATCTCCGCGCCGGGATCCCGGACACCACTCTCTTCCCACGCGAGGCGTGGACGGCCGCACTCCGCCGCGCGTTCCTGGTGGCGCCCGCCTCCGAGCTGGGATACGGGCATCCGCACGGCCTGCCGGAGCTCCGAGAGGCACTGACCTCGTATCTGGGCCGCGCGAGGGGGGTCGTCGTCGAGCCCTCGAGAGTGCACGTCACGCACGGTGCCGGCCATGCCATGCGACTGATCGCCATGGCCCTCGTCGCGCGCGGAGCCCGCCGCGTCGCGGTCGAGGAGTACGGGCACGAGGTGCATCGCGACATCCTCGCCGCCTCGGGCCTGGAGGTGGTTCCGGTGCCCGTCGACGATTCGGGCGCCGTCGTCGACGGGCTCGGCGACGGAGGCCGCGTCGCGGATTGCGTCGACGCCGTGCTGCTCACCCCGGCCCACCAGTTCCCGACCGGTGTCGCACTGAGTCCCGCGCGCCGCGCAGCGGTCGCGGCTTGGGCGGAGCGCACCGGTGCGCTGATCATCGAGGACGACTACGACGGGGAGTTCCGCTTCGATCGCCGTGCCGTCGGCGCCCTGCAATCACTCGCCCCCGATCACGTGGCCTTCATCGGAACGGCCAGCAAGGCCCTCGGTCCCGGCATCGGGCTCGGGTGGTGCGTTCTGCCCGGTGGGTTCGTCACTGCGGTTGCCGATCAGCGCCGACTGGACGGCGCGAGGCCGGGGGCGCTGACGCAACTCGCGCTCGCCGAGTTCCTCGAACACGGCGACTACGACCGCAGCGTCCGCAGCGCCCGCGCACGCTACCGCGATCGACGCCGGCGGGTCGAGCACCTCGTCGAGGAGCGGATGCCGGCCGCCAGAGTCACCGGCATGGCAGCCGGTCTGCAGTGCCTGCTCGAGTTGCCCGACGGCATCCGCGAAGAGCATGTCAGCCGGGAAGCGGATGCCGTCGGCCTCGCGCTCGCCGGCCTCCGCACGTTCCGGGCGCCTGGAGCGGCTCGGGCGATTGGTGAGGCACGGCGGGCGCCCCGGCATCCGGCGATGGTGGTCGGGTTCGGTGCGCCTGCGCCGCACCGATTCGATGAGACGCTCGGGTTGGCGTTCACGGCCATCGAGCGTGCGAGAGACGGTGCGGCCGATGCGCCGAACTCCCGCAACTAGGCTGGATCCGTGACCGAGAACTCCACCAGCACCTACCGCGAGGCCGGCGTCGACACCGCCGCGGGCGATCTCGCGGTCGAGCTCATGAAGTCGGCCGTGGCCAAGACGCACGGACCGGAGGTGCTCGGCGGCGTCGGCGGATTCGCGGGACTCTTCGACGCATCCGTTCTGCGCGGCTACCGGCGGCCACTGCTGGCCACGTCGACCGATGGCGTCGGCACGAAGGTGGCGATCGCCCAGGCGCTCGACAAGCACGACACCATCGGCCAGGACCTCGTCGGCATGGTGGTCGACGACATCGTCGTGGTGGGAGCCCGCCCGCTGTTCATGACGGACTACATCGCCTGCGGCAAGGTCGTGCCGGAGCGCATCGCCGACATCGTACGCGGCATCGCGGCCGCCTGCTCGGAGACCCGCACGGCGCTGGTCGGCGGCGAGACCGCAGAGCACCCTGGCCTTCTCGGCCCCGACGACTACGACGTGGCCGGTGCCGCCACCGGCGTCGTCGAGGCGGATGCCGTGCTCGGCCCGGAGAAGGTCCGCAACGGCGACGTCGTGCTCGCTCTCGGCAGCTCGGGCCTGCACTCCAACGGGTACTCGCTCGTGCGCCACGTCCTCGCCAAGCGGAAGATCGCGTTCACCGACCGTCTCGACGAGTTCGGCGGTGTCGTCGGCGAGACCCTGCTCGAGCCGACGCGGCTCTACACCGCCCCGCTGCTGCGCGTGCTGGCGTCGCCGAGCGGCCCGTCCGTGCACGCGCTCTCGCACGTGACCGGCGGGGGAATCGCCGCCAACCTGGCGCGGGTGCTGCCGCGCGGATCCTGGGTCGATGTCAACCGCTCCACGTGGTCGCCGTCTCCGGTGTTCCGCGTGCTCAGCGATCTCGCGGGCACCAGCCTCGAGAGTGCCGAAGGCACCTGGAACCTCGGCGTCGGATTCTTCGCCGTCGTCGAAGCGGATGCAGCGGCATCCGTCGTCTCGACGCTCGCGGTCGACGGCATCCCGGCGTGGCAGGTGGGAACGGTGTCGACGGCCGAGCACGACGTCAAGGGTTACGAGCAGGGCGCCAAGGGCGTTGACGGCGGCGCCGTCCGTCTCGTCGGGGCATTCGGAGACTGACCTCCGCTTCGCGATCGGCGACCGATCGCGCAAGCACGGCCCTGTCGTGGTCCCCGGTCGCTCGGCGCTCAGGCGGATGCCGCGAGCGCGTCGATCCGCTCCCTGGCGGCAGACAGCTCGGCTTCGAACCGCTCGCGCTCGCCCGCCAGCCCCGGCAGGGTGCGTGACAGGCTGCGGCTCACCGCGACGGTGTCGATCCGCATGCCGAGGGCGTCGCCGAGAATCAGGTCGATCGGCGGCACGGTGTGATCGCGTCCCTCGTTCTCGGTGCCTTCGTCGTAGATGCCGCCGCGCGCGGTGACGATCACTGCGAGCCGGCCCTTCAGCGGCTGGACGGGATCCGCTCCGAACGGCGCAAGCACGCCGGGGACGTGCACGTGGTCGATCCACGTCTTCAGCGTGGACGGCACCGAGTAGTTGTACATGGGGGCGCCGATCACGAGCACGTCGGCGGAGAGGAGCTCGGCGATGACGGCATCCTGCGTCGATTGCTCGCGGGGCAGCTCCGGGGCGTTCGCGCCACGCAAAGAGGGCGCCCAGTGCAGAGACTCGTGCGCCAGGTGCGGCACGGGATCCGCGACGAGGTCGTGCACGACGACGGTGCGGTCGGATCCGGCTGAGGCCCACGCCCTCGCGAACCGCGCCGTCAACTCGCGCGACACCGAGGTCACGGGATCGATCGAGGAGTCCAGTTGCAGCAGCGTCGGCACGCGTCAACCGTACTGGGTCGGTACGCCGTGTTCGCTCGCGGCCGCCTGCAGCGCCAGGTCGCAGCAGCAGTTCGCCGCCACGCCCGACCTGTTCTCGGAACCTCGGGTTCGTCGCGCATCCGGCACTCGAATGGCAGGCTGGAAACAGTCGTCGTGGAGGGGGCCACAATGTCGCTGAATCGGTCCGAGCTGGAGCAGACCCGGCTGGAGTTGCGTCAGAACTTGAAGCTCAGCGGATGGAGTGAGCAGCGCATCGCCGACGCGCTCGGCATCCATGCTGAACGCGTGCGCGAGGCGCTGGCCAACGCGGAACCGGATCCTGTGGACGTCTGGCTCGTCCGTGATGCGCTCGATGCCGCCGTGCGCGCCTCCGGCCGCGACCCTGCGCCGTACTCCCGGCTCACGGAGGAGTCGCGCCCGAATGCGGAGCGCTGGTTCGGGATCCGGCCGGCGGCGGAGGTCTCCGCGCTGATCGATGCGGCGAGCCGACGCGCACGCTCCGATGAGTGAAGCCGACGGGCGCGCGTGAGCATCGGCCTCGACATCCCGATCGCAGTGGGGGGTCAAGCCACCGCGATGGCACGATGGCCGGATGACCGACAACCGGCAGTCCGCAGACTTCGACACCCTGATCGCCGAGGGCGAGGCGGTACCGACCGAGGGCTGGGACTTCTCCTGGTTCGACGGGCGGGCCACCGAGGAACGACCGAGCTGGGGATACGCGCGCCTGGCATCCGCTCGCGCGAGCGAGGTCGCAGGCGTGCTCGACGTGCAGACAGGCGGCGGTGAGGTTTTCGCCGAGATCCTTCGCGGAGCGGATCCGACACCCGGCGTCGTGGCCGCGACGGAGGGCTGGCCGCCGAACGTGCCGCTGGCCAGGGCCGCTCTCGCGCCCTTCGCCGGAACCGTGATCGCGTCGGAGGAGGATGACGCGCTGCCGTTCGGTGACGCGAGCTTCGCGCTGGTTGTGAGCCGGCACCCGGTCGTCACGGACTTCGACGAGGTGAACCGGGTACTCATGCCGGGTGGGATCTACCTCTCGCAGCAGATCGGCGATCGATCGAACAGCGAGCTGTACGAGTTCCTGATGGGTCCGCAGCCACGCGATGACGTGTCGACGATCGACTGGCTGCGCGCCAAGGCGGAGTCGGCAGAGCTAGAGCTCATCGACCTGCGCGAGGAGCGCACGCGCATCGAGTTCTTCGACATCGCGGCCGTCGTGTACTTCCTGCGCAAGGTGGTGTGGACGGTTCCGGACTTCACGGTCGAGCGCTATCGCGAACGCCTCCGCGAGCTGGATGCGATCATCCGCCGTGACGGCGTGTTCGTTTCGTACAGTGCGCGAATCCTGCTGGAGGCGCGCAAGCCGGCTGCATAGACGCCCCACGCCCCACGTTCAGGGGGGTCCCATCCGTCGCACAGTCGTTCTTATGATGACCCCGAGACTGGCGGCGAGGGGGGCGTCATGATCGTGAGCGACGTACAACCGAACACGGGCGGCGATCCGGCGGCGCAGGATGTGGCGCCCCCGCCGAAGAACATCGTGATCTGCCTGGACGGCACGAACAATCTGCTCGACAGCCATCCGACGAACGCGGCGAAGGTCTTCATGATGCTCGACCTCGATCATCCGAAGGAGCAGCTCGCGTACTACGACCCCGGTGTGGGTACGCTGCCTGCGGCGGGCGCTGTCGGCAAGATCGGCAAGGCGTTCTCGCGTCTGTGCGGTCTGGCGTTCGGCCTCGGCATGAAGACCAACGTCACGCAGGCGTACGCCTGGCTGATGGATCGGTACCGGCCGGGCGACCGCGTGTACATCTTCGGCTTCAGCCGCGGGGCGTACACGGCGCGTGCCCTGGCAGGAATGCTGGCGCGGCCCGGGATGCTCCGCGCCGGCTCCGAGAACCTCGTCGAGTACGCGGTGAAGGAGTACGTCAAGCCCGTTCGCACTCAGAAGGCGAGGGACGCGCGCGCAGCCGAGGCGAAGGAGTTCGCGGATGCCCTGTGCTGGGGAACGCAGGGACAGCCCGTCGCCGCTCCTCCCGGCAGCGCACCGGACGAGTTCCTGACCAGCCTCGGGGAGCGGGACATCCACGCCGTCCCCGTCGAGTACCTCGGCATCTGGGACACCGTCGAGTCGTGGTTCGGCGGACTCGGCAACCTGGACTGGGCCGAGACCTACAACCTGTCGAACGTGAAGAAGCTCAGGCACGCAGTCGCCATCGACGAGTGGCGACTGCAGTTCCGCTATTCGCCGGTAAAGCCGAATCCGCGGTTCGAGGAGGTGTGGTTCTCCGGCGTGCATTGCGACGTCGGCGGAACCTTCGACAACAACGACCTGGCGAGGATCGCCCTGAAGTGGGTCTTCGAGGGCGCCGGCCGCGACTTCCTGCTCCGCGACGGAGCCTGGGATGCCCAGTACCGCAAGTTCTGCAGCGTGGTGGAGGGGCTCGCCGACGGAGCCAACCGCGTGAACAAGGATCCGTGGGCCTACCACCTCATCGGCACCACCCACCGTCGCATCCCTGATGACGCGATGGTGCACGCGTCGGTGCGGATGCGCCGGGATGCTGATCCGTCGTACCGTCTGAACCGCAAGGATCCGGATGCACCGATCAGCTGGGCGGACGAGGACTGGACCGTCTTCATGGTGCCGTCGGACCGGTAAGTGACAAATGTCACGGCCGTGAGGTGATGCGCGGCCGAGGCGTCGGCATCCGCCGAGCGCTTCGATGAGAAGCGTGAACACGACACCAGCCATCGAGGCCCCGGTCATCCAGTTGACGGGCCTGCGCAAGACCTTCGGGTCGATCACGGCGGTCGACGGCATCGACCTGACGATCCAGTCCGGGGAGGTGGTCGCCCTGCTCGGCCCGAACGGCGCCGGCAAGTCGACGAGCATCGACCTCGCCCTGGGATTCGCCACGCCGACCGCAGGCAGCGCCACACTGTTCGGCGGGAATCCGCGATCCGCCATCGACGAGGGACGCGTCGGGGCCATGCTGCAGGGCGGTGCGCTCCTGCCCGACCTCACCGTTCGGCAGGCAGTCTCGCTCATCGCTGCCGCGCACAGGCATCCGCTCCCCGTGCAGGAAGCGCTCGAGCGCGCCCGGGTAGCCGACATCGCGAAGCAGAAGGTGCGCAAGCTGTCCGGCGGGCAGCTGCAGCGTGCGCGGTTCGCGGTGGCCATCGTCTCGAACCCCGACCTCATCTTCCTCGACGAGCCGACGGCCGCCATGGACGTCGAGGCCCGCCGCACGTTCTGGCAGTCGATGCGTGAGTTCACCGATGCCGGCCGCACGGTGGTCTTCGCCACGCACTACCTCGACGAAGCGGATGCCTACGCCGACCGCATCGTGATGCTGGCAGACGGCAGAGTGGTCGCCGACGGCGCACCCGCCGAGGTCAAGGCGGTGGTGGCCGGGCGTCGCATCCGCGCGACGTTCGACTTCGCCTGGACAGCGGATGCCGCTGCCGAGCTGTACGAGCTGCCCGGCGTACGAACGGTCGACCGCAGGGGAGACGTGCTCACCATCGTGAGCGACGACCCCGATGCAGCCCTCCGCACACTTCTCTCGAACCACGACGACGTTCACGACATCGAGGTGACGGCCCACTCCATGGACGACGCGTTCCTCGCGCTGACGACGAATGCCGGCACCGCACCGCCGGTCGAGCTCGTCGGAACCACTTCCAGGGACGCCGGTTTAGACCTCGACCAGAGGGAGCGCGACATGCTCGACCAGCGGCGACAGCCGACAGACGAATCGACCTTGATCGGAGACCGCTCATGAGCATCACCTACCTGGGACTCGAGTCCCTGCGCCAACTGAGGAACGTCGCCTCCCTGGTCTTCACCTTCCTCCTCCCGATCGGCATGCTTCTGCTTTTCGGCAGCATCTACGGATCGGGCGGCGCGGTCGACCACGTCACCGGCCTCCCCTGGATCGTCGTCACGACCGTGCAGATGGCCGGCTACGGCGGCATGATGGCCGCGCTCGGCCAGGCGTTCTCGATCGTCGCGGAACGATCGGTCGGCTGGAACCGTCAACTGCGGCTCACCCGCCTGAGCGGTATGGGATACCTCGTCTCCAAGGTCACCGCGGCGCTCGTCGTGGCGCTGGCCAGCATCCTCGTCATCATCACGATCTCGGTGCTGGTCTTCCACCCAGCGCTGAGCTTCGCCGGCTGGGCGATGGCGGCGCTCGGACTCTGGTTCGGCGTCATCCCGTTCGCGTTCATCGCCGTGCTGATCGGCCAGTTCGCGAAACTTCAGTTCGCACAGCCGCTCTTCATGGTGATCTTCTTCGGGCTAGCCATCCTGGGCGGCCTGTGGGTGCCGCTCTCGGTACTGCCCAGCTGGATGACGGACATCTCCCAGTTCGTGCCGTCGTACTGGCTCAACCGGCTGGGTCAGATGGGCGCCCATCTCTCCGGCGACGTCCTCGCCCCCGTGCTGGTGCTCGTCGCCTGGACGCTGGTTCTCGGAGCGCTCGTCGTCTGGCGCTACCGCCGTGACGCGGCGCGCCAGTGAGGTCAGCACTCGACATGGCTCCGAATCCCGAGCCGACTGGGTCCGAGCGGCACATCCCCGAATCGTGGGATGTGCCGTTCGGCGCGCGCGACCTCGGAGATCCGGCGTCCGTGGAGCCTACGCTGAACTGCGTGACCGCCAAGCGCGCTGCCGACGCCGATGATGCATCCGCTCACGATGCGTCTGTTCGGGGTGCGCCCACCCTGGGCGAGCCCGCCTCACTGGATCATCCGCGTCCGCCGTTCGGCCCTACGGAAATCGCGCGGGTCTCACGCATCGGCTGGTGGGCGGAGACCAAGGCGCGGCTCGGTCATCCGGGTGCGCGCAAGTGGTACTGGGGTTCGATCTGGGGACTCATCTACCTCGTCATCCCGATCGTCCTGATCTGGAGCAACAAGCCTCCGGTCGTCGCCGGCATCCTGATGACGGCGCTCATCGCGTTGATCGCCGCGATCTACGTCGTCACCCCACCGCTGATCTGGGGCAGGCCGTGGCCGGTGGCCGCGGCATCGTATGCCGTCTTCATCGCGATCACCTGTCTGGGTATCCCGATGATCGGCGAGAACGTCATCTGGCTGTGGATCTTCGTGCCCGTGATGTCGGCCATGAGCTGGCAGCCGCGAGCCTTCACGCTGCTGACCATCCTCGTCATCGTCATCGCCCAGCTGACGGTGATCGTCTTGACCGGAACCTTCGCCGACTACTGGTACTCGGTGGCGCTCACTGCATCGATCGGCGTCATGATGTTCGCCTTCGCACAGCAGATCCAGGCCGTGCAACGGCTGCGCGATGCTCAGAGCGAGATCGCGAGGCTGGCGGTCGTGGACGAGCGCGAACGGTTCGCCCGCGACATGCACGACGTGCTCGGCCACTCCCTCACCGTCGTGACGGTGAAGAGCGAGCTGGCAAGGCGCCTCGTGTCGCGGGAGCCGGAACGCGCGGAAGAGGAGCTCGCCGACATCGAGAGACTGTCTCGTGCGGCACTGGCCGACCTGCGGGCATCCGTCGCCGGGTACCGCGCGATGACGCTCGAGACGGAATTGTCGGCGGCGCACGCAGCGCTCGTGGCCGCGGATATCGTGCCGCACCTGCCGACCTCGACCGACGTGGTGGCGCCCGAGCTGCGCGAGACCTTCGCGTGGGTGCTGCGCGAGTCCATCACGAACGTGGTGCGGCATGCGCGCGCGAAGAACTGCTGGGTCGCACTGGAGAAGAGGGCCATCATCATCGGAGACGACGGAATCGGGATGCCGGTGGTCGCCGTTCAGTCCGACCAGCGCACTGCGCGAGGCAACGGCGTCGACGGCATGCGCGAGCGCGCAGTACGGGTCGGTGCCGAATTCAGCATCGAACCCGGTGAGGACGGCGGCAGCGTCGTGGCGGTGCGCGTCGCAACCGGTCGAGGACCTTCCGCGCGACCGTTGCGGCGCAGCGGAGACGTGTCGTGACCGAGAGCATCCGGCTCCTGCTGGCCGACGACCAGGCGTTGGTGCGCGGCGCGCTCGCGGCGCTCCTCGAGCTCGAATCCGACCTGACGGTCGTGGCCCAGGTGGGTCGCGGCGACGAGGTGCTGGATGCCGCAAGGGAGACGAACGCGCAGGTCGCACTCCTCGACGTGGAGATGCCGGGACTCGACGGCCTCGCCGTCGCCGAACAGCTGCACAGGCAGCTCCCGGCCTGCAGGTCGCTCATCGTGACCACGTTCGGACGGCCCGGATACCTGCGCCGCGCCATGGAGGCCGGCGCGAGCGGATTCGTCGTCAAGGACACCCCGGCGGCACAGCTCGCCGATGCTGTGCGACGGGTGGCGCAGGGACTGCGCGTGGTGGATCCGGCGCTCGCCGCTGAGTCGCTCGCATCAGGCGTCTCGCCGCTGACCCAGCGCGAGACCGAGGTGCTGCGAGTCGCCGCCCGAGGCGGCACGGTCAACGAGATCGCACGCGAACTGCACCTCTCCCAGGGCACGGTGCGCAACCACCTGTCGGCGGCCATCGGCAAGACGGGTGCCCGCAACCGAGCGGATGCCGCGGCGCAAGCCGCGGCGAACGGCTGGCTCTGACCTCCCTCGGCACCATCCGCCGCCACCGTGTCGTCGCCAGCGGACCGCAACGCGAGCCGTTGGTGTCCGCAGTCGCGTCGGATCCGTGCCGGCGCACCACCTAAGGTCGGAGCATGCAGATCGCACTCCGCGCCGCCACGCTCGACGACCTCGACTGGATCGCGGAGCTGAGGGCGGTCGTGCTCAGGGACGACCTCACCCGACTCGGCCGCTACGACGAGGTGCGCGTGCGCCGGCGTCTGCGCGACGCGTTCCACCCGGAACTCACCACGGTCATCCTGGTGGACGACGAGCCGGTGGGATCCGTCACGGTCCGTCCCGAAGGGGACGGCATCTGGATCGAGCATTTCTACCTCGACCCTGCAGTACAAGGGCTCGGCGTCGGAACGTCGGTGCTGGCATCGGTGTTGTCTGCAGAATCTGGCTCTGCAGGAGCTGTACCGGTGGATTCTGTGTCGACGGAGGCAGTGTCTGCGGGCGAGACGGATGAGGGATCCGCCGGCGCGGCATCCGCTCCCGAGACGGACGCCCGCCCGCATCGCCTCAACGTGCTCCAGGGCAGCCGGGCACGTCGGCTCTACGAGCGTTTCGGATTCGCCGTCGACACCGAAGACGACGTCGACGTCTTCATGTCGCGACCGCGTGCCACCCTGCACATCGGCGAGGTGTCGCACCGCGACTGACCCAGACCGTCGGTCGAGTCGAACCGGCGGTCGAACTCGTCGGAACCGGTCCTTCAGCCGAACCGTCGGACCGCTCGACGATCGTCAGGTCGAGCAGTGAACCCGTCGGCAGTCCCCGCAACGCAAAACGCGCACCCGGAAGGATGCGCGTTGCGGTATGCACGCGGATCAGCCCGCCGAGCGCTCCCGGTGGTCGTAGTCCTCTGACTGGTAGCCGTCGGGCTCGTAGTCTGCCCAGGCCGCGTAGCGATCATCGTCGTGCGCGTGACCTGTGAGTTCTTCCTCGAGCTTGTTGTAGTCCACAGTCGGGCTGTAGGACTTCAGCTCACGAGCGATTTTCGTGTGCTTCGCCTTCTGACGGCCGCGCCCCATGCGAGACCCCCTCACGATGACAGGCCCGGGGCGGATAACGCTCACTCGGGACTATGGATGGGAAATAAAAACTAGCGGCCAGTTTAGCATGAGGGCACTCGTCGGCCTGGGCTGCCGTCCCAGCAGGGCATGATGGTATATACCGTGTCCAAAGTCCCCGCCCGCCCCCAGGTGGTGATCATCGGCGCCGGCCAAGCCGGCCTCGCTGTCGCCTATTACCTCCGGCGTTTCCAGCTCGAGCCCGACGTCGATTTCGTCGTGCTCGATCGCGGTCCCGTCACGGGTGGCGCGTGGCAATTCAGGTGGGATGCGCTGCGTCTGGGCAGTGCCCACAAGGTCAACGACCTCCCCGGCATGGACGAGCTTGGCCTCAGTTTCGAGAACGCCGATCGCACGCTGCCGGCCAAGGACATCGTCTCCGGCTACTACCGCCGATACGAAGATCACTTCGACCTCAAGGTGCATCGTCCGATCGTCGTGTCCGACGTGCGGAACAGTCGCGCAGACCTCGTCGTGCACCACTCGGAGGGCGCGACGGCGACCCAGATCCTCGTCAATGCGACGGGTACGTGGGGTTCGCCGTTCGTCCCCTACTATCCGGGCGCGAGTACATTCCGCGGACGGCATGTGCACACCAACGGCTACGTCTCTGCTGAGGAGTTCCGCGGTCAGAACGTCGTCGTCGTTGGCGGCGGCACGAGTGCGGTCGGCTTCCTGCTCGAACTGGAGCACATCGCGGGCAGCGTCTCCTGGGCATCCAGACGTCCGATCGACTACAGCACCGAGCACGTGCGCACCATCGAAGGCGGCATCGCCGCCGTGCGCGATGCTGATGCCGCTGCCCGCGCCGGCAAGGCCCTCCCCAGCGTCGTGAGCGCCACCGGAGTTCCGCTCACGCGCAAGGTGGCTGCTGGAATCTCGCGCGGAGTGCTGAAGGAGCGAGCGATGTTCGCGTCCATCGAGCCCGACGGCGTGCGCTGGCGCGACGGATCGTTCACCCCGGCGGATGCCCTCATCTGGGCCACCGGGTTCCGCCCGGAGCTCCGACACCTGGCCCCCCTCAAGCTCCGCGAGAAGGAGGGCGGGGTGTCCGTGGAGTCCGGTCAGGTGTGGACGGATCCGCGCGTCTTCCTCGCCGGATACGGCCCCTTCGCCTCCACCGTCGGAGCGAACCGATCGGGCCGCATCATCGCCCGCCAGATCATGGCGATGCTCTGAGCCGGCCCGATCCGCTTCGGCCGGAGCCCGCACGCGGGACGCGCGGACCTGAACGACCGGGGCCGGGAGGTGCCGATCGGCCATCGCACCCGGCCCTGTTGCTGCCCCTACCGTGAGGCAGCCGCGTCCGGGTCCAGTTCCGCGACCTCGGTGACGCCGTCTGCGACCCGCACGGCGTAACGGTGCCGTCCGACGCGGATTCCCCGGACGTCGATGCTGCCGGCGGCAGGGACGGGTGCGACAACGAGGTCGGATCCATCCGGCCGGAGGCCGAGCCGGGTGGTCAGCACGGCTACCGCCGCGGCCGCCGACCACGCCTGCGGCCGGCACGCGGCCGGGTAGGGGGCCGGCGCGGTCGTCTGCGCAGCGGCGTCGCCCGAGTGGAGTTCCGGCATCCGGAAGTCGAAGCGCTCGGCCGCGCGCAGAAGACCATCGACGAGGCCGTCGGATCTGTCCGCGAGGCCGGCGCGTCCCAGCCCGGCGATGGCGATCGCTGTGTCGTGGGCCCACACGGAACCGCCGTGATAGCTGAGCGGCCAGTATCCGGCCGAATCGGTTGCCATGGTGCGCAGCCCGAATCCGGAATCGAGTCGCGGCGAGGTCAGCCGGTCGGCGACCTCGCGTTCCTCCTCGGCGTTGAGCAGGCCCGTGCCGACGAGGTGTCCGATATTGCTCGTGAGAGTGTCAACGCGGCGCTTGCCGGCGTCAAGGGCTACGGCCGGATACCGGCCGCCCTCCGGGTCGTCGACCCAGAACGCCTCTCGGAACCGCTCGGCGAGCGCGGCGGCCCACGCGCGCCATTCCGCGGCTCCTGGACGTCCGAAGCGGTCGAGCAGGTCGGCGCCGTGCACGGCTGCCTCGTAGGCGTAGGCCTGCACCTCGCAGAGCGCGATGGGTCCTTCGGCGAGCGTGCCGTCGCGCCACTGGATCGAGTCGCCGGAGTCCTTCCAGCCCTGGTTGGCGAGTCCGTGTCCTGTCGTGTCCGCATACTCGAGGAAGCCGTCGCCGTCGCTGTCGCCGTGGTCTCGCATCCACGCCAGCGCCGCCTCGAGGTGCGGAAGGAGCGAGGCGATCTCGTCCTCCTGCTCGCCCCATCGCCACGCGTCGTGCAGCAGGCAGATCCACAGCGGGGTGGCGTCGATGGTGCCGTAGTAGAGCGGCGGCAGGGTGATGCTCCCGCTGTGGCCGCCCTCCAGGTTCAGCTCGGTGGCGCGCAGCTCGTGCATGATCTTGCCCGGCTGCTCCGCCGTCTCCTGATCCGTCTTCGTGCCCTGCGCCGCCGCCAGCACGCGGAGCGTGGACAGCGCCGGCGTCGTCGACACGGGCAGGAGGAAGCGCGCAGCCCAGAGCGAATCCCTGCCGAACAGCGTGAAGAACCAGGGAGCGCCCGCCGCCAGGAACTCCTCGCCGGGAGCCAGAGCCGACGTCATGCGCAGGGCGTCGAGATCCGACAGCGCGGTGGTCACCCAGCGGGAGAGGCGGGAGTCGCCGGTGCTGATGGTGAGATCGCTCCACGCTGGATCACCGATCGCGCCGGAGACCACGGCGTCCGCGTCGGAGAGGTCGATGCGCCAGAGCAGCGTCGTCGACCCGTTGGGGGCGAGCAGCACGTCCCACTCGGCGGTGACTCCGGACTCCGTCGGGCGCAGTTCAGCGTCCCGTGCCC
Organism: Planctomonas sp. JC2975; assembly: GCF_012985205.1. Classification (NCBI taxonomy): domain Bacteria; kingdom Bacillati; phylum Actinomycetota; class Actinomycetes; order Micrococcales; family Microbacteriaceae; genus Planctomonas; species Planctomonas sp. JC2975. Next base: position 2,225,350 of record NZ_JABEKS010000001.1, on the reverse strand, counting down.
GCAGCTCTGCCGTCGTCGCGCCGCCGGTCCACCGCACACCGGATGCCGTCTCTTCGGCCGTCGACATGTTGCCCCGGCGGATGCCGGCCTTGACGTCCTGCATGGGCGCGAAGTCCGGGCGCAGCTCAACGGTGATGCGTGTGCGCACGGGCACGTCGCGCGCTGACCGGATGACGATCCGCTCCACCACGGAGTCGGCCGTCACCTCTCGTACCCGCTCGATCCGAACGCGCGGATCCGCGCCATCGCCGTCGAGGTGCCGCAGCACCCCGGTGAACGTGGCGCCGGATGCCCCGTGCGCCGCCACCGAGATCCACTCCGGGCGCTCGCCGTCGGCGGTCAGGTTCACGCCGGCGAGCACGCGGACGTCCCCGTGATAAAGGCCGTGGATGCTCTCCCGTCCGGCATCGCCGCCGCGGTCGCTCCACACCTGGGTCGGCGCGCGCAGGACGATGACCTGGTCGTTGAGGAAGGGTTGTCGGTTCTGTTGCATGGTTTCCTTCGGCGGTCTCGGCGCCTACTCCTTCACCGCGCCCTCGCTGGAATTGAGGATCCTGCGCTGGAAGATGAAGAAGACGATGGCGACGGGAATGGTCATGATGGCGGCGGCGGCCAGTTTGAGCGGATACTGCGTCCCCTGGCTCAGCTGCCCGCTGGCGAGTGATGCGACGCCCTTCGTCAAGGTGGTCAGCTGCGGACTCTGCGTCGAGATGATGAAGTGGCTCAGCTCGTTCCACGATCCCTGGAACGACAGGATGACGATGGTGATGAGCGCAGGCGTCGCCATCGGCAGCACCACCGACCAGAACAGCCGGAACGTGCCGGCTCCGTCGATCCGCGCCTGCTCCTCCACGCTCACCGGGATGGACTCGAAGAAGTTCTTCATGATGAAGACTCCTGCGGCGTCCACGAGCAGCGGCAGGATCATGCCCGTGTACGAGTCGTAGATGCCCAGCGTGTTGATCACGAGGAACTTCGGGATGAGCAGCACAACGAGCGGCACGCTCATCACCGCGACGAGGCCGGCGAAGACCACGTTGCGGCCGCGGAAGTGCAGCCTCGCGAGCGCATAGCCGGCCAGAGAGTCGAAGAACACCCGCCCCAGAGTCACGAAGACCGTCACGATCACGGAGTTCTTGAACCAGAGCGGGAAGTCCGAGCTGAGGAACAGCTTCTGATACGCGGCCGTCGTCCAGGTCTGCGGAATCAGTGAGGCCGCGTTCGCGGCGGCATCCGGATCCGTCTTGAACGACGTGGCCACCTGGATGAGGAACGGATAGATGTACACGGCGGCGACGGCGATCAGCAGCACGTAGAGCACGACGCGACCCGTGATCGAACGTCCCGTCCATCTGCGTCGTTCCGGCCTGCGGCCGGTGCGGGGCTCGTTGTCGCCCCTCGCCTGGGCCGCCACCAGCGGGGCATGAGTCGTCGTCATCGCGCGGCACCTCTCGTCTGTTCGGCCCCGTTCGTCGCGCGCGCCCTGGCCGCCATCTCTGGCGAGTAGGCGCGGATGCGGCGCCGCGAGACCTTCTTCTCGCTCAGGATCCAGCGCTGCAGCAGCGTGAACGCCACGATGATCACGAACAGGATGAAGGCGATCGCGGCACCCTGTCCCCACGCCTGGTTCTGGAACGCGCTCTGGTACGAGAGGTACGCGGGCGTGAGCGTCGTCTTGGCCGGATTGCCCTGGGTGCCGGTGTAGATCTGGTCGAAGACCTGCCAGCATCCGATGAGGCCGAGGGTCAGCACGGTGAACAGTGTCGGCCGCAGCTGAGGCAGCGTGACCCGCCAGAACCGCTGCCAGCCGTTCGCGCCGTCGACCATTGCGGCCTCGTCGATGTCGGGACTGAGGTTCTGCAGCGCCGCGACGAAGAGCAGCATGAACGTGCCGCTCGTCGTGAACACGGCCATCACGATGAACGCGAACATCGCGACGGACGGGCCGCCGAGCCAGTCCCAGAACGAGACGCCGAGGAAGGTGTTGCCCGTGAGGAACGCCGGACCCTGATGGATGCCGATCGCCGCGAGCCCGTTCTGGATCAGGCCGCTGGGCTCGTTGAACCAGTTCGGCCCCGAGATGCCCATCCAGGCGAGCATCTGGTTCACGGTTCCCGTCGTGCTGAAGAGGAACAGCCAGAGCACGGTGATGGCGACGGAGCTCGTCACCGACGGGAAGTAGTACGCGGTGCGGAAGAAGCCGCGGCCCTTGAGCATCGTTCGGTTCACGAGCAGGGCGAGAGCGAGGGCCAGGGCCGTCTGCAGCGGCACCACGAAGATCACGTACCAGACGTTGTTCTTCAGCGCAGTGCCGAAGTCGCTCTCCGCGAGGCCGCCGCCGATCAGGATCGTCGAGTAGTTCTCGGTCCCGACGAAGTGCACTCCCGACGAGAACGGGCTCCCGTTGCCGTTCCAGTCGGAGAAGCTCACCCAGAGCGCCATGAGCACCGGGATCACCAGGAACACGCCGAGGATGATCAGCACGGGCGCCGTGAAGAGCCAGCCCGATGCGGCCTCGCCGCGCCGGATCCCTCCGAATCCGGCGCGACGCGTCCGCCCTGCAGTGGTCGCCGTCATGGCTCTACTTCAGCAGCGCTTCGAGGTTCTTCTGCGTAGTGTCGAGGATCGCCTGCGGATCGCCGGTCTTCAGCTGACCCAGCTTCGAGTCCAGATCGGCCACCACGTCGGACGCCCCCTTCGCGGTCGGGACGCCCTCGGCGTACGAGGCCGCGTCGAGGAACGGCGTGTACTGCGGGTACAGCTTCTTCCAGTCGGCGGCGGCCGACTGGATGGAGGGCATCACGCCGAACGCCTTCGCGAAGGCGAGCTGGTCGCTCGTGCTGGTCAGCTTCTCCACGAGGCCGAGGGCGGCCTTCTGGTTCGGGCTGTCGGCGGCGATGCCCCAGCAGTTCGTGAACTGCAGAGTTCCCTTTCCCGCGGATCCCGACGGCAGTGGGACGACCGTGTACTTCACGCTCGGGTAGTCGGACTGCATGGCGCCCGAGATCCAGTTGCCCTCGATGGTCATCGCGCCGAGGTTCTTGCCGAACGCCTCGCCGCCCCACCCGGCTCCGACATCCGCGGCGAACTTCATCGCGCCGTCGTTGAGCATCTTCTTGGCGAAGTCGAGCGCCTGAACGTTCTGGCTGCTGTTCGCGGTCGCCTTCGTGCTGGTGGCGTTCATCAGGTTGCCGCCGTTCTGCACCATGAGGGCGCCCAGCCGCTCGTACTGGCCGCTCACCACGAGGCCGGTCCGACCCCCGGTGCTGAGTTTCTGCGCGACGGCGTCGAGCTGATCCCAGGTCTTGGGGTAGTCGGCGGAGGTGAGGCCCGCTGCCTTCCAGTCGTCGTTGTTCACGATGAGCTGGAGCGTCGAGAAGTCCTTCGGTGCGCAGTAGAGCTTGCCGTCGTACGTGAAGCTCTTCACGAGCGAGGGATAGAAGTCCGACTTGTTCTTCAGCTGGTCGCCGTACGCGAGCAGGGATCCGTTGGAGGCGTATCCGGCGAGGGATCCGGTGGAGAGGTAGAACACGTCGGCCGGCTTCTTCGCCGCGAAGCCCTGGGCGAGCTGCTGGTCGAGGTTGTTGGCGGCGACCACCTTGGCGCCGGTGCCGGAGGACTTGGACCAGGAGGCCACGGCATTCGTCACCGCCTTCGTCTCGGCGTCGCCGCTCGAGCCGATCATCACGGTGAGCGACTTGTTCGACGAGGACAGCGCCCCTGTCGTGGAACTGCCGCTGCTGAATCCGGAACCGCAGGCGCTCAGTGCGAGCGCCGTGGCGACCGCGAGTGCGCCCGATGCCAACCATCGTGTGCGTCTTTGCATGGTGAGACTCCTCGTGTGCATGGTTTGGTGCTTTGTCACGGCTGATGAGCTCTCGGCCGTGCTGTCGTCGTGCCGGGGGTGTCCGTCGAGGCTTCGTCGCCTGGTCTGCTGCGGAGTCTGAACGCAATGCCATCGGCCCGCGACTTGAACGATCAAATTCACTGTGGACAGTTGGTTTGATCGTTCAAATGCGTGTACCGTCAAACTAATTCGGCGCTGGATGTCCTGTCAAGGCCGCGCCCCGCCGTCGCTGCGAAGGAGCTCACTCGATGCCGAAGCTGCCCACCGTGCACGATGTCGCTCGCGTGGCCGGCGTCTCGAGGCAGACCGTGTCGAATGTGCTGAACTCGCCCGACATCGTGCGACCGGACACCAGGGAGCGCGTGCAACGGGCCATCGAGACCCTCGGCTACCGGCCGCACGCCTCCGCACGGCGTCTGCGCACCCAGAAGAGCTCGACCATCGGGATCCGGCTCGATCCCATGGTCGACGGCATCTCCGGCTCGATCCTCGACCGCTTCCTGCACGCGCTCACCGAGCAGGCGGATGCCGTGGGCCTGCGCATCCTGCTGTTCACCGCGACCAGCCCCGAGGACGAGATCCGTCAGTTCGGACGCCTCGTCGACGGGTCCGACGTCGACGCGTTCGTGCTGACCTCGACGTTCTACGGCGATCCGCGCACGGAGTGGCTGATCGACCACGGTCAGACGTTCGTCACGTTCGGACGTCCGTGGGGCATCGACGACATGAACGACCTCCGTCACTCGTGGGTCGATGTCGACGGACGGGCTGGCGTCAGAGCCGCCACCGAGTCGATGCTGGCACGTGGGTTCACCAGGGTCGGGTTCCTCGGCTGGCCATCCGGTTCCGGGACCGGCGACGAGCGCGCTGGGGGCTGGCAGGATGCCATGACCGCGGCCGGACTCGATCACGATCTCGACCGGCTGCGCGAGAACGCCGTCGACACGGTGGCGGCGGCGCGCGAGGCATCCTCCCGGCTCGCGGGCCGCGTCGGCGACCTTGAAGCCGTGGTCGCGGCGAGCGACAGCCTCGCGCTCGGCGCCGTGGTGCAGACGCAGGGCGGCCTTCCCGTCGTGGGATTCGACAACACGCCGGTTTCCACGGCGATGGGGTTCTCGAGCGTCGACCAGAGGCTGGACGACGTGGCGCACGCGGTGCTGGAACTGCTCACGGACAGCGGTGCCGACACCAGCCGGCACCGTCTCGTCACCCCGGAACTCGTGGTGCGGTCGTCCCACCCGCCCGTTGTTCCCGACGCGTCCTGAGATCGTCGATGGCCGGTCTCGGGCGGCGACCTGTCACTGGGTCGCGACTCGCCCCGGGCTCAGCGCTGTCCGGCTCGGTAGCTCAACGCTCAGTGCGCAGTGCGCAGTGCGCAGCGCTCAGTGACGGCCGGCGTGCGAGTGCGACTTCGTCGTGTCCGGTTGAGTCGGCGGTGTGTCCGTACCCGTCGTGTCCGCGCCGCGCGGGGCAACCTTGCCCGAGGCATCCGTGACGGATCCGGTCTGCGCCGAAGCATCGCGGCGCCCGCGCCCCGAGACATTCGGCACGGCAGGAGCGAGCGGACGACGCGGGATGGCACGGATCGGCTCGCCGCGGCGATCCTGTCCGGGCAGCGGACGAGAGCGGCGTCCATAGATCAGCTCGGACGAGTCCAGCAGCCATGGCACGAGGGCGATCGTCACGCCGTGGATCAGCATGAGCTGCTTGGAGATGCGGCGGGCACGGTGGTTGTGCAGGAACGACTCCCACCAGTGGCCGACGATGTACTGCGGCAGGTACACCGTTGTGACCTCGGATCCGTGTTCCTCGCGGCGGTGCTTGATGTACTTCGCGAGCGGAACGCCGAAGTCGCGGTACGGCGACTCGATGATCGTGAGCGGCACATGGATGTTCATGTCGTGCCACTGCTGCTGCAGGATATCCGTCGACTCTTCCTCGACGGAGAGGTGCACGGCCTCGATGGACTGGTGACGGGCGGCGATCGCGTAGTCGAGCGCCTTGAGCACCGGCTTCTGCATCTTGCCGACGAGCACGATCGCATGGTCGCCGCTCGCGCCGAAGGTCGTCGTCGGGTCGACCTCGACCTCCTTGGCCACGTCGCGGTAGTAGCGGTTCACGCCCATCATGAGCAGGAACAGGATCGGCATCATGATGAACACCAGCCACGCACCGTGCGTGAACTTGGTGATGGTCACGACGACGAGAACGCTGAAGGTGAGCAGAGCACCGAACGCGTTGATCGACATGCTGCGGATGATCGTGCCGCGATCCTTCGCCTGCCGCCTGGCATCGCTGTCGCGCAGCATCCCGATCCAGTGCTTCACCATGCCCGATTGGCCGAGTGTGAACGAGACGAACACACCGATGATGTACAGCTGGATCAGGTTGGTGAGGTTGGCCTGGTAGATGACCAGCAGGAGGATCGCCGCCAGCGCCAGCGCGATGACGCCGTTCGAGAAGACCAGGCGGTCGCCGCGGGTGGAGAGCGCCTTGGGGGCGTAGGAGTCACGGGCGAGAACGGATCCGAGCAGCGGGAATCCGTTGAACGCCGTGTTGGCGGCCAGCAGCAGGACGACGGCCGTTGCCGCCTGCACGATGAAGAACGGTATGGAGTTGTTGCCGAACGTCGCGGATGCCAGTTGCGCGATGAGCGAGCGCTGCGGCTGTGTGCTGCATCCCTTCCATCCGATGAGATCGCACGGATTCTCCGCGTAGTGCACGCCGCTGATCAGCGCGATGGCCATCAGCCCGGCGAACAGGAAGATGGCGATGCCGCCCATGAGGAGCAGCGTGGTGCGGGCGTTGCGGATCTTCGGCGTGCGGAACGCCGGCACACCGTTGGCGACGGCCTCGACACCGGTCAGGGCGGAACATCCGCTCGAGAAGGCGCGCAGAAGAAGGAGTACGACGGCGGCCTGGGCGAGGCCCTGGGCCTTCACCTCGTAGCCGGCTGACTCGGCGACCGGCGCGAAGCCGAGCGCCGTGCGGATGAGCGCGGTGGCGACCATCACGCCGATCGACCCGATGAAGACGTAGGTCGGGATGGCGAACGCCTTGCTGGCCTCGCGCACGCCGCGCAGGTTCATGCCCGCGATGAGGATGACGAAGGCGACGGCGAGCTCGACGCGGAACCCGCTGAGCCATGGCAATGCGGAGATGATGTTGTCCACGCCACTGGCGACCGAGACGGCGACGGTCATCACATAGTCGACGAGCAGAGCGGATGCCACGATCAGCCCGGCCTTCTCGCCGAGGTTCTTGTGCGCCACCTCGTAGTCGCCGCCGCCGGACGGATACGCCTTGACCAGCTGGCGGTACGACGCGACGACGGTGAGCATGAGCACGACGACGGCGAGCGCGATCCACGGGGAGAACGCGAGGAACGCGGTGCCGCCGACCAGCAGCACCATCATGAGCTCCTGAGGAGCGTAGGCCACGGAGGACAGTGCGTCGCTGGCGAAGATCGGCAGTGCCAGGTGCTTGGGGAGGAGTTGTCCCTCGAGCTTCTCGCTGGGTAGGGGATCCCCGATCAGCCACCGTTTTGCAGAGCGACCATCGAGCCCGGGGACCTTCCCCTCATTTGTCACGAGGGACGACACTACTACCTGCCTAATGACTGTCAAGTCGGCGCGTCGCGGTGTCAAGCGAACGTACAGCGTTGTAACGGCGGGCGCTCGGATTCGGGGACGAAATGCCCGTTCGGAACGGGTTTTCGAACCGATTCCGCGTCGGCGGCGATCCGACGTCGCCGCACGGTTCGCAAAAGGGTGGGTTCGGGCCGGGGACGCCGACCTACCCTGAAGGCATGCCACGACGAACAGGTGGCGAAACGGTCCACGCGCACGGTCTGACCCAGGCGGTCGAGTGGCTGGACGGCAAGCTGGTCCCGCTTCTGGGGCCGGCGTCGCTCGGCCCCTACGACGCCGAGCCGCCGCACAGCACGGCCTGCCCGTTGTGCGGGCTGCCGCTGGCCGGTCACAACACGGAGAAGTCGGAGGGTCACGTGTTCCTGCGTTGCCCGAATGGCACCGTGACAGAGACCGGGCGGGCGGCCTGACCAGTCGGCCGCACGGCGTGACCCGCGCCGCCTCGCGCCGACGGTGTGAACCGAAGAGTCGCTGAAGGGTGAACGTGCCGAGCGAGGCCCGGCGCGTCGGTCCGATGTGCGCGCCCGGTTCCCCGTCCTCCGTCTTGCCGCGGTCGCTCGAGCCCGCATTCTGTTGTCGATCCACCCAGCTCTTCACGTGAACCGCGGGGTGGATCGACAAGGAAGGGGCGGCTCGGGACAAGGGACGCGGTGCCTCGCGTGAACCGCGCTCAGAGCGGCAGGCGGTCCAGCAGTTCCGTGCGCAGGCGGGTGAGGCCGTCGCGCAGTTCGGTGATGGCGGCATCCGGGATGCCGGTGCGTCCGGATGCGCGGCGCAGGTCCGCGCGCACCTGCTGCCGGAACTCGTTCAGCACGATCTCGGCCTGGCGGAGGGCGAAGCGGGATTCGGCGCGCGGGTCGGGCGTGGCATCCTTCGGGGCACCCCCGCCCGTTGCGGCCTGGGCATCGCGCTTCGCGTCGCGGGCTGCAGCAGCGAGGTCGGCGCGCAGGCTCTTCATCGCCTGGTTCACCCCGGCCCGCACCTCGTCGGCCATGCGGCGCAGTGAGTCCGTGACCTCGTTCTCGATGTCGTCCAACTCGGATGCCCGAGTCTGCAGTTCCGTGCGTCCGGCATCGGTGATGGCGTACACCGTCTTGCGGCCGACCGTGGTCTTGGTGACGAGTCCCTCTTCTTCGAGCTTCGACAGGCGCGGATAGATCGTGCCGGCGCTCGGGCTGTAGGTGCCGCCGAAGCGGTCGCTCAGAGCCTGGATGAGTTCGTATCCGTGCTTGGGGGACTCGTCCAGCAGGCTCAGCAGGTAGAGCCGGAGGCTGCCGTGGGAGAAGACTGCGGGTGTCATGCGACGCCGTCCGCGGCATCCGTTCCTGCGTTCCCGGCCCAGGTCGAGGCTCCGGCGGAGCGGCGGACGACCGAGAGGTTGCCGGAGACGGAGTTGACGGACAGGTCGAGCCAGCGTCCCTCGAGCGATCCGGTCTGATGGGTGAACGTCTTGCCCATCGAACCGCGCACGATGGTGGTGCCGTCGAGGTGGGCCACGCCGCTGACCGTGTTGATGCGGTAGCGCACGCCGACGGAGTCGTCGAGCCGGATCGTGACGTCACCGGAGACCGAGTTGGTGCGCACGTCGAACGGCACGTCGAACAGATCGAGGTAGACGTTCGCGCTCACGCTGTCGACGCTGAACTTGGGCACGCTGCCCGAGACGGTGATGTCGCCGGAGACGGTGTGCGCCGCGACCTCGCCGCGGTGGTCCCTGGTCGTCAGCTCTCCGCTGACCGTGTTGAGGTCGAGGTCGCCGATCACGCCGTCCGTGGTGATCTCGCCGCTGACGGTGTTGAGCTTCGCGTCGGTCACGAGTCCGCTGACGAGGGCGGTGGCGGACACGACGCCGAGCGTGAGGGCGACGTCTCGCGGAACGAGGATGGTGACATCCGCTTCCGCCTTGCCGCGCCAGGATCGGAACACCTCGATGAAGTTGTCCCAGCGCCACTGCGGGTGGTCGACCTCGAGCACGTCACCGTCGATGGAGACCTTGATCTCCTTGCCGGAAACGTTGGTCACCTCGACGCGGGCGGAGGGGTCGTCGTGGCCGATGACGTCGACCTGACCGCCGATCAGGCTCACCTTGAGCTTGCGCACGATCTCGAGATCGATCGTCTTCGAGTCGCCCGGCATGATCAGCCAGCGTTCCTGTGCCATGGTCTTCTGCCTTTCGTCTGGCGGTGCCTGTCGTGCCTGGGGGCTGTCGGTGGGCGTCGCTTGGTTCGTGTGGGATGTCGTCGGTTCGGTTTCGACGTTGATCGAGATATATCGCGACTGACGAGAAACACGATATATCGCGTTTAGCGATCGCGCAAGGCCGATCTGTGTCGTGTGTCGTCGGGTTTCACGCCAGCCCTCGGATCGGCGCCCGGCCCGCGTCCCGGGAGCGAGCGGGAGCCTTGCGGCGACGGCAGGCTTGACGGAGGCTGTGCCAGACGTTGCTGCGAGGAGGTCATGGTGAGCGGGATTCCGGAACTGCGCGAAATCGACGACGACGAGATGCGCCGCACGCTGACCGAGACGAGGCCGTACACGGTGGTGCTGCTGCATCCCGGACCGGAGTTCGGATCCCCCGGCGCGCGAGCCATCATCTGGGAGCACGGACGCAGGAACATGCAGCTGCGTGACGCGGGCATCCTCTCGATCGTGCTGCCGGTGCGCGACGGCGGCGATCTCTCCGGAGTCGGTGTGTTCGGCGCCGGCGTCGAGGAGACGACGGCGATCATGGCGGGCGACCCGGCCGTCGCTGCGGGAGTGCTCGTCGCGGAGGTGCACGCGGCATCCGGATTCCTCGGCAGCACGCTGCCCGATGTCGCCCCAGAGGGAAGTTGAGCGGAACCGCTTGACTCTCCCCCGACGGGAGGCTCGAGAACGGTGTCATGACAACTCACGACACCGAGATCGCGGCCGCCTTCGACAGCGCGACCGACACCGCGATCGGAACAGGACCGTCCCTCGATACAGGACCGTCCCCTGACAGGGAACCGTCCCCCGATGCGGAGAGCTCACGACTCGCGCTCGAGACCGACGACAGGACGGATGCCGTCCCCCGGCCACCGTGGCGCGCCCTCAGCGCACTGCTCATCGGCACGTTCATCACGGCCATCGACTTCTTCATCGTCAACGTCGCGCTGCCCTCGATGCAGGCGGAGCTTCATGCGAGCGAGGGCTCGGTGGAGTGGTTCGTCGCGGCGTTCTCCCTGGGGACCGCGGCCGCGCTGCTCACCGCAGCGCGGATAGGCGATCGCTTCGGCAGGCGCGGCGCCTTCGTGATCGGCATCGCGGTGTTCGTCGCGGCGTCGGTGGTGTGCGCGGCCGCGGCCGACGCGGAGGTGCTGGTGATCGGGCGATTCGTGCAGGGGGTCGCGACGGCGTTCGTGACCACCAGTGTGATGGCGATGATCGGATCCGTCTTCCACGGGCCGGCTCGCGCACGAGCGATCGGGCTGTATGCCGCGGTGCTCGGCATCGGGGCCGCCGCCGGCCAGATCATCGGCGGACTCCTCGTTGGCGCCGACCTCTGGGGACTCGGATGGCGCTCCATCTTCGCGATCAACGTGCCCATCGGCATCCTCGCCCTGGTGCTGACCCCGTTCGTCGTGCCGGCAACACGCGGAATCGCCCGTCGACTGGATGTCGGGGGCGTCGTGCTGATGACGGCCGCCATCGTCGCGCTGGTGCTGCCTCTGGTGGAAGGACGCGACAGCGGATGGGCGCCTTGGGTGTGGGTGAGCTTCGCGCTCGTCCCTGTTCTCGTGGCCGTCTTCTTCGCACAGCAGCGCCGCCTCGAGTCCCGCGGCGGGGCGCCCATGTTCCCGCCGATGCTGCTGCGCACCCCGGCGTTCAGGTGGGGGCTTCTCTGGCAACTCGTCTTCTGGTGCGGACAGGCGTCGTTCTACGTCGTGCTGACCATGTACCTCCAGCTCGGCCGCGACCTGACCGCGCTCGAGTCCGGGATCGTGTTCCTCGGGCTCGCCGTCCCGTACTTCGTCGCGGTCGCGCTCGTGCCGCGGCTCGTCGCTCGACTCGGCCGTCTCGTGCTGGTGCTCGGCAGCGTCGCGAACCTGATCGGCTTCACCGCGCTCGCCGTCGTTGCGCTGACCGGAGCGGATGTGGCGTGGGTGCTCGTCGGCCTGGTGTTCTGCGGCGCCGCGCAGGGACTCAGCATCCCGCCGTCCACCGGTCTCGTGCTCGGCACGGCCGACGCGGCGGATGCCGGGATCGTCTCCGGAGCGCTCTCCACCATGCAGCAGGTGGGCGGAGCGCTCGGCGTGGCCGTCGTCGGCACCGTGTTCTTCGGCATGCTGGGTTCGGCGCCAGGCGGATCAGGAGTCGCGGATGCCTTCGCCTCGAGCCTGCAGCCGCTCGCCGTCGTCGCGGCCCTGGCGCTTGTGCTCACCTTCCTTCTTCCGCGGGGAACCCGTGCAGCACACACCGGAGGTGCCCGATGATCTCCACGCGCGAGGGGCGACGGTCGCGCTCGTCGCTGGGTCGGCATCCGGATGCGAGGATCGTCGACGTGGCGCACACTCTCGTCTCCATAGGCGACTTCTCCCGCATGACGCACCTCACCGTGAAGGCGCTGCGGTACTACCACGACGTGGGGGTGCTCGAGCCTGCTGACATCGATCCGGACAGCGGATACCGCCGGTACAGCACGGAACAGGTGCCCGTCGCGCAGGTGGTGCGGCGTCTCCGCGACCTCGACATGCCGATCGATGCCGTGCGCGAGGTGGTCTCGGCGCCGGACGTCGAGGCCAGGAACGCCGCCATTGCGGACCATCTCTCGCGGATGGAGGATCAGTTGGCGCAGACGCGCTCGGCTGTGGCATCCCTCCGCTCGCTGCTCCAGCCTGTCAAGCGGGGCGAACGCGAGATCGAGTTCCGGTCCACGGCACCGATGCAGGCGCTGGCCATCAGTGCGAGGACGTCCCTCGCGGATGCGCTCGCCTTCGTCGCCGGCGCGGTCACCGAGATCCTCGCCACCGGGAAGGAGCTGGGCCTCGGCGAGCCCGGAGTGCCGGGCGCGCTCTTCTTCGAGGACGTCTTCGAGAAGGACGTGGGGGAGCTCGTCGCGTTCGTGCCGTTCGAACGTTCGGCGACGCCGGGAGACCGGGGCGGACACGGACACGGACACGGGGACGGTGACGGACACGGGGATGGGGTCGCGGTCGGCGCCGCAGCCGGCGCGGTGCCGGGACGAGCCGACTGGTATGAGGTGCCAGGCGGGGAGTGGGCCGTGCTGCTGCACACCGGAACGCACGACGATCTCGACACCGCGTACGCCGAGGCCGGCTCGTTCGTCGCCTCGCGGGCCATCGGGGTGACGGGCGCGATCCGCGAGGACTTCCTCGTCTCGCGCCTTCAGACACCGGATCCCGACGCCTGGCGCACCGAAGTGTGGTGGCCCGTGTTCCGGACTGCGGCGTCGGCGTGACATCCGTTCGCCATTCCGCTTGACATTGACGCAACGTCAACCTCTACCGTCGAAGACATGACGGATGACACGGATGCCGAACCGCTCGCCGAGCGCTCCATCCAGGACCTCGCGAGGCTCGTCGGCACCACCAGCCGCACGCTGCGTCACTACGACGACATCGGGCTGCTGAAGCCGAGCCGGATCGGCGCGAACGGATACCGCTACTACGACGAACGGGCGTTCGTGCGGCTGCAGCGGATCCTGCTGCTGCGCGACCTCGGACTCGGGCTCGCCGATATCGCGGCCGTGCTCGGCCGCGAGCAGGACGAGACCGTTGCGCTCCGGCACCACCTGCACTGGCTGAAGAGCGAGCAGGACCGGCTGGCGCGGCAGGCGGCATCCGTGGCATCCACGATCGACGCATTGCAGAAGGGAGAGGCGATCATGGCCGAGAACGCATTCGACGGATTCGATCACACGCAATACAAAGAGGAGGTGGAGGAGCGCTGGGGCAGCCAGGCGTACGCGAAGAGCGATGCCTGGTGGCGGTCGAAGAGCGAGACGGAGAAGCGTGAGTTCCAGCAGCAGCACCTCGACATCGCCGCCGACTACGCGTCGGCCAAGGCGGAAGGCGCCGACCCGGCGGATGACCGCGTGCAGCAGATCGTTCAGCGTCACGTGGACTGGCTGAACCTGGCCGCGCCTGCAACGGGTGTGACCATGGGCCGCGAGGTGCTGCTCGGATACGGCGACATGTACGTCGCCGACGAGCGGTTCGCCGCGAACTACGGCGGCACCGAGGGTGCGACGTTCGTGCGCGACGCGTTCCGCGTCTACGCGGACCGGCAGCTGTAGCCCCGCACTTCACCGCCCACCCCGCGAGGGTGCCCGTTCCTCCTCCCGAAGGTGCGCGTAACTCCTCGCGAAAGTGCGCGTAACTCCTCGCGAAAGTGCGCGTAACTCCTCGCGAGGGTGCCCGCTTCTCCTCGCGAAAGTGCCCGTAACTCCGCGCGAGGGTGCCTGTTTCTTCTCCCGAGAGTGTGTCTTTTCGTCGCGAGAGAGCCGCGCGTCTCCCCTGACAAAGTCGCACCTTCGGGAGGAGGATCGGGCACTTTCGAGAGGAGAATCGGGCACTTTCGGGAGGAGGAGCGGGCACTTTCGGGAGGAGGAGCGGGCACTTTCGGGAGGAGGAGCGGGCACTTTCGCGTGAATGGCGGGCGCGGGCACCCTCGCGGAGAGGGATCGGGTCTCGGGCGGGTCAGCGGCGGGCAGTGAAGGCCCAGGGCTCCGGAGAGCGCGTGCGGCCGCGGGATGCGGCGTCGGACTCGATGAGGCGGGCGTCGTCGGGGGAGCCGGGGGCGGCATCCGGGATCCGCAGCGCGAACAGCGGGATCGTCACGTGTACCAGCGGGCCGATGCAGAGTGCGAACGCGAGGGTGCCCCATCCGACGTTGCCGCCGAGCAGCCAGCCGACGAGCAGCACGGCGGCCTCGATGGCCGAGCGCACCAGCCAGATCGGTCTCCCGGTGCGCGCGTGGAGGCCCGTCATGAGGCCGTCCCGCGGACCAGGCCCGTACTGGGCGCCGATGTAGAGCCCCGATGCCACGGCGATGAGCAGCAGCCCGCCCGCGAACAGCAGGATGCGCGCCCACAGTTCGCTCGGCTGCGGAATGACCGACAGGCCGAACTGCGCAGACGGCCCGATCAGCAGCACGTTGAGCACCGTTCCGAGCCCAGGACGCTGGCGCAGCGGGATCCACAGCAGCAGCACGGCGGCGCCAACGAGGTTGGTCACGAGGCCGAACGGGATGCCGGTGTGCAGCATGATCCCCTGCGCGAGCACATCCCACGGCTCGATGCCGATGGTGGCCTGCATCATGGTCGCCATCGCGAAGCCGTACAGGAACAGGCCGGCGAGCAGCTGCGTCATCCGACGAGCCCGCGTCGCGGGACGGACGCTCAGCGGCCGAACGTGCAGAGCTCGCGCGCGAAAGGCTCGTGCGCGCGCCAGAGTTCGATCGCTCAGAGCCCGATCATCCGGCTTCCGATCGCCCGGCGTGGGAACGCCGTGCGTTCCAGCACCGTGCGTACCGACACCGTGCGTGGGAACGCCGTGCGTTCCAGCACCGTGCGTACCGACACCGTGCGTACCGACCCCGTTGGTTTCAACGCTCTCGGTCCGAACACCCGTCTGCGCACGCTCGACGAGCGGGCGGACGCCCCGGAGCCGATCGCCGGAGCGCGACACAGGAAGCTGGATTGGCTGCATGCTAGGTATCCAATCCGAGGATTGGCCTTTCCTTGAAGAGCCAATTCGGTTAAAGTGGCTTGATGGCATCGACGTCGATCAGCTCCCGGTCTCTCCTTGACCTGCTCGGCCAGTGGCGCGATGCCGGGCCGTCTTACGAGGCCTTGGCCGATCGCATCCGTCTGCTCGTGATCGACGGTCGCCTGCTCTCCGGCGTGCGCCTACCCGCCGAGCGCGAACTGGCCGCTCAGCTCGAGGTGAGTCGCACCACGGTGACCGCCGCATACCAACGGCTGCGGGATCAGGGCTTCGCAGTGAGCAGGCAGGGATCCGGCACGCGGACCGTCATCCCCGGCACGGCACCCACCTCGCCCGCGCCTCCGACCGGTCTGCTCGACTTCACCAAGGCGGCGCTCCCCGCCCCGTCGATGATGTCGGATGCCGTGCGCCGCGCATCCGAATCGCTCACGCCTCTGCTCGGCGACTCCGGCTACGACACGATCGGCCAGCCGGCGCTGCGGGCCGCCATTGCCCGTCGCTACACGGAGCGCGGATTGCCGACCGATCCGGACGAGGTGCTCGTCACCGTCGGCGCTCAGCAGGGGATCACGCTCATCGGCCGGGCTCTGGTGAGCCGCGGGGATCGCGTGCTGATCGAGGTGCCGACGTATCCGCACGCGTACGACGCGCTCTCCGCGGCCGGCGCGCGTCTCGTGACGGCCCCGGTCTCCGTGGACTCGCTCGACGGATGGGATGTCGACGCGTTCGAGTCGGTCGTGCGCCGCACGTCACCCGCCGTCGCCTACGTCATGCCCGACTTCCAGAACCCGACGGGCCGCTCGATGACGGCGTCCGTGCGGCGACGGATCCTCGATGCCGCCGCCGCGCAGGGCACCGTCGTGATCGCCGACGAGACCCCTGGCGAGTTGGACATCGACCGCCCGGAGACGCTCCCGCCGCTCGCGGCCGTTGCAGGCGGGGCGCAGGTGATCACGCTCGGGTCGGCGAGCAAGACCATGTGGGGCGGGCTCCGGGTGGGCTGGGTGCGCGCGGAGCGATCCGTCATCCGCAGGCTGCATGCCGTGCGCGTCAACATGGACCTCGGAACGCCCGTGCTCGACCAGCTCGTGGTCGCCGAGTTGCTCGAGGATTACGGCCGGGTGCTCGCGGAGCGGCGCGGAGCCCTTCGTGCGGGCCGCGATGCAACAGAGCGCGTCATCGCGGAGGCGTTCCCGGACTGGGTCGTGCCGCATGTGCACGGCGGGTTGGCGCTCTGGGTGAACATCGGCGCACCGGTGAGCTCCCAGCTGGCACTTGCTGCGCGCAGCGAGGGACTCCTGGTCACTGCCGGACCGCGGTTCGGCGTGGACGGCGCATTCGAGCGGTTCCTTCGCATCCCGATCACGTACGCCGAGAGCGACGTCGAACGAGCGGTCTCTGCGCTGCAGCGGGCGTGGCCGGCGGCTGCACGGCATCCGCTCCCCGAAGCGGGGTTGCTCGCCGCGGTCGTCTGAGCGCCACCGGGCTAGCCGTCGCCGTTCGAGCAGGTCTGGGTTGCCGCCGTCTGACCCTTCACGTTGTCGCTCAGTGTTGCCGCGGGCGCCGGCGTGCCGGCCGGAGCCATGCTCGATGCGGTCGGTGCCGCAGTCGCCGCGGGCTGATCCGTGGATCCCGACGCTTGGACGGATCCCTGCCCGGTTCCGCCGGTGAGCGCGAGCGGCTGGTCAGCGGCGATGGCGTCGGTGAGCGTCTTCGCCGAGTCCTCGTCGGGGACCACGCGCTGGTCGTTGTCGGGATCGGTGAGCACCGGGTACTGCACGAACGTGATGTCGTCGAAGCTCAGGCCCTTCAGCGCCAAGGCCAGCTGGTAGAGGCTCGTCGGGTTGTTGAGGTTGTCCGTGAGTCGGATGTTGGACACCGCGGCCTTGGCCAGCCCCCACAGCTTCACCGGATTGGAGAGGGTGTCACCGCTCAAGATCTGGCGCACCAACGCGGAGAGGAAGACCTGTTGGTTGCTGATACGCGACAGGTCGCTCCCGCCGACGACGCCGTGACGGCTGCGCAGGAACTGCGCAGCCTGCTCGCCCTGGAGCGTGGCATTTCCGGGCGGGAGCTGCAGGTTGCCGGCATCCGGATCGTCGATCCCGTCGCCGCCGATGCACACCGTCACGCCGCCGACCGCGTTCGACATCGCGACCACGCCGGCGAACTTGATGAGGCCTGCCGCTTGGATGTCGAGGGTGGTGAGGTGCTTGATGACTTCCACGGTGCACGGGAGGCCGCCGTCGGCGAGCGAGGAGTTGAGCTGCGCTTTCGACATCGCACTGTTCCAGCCGCCGTTGCCGTCGGGGCATCGCGGGAACTCGATCATGAGATCGCGCGGAAAGCTGATCACCTCGGCGTGCGTGTGGTCCTGCGCGAGGTGCAGCAGCATGGTCACGTCGTTGAGCCCGATGCCCGAGCTGTCGTCGGTGGTGCCGTAGTCACTGCCCTGGTCCGTGCGCGAGTCGCTCGCGGCGATCAGGATGTTCATCCCGCCTTGCAGCGCACCGATGTCCGGGATGGGTCCCGCCGTCTGGCCGACCAGATGCACGGGAGGCGGCGCGTCGCTCACCAGGTTCGCCGCAGCCACCCCCACGATTCCGAGGGTGCTGACCAGCGCTACTGTCGCTGCCGACGCGACGATCTTGCCTGCGGTGGACCACGGATGCCGCCGCAGGCGTCCGTGCCGCGCGATCCCTCGCCGCGAGCGCTTGCCGGTCCGCGCGCCGGGAGGCGTCGGTGCCGCGGCGGGAGCGCTCTCGCCGGGCGTCATCCAGTCGTCATCCGCCACGAGGACTCCTCACCCTGTGCGTCCCACGCGGATGGCGGATCCTCACGGAACCGACCGCTGCGAGACCAACTACTGCGAGACGAGCACTGACAGAGCCGTTCGGGCGACCATGAACCGAGCCGTTTGCTAGGAGGCTAGCGGACACTACACCGTGCCCGGTAGTTGACGGGTGTCAACCGTCCAGCCGCGGGTGCGATAATCGCCCGGTCGGCGGGGATGCCGGCGTCCTGCAGATCGCGTCATCTCACTCTTCTAAGGATTCGCACGTGCACTCCCTTGCCGTTCTGAGCATGAAGAACCGTGCTCTCATCGCGCTCGTCACGATCGTGGTCGCCGTTTTCGGCGGCATCGCCCTCACCAACCTGAAGCAGGAGCTGACGCCGTCGATCGACTTCCCGGAGCTGGTCATCGTGACCACGTATCCGGGCGCCTCGCCTCAGGTCGTCGAGAACGATGTGAGCACTCCGATCGAGTCCGCGATCCAGAACGTGCCGAACCTCGACAGCACGTCGGCGGTGAGCAGCACGAACCAGTCGCTCATCACAGCGAAGTTCACCTACGGATCAGACCTCGACACGGCCGAGCAGAAGATCAACCAGGCGATCGACAACATCTCGGGCCGCCTGCCCGCCAACGTGAAGCCGCAGGTGTTCGCGGGAAGCATCTCCGATCTGCCGATCATCGAACTCGCGGTGACGAGCGACGAGAGCGAGAAGCAGCTCGCCGCCGACATCAAACGTCTTGTGCTGCCGGACATCACCAAGATGGACGGCGTCGCCTCCGCCCAGCTCATCGGCGCCGTCGGCCAGCGTGTCACGATCACGCCGGACCCCGTGAAGATGGCGGCGGCCGGCGTGAGCACGCAGTCCATCACGACGGCACTGCAGCAGAACGGCGTGCTCGTCGGGGCCGGATCCATCACGGCGGACGGCAAGACGCTCAACGTGCAGGCCGGATCCACGATCACGTCGGTCGAGCAGATCGCGTCGCTTCCACTCGTGTCGTCGAGCTCCGCTTCGGGTGCGGCGTCGGCATCCGGGTCCGCTGCCGGGTCGGCCTCTGGCTCGGCAGCCTCGGGGTCTAGCGCGACGGGACCGTCGACGGGATCGGCATCGTCGTCGCAGAGCGCCGCGGCTGCGGCAGCCGCGCAGGCAGCACAGACGCCAGCCGTGCACACGATCGGCGACGTCGCAACGGTGGCCATCACGGATGACCCCACCTCCTCGATCTCGCGCGTGAACGGCAAGCCCGCGCTCACCATCGCCGTCACGAAGACGCCGACGGCCAACACGGTGCAGGTCTCCAACGAGGTCAAGAAGCAGACATCGGACTTCGAGAAGTCCCTTGGGCACAACGCGAAGTTCACGACGGTGTTCGACCAGGCCCCGTTCATTCAGCAGTCGATCAACTCGCTCGCCGAAGAGGGTCTGCTCGGTCTTGCGTTCGCCGTGATCATCATCCTGATCTTCCTGTTGTCGATCAGGTCGACGATCGTCACGTTCATCTCCATCCCCACGTCGGTGCTCATCACGTTCCTGGGCATGTGGGCGAGCGGCTACACGCTGAACATCATCACGCTCGGTGGTCTCACGATCGCGATCGGCCGTGTCGTCGACGACTCGATCGTCGTCATCGAGAACATCAAGAGACACATGGTCGCGGGCGTCGACCGGGCCAAGACGATCATCGCCGCCGTGCGCGAGGTGGCTGGCGCCGTCACGGCGTCCACCATCACGACCGTCGCGGTGTTCCTGCCGATCGCCTTCGTGGGCGACGTGACGGGCGAGCTGTTCCGGCCGTTCGCTGTGACCGTGACCATCGCGCTGCTCTCGTCGCTGCTCGTGGCACTCACGATCGTGCCGGTGCTGGCGTACTGGCTCGTGCGTCCGCCGAAGCCGGCCACCCTGCAGAGGCGTGCCGCCAAGCAGGCCGCGAGGGATGAACGCAAGGCGGCCAAGCGAGCTGCCAAGGCCGCCAAGAAGGGCGGGGTGGTCAGCTCCGGGGCGTCCGCAGGGCAGGCCGGTGCGGAGGGATCTGCCGTGCAGGTCGCCGCCGCGGCCGGGAGCCCGGCAGAGCAGGCGGCGTTCCGTGAGGCGGAGGCCGCCAGGCAGGCGGAGTTCGCGGCGGACGACGCTGCGAGCCACATGTCGATCGCGGATGCCGTGGCCAGCGGCCACGACGAGCTCGAGCATCCGTCCCGCCTGCAGCGCGGCTACCTGCCGATCATCAACTTCACGCTGAAGCACTCGGCGGTGACGATCATCGTCGCCGTGCTCGTGCTGGGCGGAACGCTCGCACTCGCACCGCTGATGAAGACGAACTTCCTGGGATCCAGCGGCCAGAACACGCTCTCCGTGACCCAGACGTTCGAACCGGGCACGAGTCTGCAGGCGGAGGACGACGCGGCCACCGTCGTGGAGAAGAAGCTTCTGTCGATCGACGGCATCGAGACCGTGCAGCTCTCCATCGGCACGTCGGGCAGTGCGCTGGCTGATGCCTTCGGCGGCGGCGGCGCGAACAGCGCCACCTTCTCGATCACGACCGACCCCGAGGCCGACCAGGACGCCCTCCAGACGACTGTGCAGAACGAGCTGAAGAACCTCGACGTGCCGGGCGACGTGAAGGTGTCGTCGAACGCGGGATTCGGCGGATCCAGCAGCATCGAGGTGGACATCACCGCCTCGAACCAGGCCGACCTGAAGTCCGCGACCGACTCCGTGGTGACCCAGCTCGACAAGCTGAGCTCGGTGAACCAGGTGACGAGCAACCTCGCCTCGACGCTGCCGTACATCGCGGTGAGCGTCGACCGCACGACGGCCGCTCAGTACGGCCTCAGCGAGGTCGCGGTCGGGTCGCAGGTCTCGGCGGCCATGCAGCCCACGCAGGTGGGAACGGTGTCGATCGACAACACGTCGCTCACGATCTACATCGCCGACAAGAACCAGCCGATGACGGTCGATGAGCTGAAGAACCTGCAGATCCAGACGCTGCGCGGTCCGCAGCCGCTGTCCACGCTGGCCGATGTGCACGACGCCAAGGGGCCGGCGACGGTCACGACGCAGAAGGGGCTGCAGAGCTCGACGGTGACGGCGAATCCGGTCGGCGACGACCTCAGCACCGCGAACACCCAGGTGTCGGAGGCGCTGACGAAGGTCGACCTGCCGAGCGGGGCGGCCGCGACGATCGGCGGTGTCACCTCGAACCAGGGCACCGCGTTCGCGCAGCTGGGGCTCGCGATGCTGGCGGCGATCCTGATCGTCTACGTGGTCATGGTGGCGACCTTCAAGTCACTGCGTCAGCCGCTCCTGCTGCTCATCTCGATCCCGTTCGCCGCCACAGGCGCCATCGGTCTGCAGATCATCTCGCAGGTGCCGCTCGGCGTGGCATCCCTCATCGGGATGCTCATGCTCATCGGCATCGTTGTGACGAATGCGATCGTGCTCATCGACCTGGTGAACCAGTACCGCACGAAGGGGCTGTCGGTTCCGGATGCCGTGCGGCACGGTGCGTCCCGTCGTCTGAGGCCGATCCTCATGACGGCGCTCGCGACGATCTTCGCGCTGCTGCCGATGGCGCTCGGCGTCACCGGCCACGGTGGGTTCATCTCGCAGCCGCTGGCGATCATCGTGATCGGCGGGCTGATCTCGTCCACGTTGCTCACGCTCATCGTGCTGCCGACCCTCTACAACCTGGTGGAGGGCGCCCGCGACCGGCGCCGGGCACGCCGGGAGGCCAAGCGGGGCGGATCCGCGGCGGGCGGCGCAGCGTCCGGGGGATCGGACGGGTCGGGATCCGGCGGTCCGGGAGCCGGTGGTCCGGGATCCGGCGGGACAGAGCCCACGCCGACGGATGACGCGCCGCACGCGCCGACCGAGCCGGAGCCTGCTCCGGCGAGGTAGCCGCCGACCGCTACGCTGCCGCGGGTGGGAACGATCACGACGCGCCTGCTCCACGGCCTGAGTCGCTTCAACGCGGCGCATCCGTGGTCCCACAATGACGCGTACATCCCCTGGGTGTCGCGGCAGGCACGTCTGGTCCGTCGGAGCGGCGGTACCAGCGCGCTCGATGTGGGCTGCGGAACGGGCAACCTGCTGCGCGCGCTGGCGGATGTCATGGAGACCGTCACAGGCATCGAACCAGACGCGGAGACCGCAGCTCGCGCCCGCGCCACGGTGGCCGGCATCCGGTCCGCGGTCGTGCGAGAGGGGACGTTCGACGAGCTGGCCCTCGACGGATCTGGCCAGATGGATCCCGAGAACGATGGGGAAGCCGATCCCCGACCCGGCCGCACCGAACCGGGCTACGACCTCGTCACGTTCGTGGCGGTGCTCCACCACCTCCCGCTTGCGCCGACGCTCGAGAAGGCACGCTCGCTGGTGCGACCGGGAGGACGCCTGGTGATCGTCGGGCTGGCGAAGGAGACCGCTGCCGACCTGCGGTGGTCGGTGGCCTCCCTGGTGCTCAACCCCGTGATGGGTGCGCTACGACAGCCGCGAAGAGTGCAGGCGGCGCCGCAGAGCATGACGGCTCCGACGGCCGAACCGCGTGAGACGCTCGAGGAGATCGCGGATGTCGCGCGTGCGGTGATCCCCGGCGTGACGATCCGCCGCGCGCTCTTCTGGCGGTACACCGCGGTCTGGGTCGCCCCGACGCCGGCTCTGCCTGGCATACGCTCGAAGCATGCCGATTCCTGAATTCGTCGTCGCACTCCGCGAGAAGATCGGCACGATGCCGCTGTGGCTGAGCGGCACGACGGCCGTCGTCTTGCGGGGCGAGGCTGGAACCGAGCAGGTGCTTCTCGTGCGTCGCTCCGACACGGGAGAGTGGACGCCGATCACCGGCGGTGTCGAGCCGGGCGAGGAGCCCGCCGTTGCCGCGCGACGTGAAGCGCTCGAAGAGGCGAGCGTGGTCGTCGAGCCGGAACGGCTGGTGTGGGTCGTGGTCACGGATCCGATCGAGTACGCCAACGGTGATCGTGCGCAGTACCTCGACACCGTATTCCGTTGCCGGTATGTGTCTGGCGACGCCGCTGTCGGAGACGATGAGAACATCGACGTGCGCTGGTACGCCGTCGGCGAGCTGCCGGAGATGGCGCCGCGGTTCGTGCGCTCGATCGAACTCGCGATCGCGAATGCGCCGGAGGCCGTGTTCCAGAGCTGAGCGCCGAGCGCGCCGATGGCGCGTTCTCCGCATCCGTTCAGTAGCTGCGGCCCACGATCGCGAACAGGTCCTCCGTGGTGTCGGCGGCCGGCAGGCCGCCTTCAGCGGTCTGAAGGCAGCGAACGGTGATGGCACTCGCGGCGAGCTCGTCTTCGCCGCTCTCGCCGAGCGCGGCGTAGGGAATCCGAGCGAAGCCCGAGGCCGCAGCGGCGACCGCCTCCGTCACGGTCTCCACGTCGGCGGTGTTCTCGGCGAGCCGCCGGGAGGCTTGCTCGAACAACTCTGCCTGCATCGCGTCGAGAAGCACCGGCACCGAGGTGCGCAGCTGATCCAGCGGCAGGGTCGTCTTCCCCTGCACGTCGCGACGGCCGATCGTTGCCTGCTGCGCATCCAAGTCGCGCGGACCGACTTCGATGCGCAGCGGAACACCCTTGAGCTCCCATTCGACGATGCGGCGGCCGAAGCCGGGTGTGCTGCGCGCGTCGAGACGCACCCGCACCCCGGCATCCGTGAGCTCATCGGCGATCGCGGATGCCGCAGCAACGGTGCGCTCGTCGTCCTTCACGGCGACGACGACCGCCTGGATCGGCGCGATGCGCGGCGGCACGCGAAGACCGGCTTGATCGCCGTGCGACATGATCAGCCCGCCCATCATGCGCGTGCTCGACCCCCACGAGGTCGTCCAGCACGTCTGTACCGTGCCGGCGGAATCCGTGTATCCGATGTCGAAGGCGCGTGCGAAGTTCTGGCCCAGCTCATGGCTCGTCGCCATCTGCAAGGCTTTGCCGTCGCCCATCATCGCCTCGCACGTCATGGTGTTGATCGCGCCGGCGAAGCGCTCGCGGGGGCTCTTCACCCCGACCAGCACGGGAATGGCGAGCGTCTCCTGCAGGAAGTCGCGATACACCTCGAGATGGATGCGGCGCGCGTACGCGGCAGCATCCTCGGCTGTCGCGTGGGCGGTATGCCCCTCCTGCCAGAGGAACTCGGTGGTGCGCAGGAACAGGCGAGGCCGCAGCTCCCAGCGCACGACATTCGACCACTGGTTGAGCAGCATCGGCAGATCGCGGTGGGACTGAACCCACTTCGCCATCAGCTCGCCGAAGACGGTCTCGCTCGTCGGTCGCACGACGACCGGCTCGGTCAGCTCCTTGCCGCCGGCGTGCGTGACGACGGCGAGCTCGGGGCTGAAGCCCTCGACGTGCTCCGCCTCGCGCTCGAGATAGGACTGCGGGATGAACAGCGGCAGGTACACGTTCTCGGCACCGGTGCGCTTGATGCGCGCATCGACGTCGGCCTGCATCCGCTCCCAGATCGAGTACGCATACGGTCGGATGACCATGGTGCCGCGCACCGGTCCGTTGTCGGCGAGCTGGGCCTTCTCCAGCACGTCCTGATACCAGCGGGGGAAGTCATCGCGCACCGACGCCAGAACGCCGGGGCCGTCGTTGTGAGCCACGGCACCACGATAGGGGGAAACGAAACGACTCATGCCTCGCGCACTCCCGGATCCGGGTGTGCACGTGCGGGTCCGGGGGCTGCGCCCGTTCGCGTCCGGGTCGCGCGCTGTGCACGAGGGAACGGCGCACGCATTCGGGGCGTCGGCTCAGGAAGCCCCGAGCTCCTTCGCGAAGCAGACGCTCGACGGCGAACCGACGTAGGGGCCGAACCGCGGGATCGGAACGTATCCGTGCCGGCGGTAGAAGGCCAGCGCCGCATCGTGGAGAGGCCCGGTCTCCAGCACCAGGCGGGGAAGCCCCTGCGCCATCGCGGCGTCTTCGATCCGGGTCAGGATGCGTGAGGCGAGGCCGAGGCGGCGGGAATCCGGATGCACGAACATCCGCTTCAGCTCTCCCTCGTCGTGCCGTGCGACGAGGGCGCCCATGGCCAGTGCGCCACCGGCGTCATCACGTGCGACGAAAAGTCGCACACCCGGCTCGTCGAGCTCGGCGGGCGTGAGCAGGAAGCACTCCTCCGGCGGATACAACGAGAGCGAGTACTCGGCGCCGAGGCGCAGCAGCTCTTCGATGCCGTTCGCGTACGGCGACTCGAGGCCGATCGTGATGGTGGACGGGCTCTCCGGCATGGCGTTCATGCTAGGTCGGGAATGTGTCGGCCGCGTTTCGCGCAGATAGTGCACGAGCCGCCGGGCGGACGCCTCGGGACCCAGCCACGACGATCCGCTGCTCAGCCGAGATAGCGGTGCAGGAACGCGGCGACGGCGGCTCTGCTGGCCGCATCCAGCTCGGCGATCGAATGGCGGTCGCCGGGAACGATTCGCATCCTGGTCGGCACGCCGACACGTTCGAGGGCTGCTGCGAACGCCTGACCTTGCTCGTGCGGCACGAAGTCCCGCTCCGATCCTTGGATGAATGCGGGCGGGTCGCTCGAGTCGACGTGCGTGATGGCGGATGCCGCGGATGCCTGCCGACAGTTCGCGAACGATGCGCAGCCGAGATAGCCGAGCACGAGTGACTGCAGCCCTGCTCCCGGATGCCCGAGCGACTGGCCGTTCGCGGTGAGGTCTACCGGACCTGACAGGTCGACGAGAGCGGCGACGCGGGTGCCGCGATCCGTCGGTCCCGATCCCTCCGTGGCCAGCAGTGCGGCCAGGCTGCCGCCGGCCGAACCCCCGACCAGGCCGATACGGGCCGGATCGAAGCCGTACCTGACAGTGGTCGCCGGCGTGCGCATCCAGGCGATCGCGGAGCGCAGCTCGTTCGGTGCGACGGGGAAGCGGCCCGGCTCGCCGAGCGAGTAGTCGGCCGAGAACGTGACGAATCCCTCGGCCGCGAGCCATTCGCACACCGCGTGGTATGCGGTGGTGCCCTTGTCGCCGCGCGCCCATCCGCCCCCGTGGATGAGGAGGACGGCCGGGCGCTCCGTTCCCGCGGTCACCGGCGAGCAGACATCCAGATCGAGCGGCGTGCCGTCCGGCGCCGACGCATATCGCACGTTGCGACTCGTGCGGATTCCGCCCGGCGCGACGAACGACGCGATCCCCGACGTCCGTGATGCGACGGCGTCGTGAACGGTTCCGGAAGCCGCTTGCGCCGCCGTCGTGGCGCGCACGGATGAACTGTGCGCACGGGGTGCGGAGATCAGGATCCCAGCGACAGCCACTGTCGCGATCGCTGCAGCAGCGAACGGGACGATCAGGCCACGTCGGCGGGTGTGGTGGCGGCGATCCGCACGTTGTGCTCGTGGCACGGGCGACTCGGTTCTCGGCGGGCGGCTGCGTTCGCGTGGCGCGGGAGGAGCCGGGTGATGCGGACGGTGAGGCTGCGGTGGACAGGTACGACTGCACTGAGGGTAAGCCACGGTCGCGGTGAAGAAGTGCAGGCATCCGAGAATGGGGTGGTGACCGCAGCCTCGCAGGGACCTCGCGCCTTTGCACGGACCGGCAGCATCGCGTCGCGGGTGTCGACGCTCGAGCTGCTGTTCGACCTCGTCTTCGTGTACACGGTGAGTCAGGTGGCGGAGTCGATCGTGGAGCATCCGACGATCGTCGTCGCCGTGCAGGCCGCCATCACCGTCGGGGTCGTGTGGTGGATGTACGACGCGTACTGCTGGCTGACGAACCAGGCGGCGGAGCAGACGGTGCTGAGCCGGTTGCTTCTCATCGCGGCGATGGCGGCGTTCCTGGTCATGTCGTTGACGATCGGGGATGCGTGGGG
Organism: Planctomonas sp. JC2975; assembly: GCF_012985205.1. Taxonomy (NCBI): domain Bacteria; kingdom Bacillati; phylum Actinomycetota; class Actinomycetes; order Micrococcales; family Microbacteriaceae; genus Planctomonas; species Planctomonas sp. JC2975. The sequence goes on along the minus strand of NZ_JABEKS010000001.1, from coordinate 2,198,513 downwards.
CGAGCTCGGACTGGTCTTCGGCGTCTGCTACGCGGTCGTCGTCGTCATCCACGCCGGGCTCTTCATCGGTCGCGGCGGTGCGAGCGGCATGCGCGCCATGCTGCGGGTCGGACCGCTCAACCTGCTCGCCGCCCTCAGCCTGATCGCGTCGGGATTCGTCGAGGGGCCGCTCGACTGGGTGTTCTTCCTCGTACCGTTCGTGCTGTTCGCGGTGTCGGCGGTGATCGCCCGGCGCGTCGGTTTCGCGCTCGGTCCCGAGCACTTCGTCGAGCGGCACGGCGCCGTCATGATCATCGTGTTCGGCGAGTCGATCGTCTCGGTGGGGGCCGGGCTGGCGCAGCACGAGCTCGGCGCAGCGATCGTGGGCGCGGTCGCGACTGTCGCGGTGGTCGCATCCCTGTGGTGGTGCTACTTCACGGGCGACGACGAACGCGCCGTCGCCGTGATGACGGATGCCTCGCCGCAGCGTCGGGCTGCCATCGGGGTCACCGCCTACTACGTCGATCACCTGGTGATGATCGTGGGGCTCATCTACCTGGCATCCGGTCTGCACGGAGCGCTCGCGGATGCCTTCGCCGTCGCGCCTGCACCGTTCGCGTGGTTCATCGCCGCGGGTGTCGCGCTGTTCCTGGCCGGCGATGTGGCATACCGGCTCACGCTCGGACTTGGACACGTCGCCTGGCGCATCGTCGCTGCCGTGCTCGTGCTCTCGACCGGACTGCTGGGGCTCGTCGACCCGGTGATCGTGCAGTTGGCGGCGGTCGTGCTGGTCGTGGTGCTGGCCCTCGTGGCCGAGCGGATGCTCCGGCGCGCGTGATGCGGCGCCCAGAGGGCTGCCAGGCACGCGTCCTGTAGACTTGATCGGTCGGCTCTGGACACCGCGCGGTCGCGCGGATGGGTTTGTAAGTCTGTTGGGCCGGTTCCGCCGGGTGCGATCCGCACCTCTTGCGTCGATGTGCGCCGTGGCGGATGGCCCTGTATGGAAAACGGTCCTCATGAAGGCGGCGTTCGTCGCTGCCTGCCCGAGGTTCTGCAAGGACGCGACGGCTTGTCGCGGGTTCTGCCCTGCACACTCGAGATCAACCCAGAAGAATCCTCATGCCCAAGAACAAGAAACCTGCCGGTCGACCGAACTTCGACCCCAGCTACGCCAAGAAGTCCGGCGGTCACAAGCCGTACGGCGCCAAGTCGGCCGCCAAGCCGGGCAGCCGCAGCGCCGGCCACCGCGGATACCGTCCTGAAGACGCTGATGCCCCCAAGAAGCGCCGCTGGACGGCCGACGACCGCGCCGTCCGCGGTCACGCACCCGAGCGTGCCCGCGGCGTACGCGACGAGTCCCGTGGCGACGGCGAGTACTCGCGTCCGTCGCGCGACAACGGCGGATACCGCGGCCAGCGCGACGAGCGCGGCCAGTACGGCCGTCCGGCCCGTGACGACCGCGGACACGGCCGCGGCAACCGCGACGACACCCGCTCGTACGGTGACGACCGCCGCCAGTCCGGCGAGCGCCGTTCCTTCGACACGTCGACGAGCTCGGCGCAGCGCGCCGACCGTCAGCGCCGTGACGACCGCCCGGCACGTCGATACGACGACGACAGTCCGCGTCGCTTCAACGACGAGCGTCCTGCTCGCCGTTTCGATGACGACCGTCCCCGTCGCAGCTTCGACAGCGGCGAGCGCCCCGCTCGTCGTTTCGACGACCGTCCGCGTCGGGATGACGAGCGTCCTGCCCGCCGCTTCGACAACGATGAGCGCCCCGCCCGTCGCTTCGAGGACCGTCCGGCTCGTCGTTACGGCGACGACCGTCCGCGTCGTTCGTTCGACGACGACCGTCCGCGTCGTTCGTTCGACGACGACCGTCCGCGTCGTTCGTTCGACGACGACCGTCCGCGTCGTTCCTTCGACAACGATCGCTCTCGCCGTTCCTTCGACGACCGTCCGGCTCGTCGTTTCGATGACGACCGTCCCCGTCGGTCCTTCGACGACCGACGCTCTGACGCTCCGCGCGAGCGACGCGACTCCGACTTCTACCCGAAGAAGGACGAACAGCACGGCTTCACGCCGAACGACGACGTGGTGCTCGAGCGGCTCCAGGCCGAGGCGATCGAGGCGTCCGACGTCGAGGGCGTGACGTTCGCCGACCTCGGGCTCGGTGGCAACATCGTCCGTGCCCTCAACGAGCTCGGCGCATCGAGCCCGTTCCCGATCCAGGCGGCGACGATCCCCGACGTGCTCTCCGGGCGCGACGTGCTCGGCCGCGGCCGCACCGGATCCGGCAAGACCATCGCCTTCGGCGCCCCGCTCGTCGAGCGTCTGATGCAGCTCTGGGCCGAGTCCGGCCGGGCGAACGGCAAGCGCACCATGGGTCGCTCGCCTCGTGCGCTCATCATGGCCCCGACCCGCGAGCTCGCCCTGCAGATCGACCGCACGGTGCAGCCGATCGCGCGCAGCGTCGGCCTGTTCACCACGCAGATCTACGGCGGCGTTCCGCAGGCGCGCCAGGTGGGCGCGCTGCGTCGCGGCGTCGACATCGTGATCGGCACCCCCGGCCGCATCGAGGACCTCATCAACCAGGGCCACCTCGACCTCAGCGAGGTCGCGATCACGGTGCTGGACGAGGCCGACCACATGTGCGACCTCGGCTTCCTCGAGCCGGTGCAGCGCATCCTGCGTCAGACCGCGGAAGGCGGCCAGAAGCTGCTGTTCTCGGCGACGCTCGACACGGGCGTCGCGAACCTCGTCGACGAGTTCCTCGTGGAGCCCGCTGTTCACGAGGTCGCCGGTGAGGACCAGGCGTCCGGCACGATCGACCATCGCGTGTTCGTCATCGAGCACCGCGAGAAGGGCGCGATCGTCGAGCAGCTCGCGGACCGCGACGGCAAGACGCTCGTCTTCGCGCGCACGCGTGCTTTTGCGGAGCAGCTGGCCGAGCAGCTCGACGACGCGGGCATCCCCGCGGTCTCGCTGCACGGCGACCTCAGCCAGTCCCGCCGCCAGCGCAACCTCGACAAGCTGTCGAACGGTCGCGTGTCGGTGCTCGTTGCCACGGATGTCGCGGCGCGCGGCATCCACGTCGACGACGTCGACCTCGTGATCCAGGCCGACGCCCCCGACGAGTACAAGACCTACCTGCACCGCTCCGGACGCACCGGTCGCGCCGGCAAGCGCGGCACGGTCGTGACGCTCATCCCGCGTCAGCGTCGCCGTCGCATGACCGAGTTGCTCGGTCGCGCCGAGATCGAGGCGGAGTTCGACGAGGTCGCAGCAGGCGACGCTCGTATCAGCGACGTGATCGCGGCCGCAGAGGGGTCCGTCGCCTAGTCTGTCCAGACGCTCTGCATGGCAGCGCCCCGTCTCCCGGAACAGGGAGGCGGGGCGCTTTCTCGTCCCCGGTCCGGCCTTGCGGCGCCAGGTCGCGTTGGGGGATGTTCCGACGAGCTCAACCAGCTGCAGCGGCCACGCGCTGCCGCGTGAGCGCAGCGGCGCCGACGCCGATGTAGAGCGCGGCGGCCACGACGAATCCAACGGACATGGCGAAGGACAGCCATCCGCTGTCGGTGATCATCGTTCCTACTCCCGCGAGGAACGTCAGGATGATGACGATGAACGCCCAGAGCGCGGTGCGCTCAGCAAGGTGGTGACGCCTGGCGGCCGTCCAGGCCCTGACGGCGACCACGATGAGGCCGATGCCGACGAGCCCGTGCAGGCTCAGCAGGATGACGGCGACGACCTCGCCTCCGCCGTGGTTCTCCTCGGGACTCCCGACGAGATTGGCGCCCATTCCGAGCAGGAACTGCAGAGCAAGAGCGCTCAGCGCCTCGCGGGATCGGCCGACCAGAGCGTCGGCTGGGCTCACATTCGCGGACATCGGCGTCCCCTTTCGTTCGACGGATCGCACCTGTCATGCGCCATTCTCGGCGCGCGAGGAGCGCCCGTCATGAGGCCGCCGGAGTACCTGCTCCTACTCTGAGCGGAGTAGGCCGTAGACCCGACCCCACTCGAACTCGTAGTCGACGGGGTCGACCTCTCCCTCGCGAGCGCGGCGGTCGAGGTCGTCGAGCGTTCCGACCGCGCGGCGGATGAGGTCGATGCGTCCGTCGACGCACCACGCTCGGGCATCCCGCGCCTCCGTCGCCACGACGCGGCGCACGAGCCCGCGGATGCGGCGGCTCGGAACCAGCGCGACAGCGAGGCCGATCGCGTACACGACGAACACCGTCGGCGTCAGAACCGCGGACGGGACGAGGTCGCCGAGGCACATGAACGCGCCGATCCCGGCGAGGGCACCGGCCAACGGCCAGGTGCGCGCGAACCACAGCACGGCACGCTCCCGATCGTTCGTGCCTGGCGGATAGATGACGAGCACGTGCTGCACCACTGAACCGGTCCGGTCGAGAACGCGGGTTTCGAATCGACCCCACGGATGCGGGCCGGCCACGATCCTCCGCAGCCGCGATGGGGCTGCGCTGTGCACTGCATCATGGCCGGCCGTCGTCATGATTCCACTGTGGGTCGACGGTGCGGCGCCGACGGCGGTCCTCACGGGATCGACACGCCCTGGATGCCGTCCCTGACGCCTTGCTAACGGTCTGCGTCCCGTTGCTACCGGCCGCCGGCGAGCATCCCGGTCAGTTCGTCGACGAGAGCGTCGTCCGGATCCACCCCTGTGGCCAGTACGCGGTACCAGATGACGCCGAAGACCACGTCGGCGAGCGTTCCGGGGCGGATGCCGTCGGGGAAGTCTCCGCGCGCCCGCGCCCGGTCGACGATCACCGCGAGTGCATCACGCCGCCGGAGCAGGAACTGCTCCCGGAAGTCGACCCCGAAGGCCGGATCCACCTGCGCCTGTCCCATCAGCGCGGCGAGAAGCTCTCGCACGCCCGACGTGCGTCCGATGTCGAACGACTGGGTGAGAAAGGCGCGCAGGTCGAGCTCGAAGCTGCCGCGGTCCTCGGTGGAGACGAGGAGTTCCGCGTTCACGGCCACCGCCTCCATCAGCACGTGAGCCTTCGACGGCCACCACCGGTAGATGGTCTGCTTGCCGACACCGGCTTCCGCCGCGATGCCCTCGATGGTGAGCGACTGCAGTCCCGACGCGGCGAACAGTGAGAACGCGGCCTGCAGGATGGCGAGCCTGCTCTGCTCGCTCCGCTTGCGTCCGGCCTTCGACGCCGCGCTGTCGCCTTCAGAACCGGACGTCTCGTCGGATGCCTTCACGTGGTCCACGATGCCATGCTAATCTCCATTACGAGACGCAACGGTTCGAAATAGGAGAAGTCATGACATCCACATCCCTCGTCATCGGCGGCACGTCCGGAATCGGGCTCGCGACGGCGATCCGCCTCGCCGCGGCGGGAGACACCGTGCACATCGCAGCACGACGCACCGACCGGTTGGCCGCGGTCGCCGCCGAGCATCCCGAACTCATCGGACACTCCGTCGACGCCGGCGACCGAGGAGCCCTCGACGCGCTCTTCGCCGAGCTCGGCACCGTTGACAGGTTGATCGTGACGGTGGCGAGCAACGCAGGCATGGGCCCGATCGCGGGCCTCGAACTGACTGCCCTTCGTGACGCCTTCGACGCGAAGTACTGGCCGACCGTCACGAGCATTCAGGCGGCGATTCCTCACCTGAAGGCTGACGGATCCATCACGCTCATCGGCGCCATCACCGGCCGCATGGGCATGAGCGAGACGGCGGGGATCGGCTCGTTGAACGCGGCCGTCGAAGGGCTCGTGCAACCGCTCGCCACCGAGCTCGCACCGATCCGCGTGAACGCCGTCAGCCCGGGCGGCGTGGACACGCCGTGGTGGGACTTCGTTCCGGCCGAGGTGCGCGAGCAGCTCTTCGCGCAGACGGCGGCCACGCTGCCCGTGCGTCATGTTGCCACGGCAGACGAGATCGCCGAGGCGGTCGTCTTCGCGGCCACGAGTCGCAACGTGACGGGCACCGTCATCGAGACGGATGGCGGCGCGCACCTCGGATCCGTCGCCGCCTGAACGACGACACGCGAACACACCCGATCACGGACCCCACGGGATGTCGCGCTCCCGCCTACGCGGTGGGTGTCGCGGCATCCCCTCGGTCATCGAGCAACTGCGCGACACGCTCGCGCACATCGGGTGCCGGAACACCCGACGCCAGTCGGTCGATGATCTCGTCCATGATCATCGCGACCGTGCCCGGCATGTCGACCGCGTCCGGGTCGAGCAGCCACTGCACCTGAAGGCCGTCCATGACGGCGATGAGGGCGCTCGCGGCATCGCTGACGGCCTTGTCCGTCGGCCCGTCGCCCACCACCTCGCGGATGACGCCGGCGAGCTTCGCGCGCAGGCCAGTCAGGCGTCCGCGGAAGTACTCCTGGGCCGGATGTCCCTCTGTCACGGATTCCGCTGACAGCACGGCGTACGTCTGCACCACTCCGCGCCGATGGGTGTTCTCCTCGACCGTGCCGAGCAGGTGGGAGAGGAACGCCGGACCGGTCACCTGGGGTCGTCCGGCGACCCCGTCCACGGCGTCGCCGTCGCGATAGCGCAGCACGGCGACGAGGAGGCCCTCTTTGCTGCCGAAGTGGTGCAGCACGCCGGCGTGGGTCATGCCCGCCTGCTGCGCGACCTCGACGAGGGCACCCTTGTTGTAGCCGCGTGCGCCGAAGACGCTCATCGCCGCCTTCAGCACGGCCTCCCGGCGTTCGAGGGTACGGGCTTGCTGCTTCGAGAGCGGCTTCTCGGGAGTGTCGGTGGGGTCCTGAGATCCGGCCGACCGACCGTCGCCGTTGCCCGGCTGCGCGTCGCCCGCTGCGGTGGGGGCTGCTTCGTCGGGCACGGTCGTCTCCTCTGTGAATGGATTCAGCGGCAATCCTTCAGTAGTCGGGTTGAACTTAACACCCGACCCTGTGCGCGTTGCTCGAACGCTACTGTCAACTTACTTACGAGTCAGTAACTGTGCCACGGTGTTCTACGCGGGTCATCGAGCAGATCGTCGAGCTGTGCGAGCGTCTCGGCTTCTCCGTGATCGTCATCACCGACGACGTGGCGCGACTGGTCGAGATCGCCCATCGCACCGCGATCGCGTACGCGGCCGACATCGTTGAACAGGGACGCGGCACGGCTGTGCCGTCGGCCGCTGCCCTGAACTGGCGCACCATCCGCGACCCCGCAAGTTCCGGAACGCGCCGGAGCCCGGTACGCTGACTGGCCAGACCCACGATTCCCGAATGTCGTGCCCCCGGACGCAGAGCGAACCCCCGCGCTGACTCTGCGTTGCTTCCGCCCGGAAACGCCGGAGCCCGCCTGCCGGCGAACCGGCGCGCCACCAGCGCCGAGTGCGCCGGGGAATCGCGTGCAAGGAGGCAACGGGAATGAAGATCACCAGAGGCATGGCCGTCGTGGCGGCAGCCCTCGTGGCGGTGGGCTTGTCGCTCTCCGGATGCTCGGGCAGCGATTCCTCGTCCGCCGCGGGCGATAATGTCCTGACCATCGGCATGCCCAACGGTCCGCAGTCCGACAACTCGAACCCATTCCTCAACTCCTCTGCTGCGTCGTTGCTCGGATACCGCTACGCGATCTACGAGCCGATCGCGGAGATCAACGATGCGGTTCCGTCGCAGAAGGCGACTCCGTGGCTGGCCACGTCGTGGAAGTGGAATGCGGCGTACACGAAGCTGACCATCACCGCCCGACACGGCGTGACCTGGTCCGACGGCGTGGCCTTCTCAGCCGCGGACATCGCCTACTCGCTCCAGCTCCGCAAGGACAATCCCGCCCTGAACACCGAGGGCCTGCCCTACGACGACATCACCACGAGCGGCGACACCGTGAGCGTGACCTTCGGCACGGGACAGTTCGTCAACCAGGTCAAGGTGCTTCAACTCTTCATCGTTCCCGAGCACATCTGGAAGACGATCAAGGACCCGACGAAGGACCCGGTCAAGAAGCCCGTCGGCACCGGACCGTACGTGCTCACCAGCTGGACCCCGCAGGCCGTCACCCTGAAGGCCAACAAGCACTACTGGGGCGGCAAGCTCGCCGCTCCGGAGCTGCGCTACGTCTCGTACAGCGGAAACGACACCCTCACGACGGCTCTCGTCACCGGCGCAGCACAGTGGGGCTGGACGTTCATCGCCGACTACCAGCACGTCTACATCGACATGGACAAGGCCCACAATCGCGTCTACTACCCGGCGGGACTCGGCATCGACGACATCGTGCTGAACAACGAGAAGGCACCGTTCAACGACGTCGCCGTGCGTCGGGCGCTGAACATGGTCGTCGACCGTGCCAAGGAGAGCAAGGTCGCCGAGTCGGGGATCTTCCCCGAACTCACCAACGTGACGGGCATTCCGACACCAGCCGGTGACTCGTTCATCTCCGACGCCTACAAGGACAAAGAGTTCTCGATCGACGTGAAGGGCGCGAAGAAGGTCCTGACCGACGCCGGATACACCTACAACGGCAACACGCTGATCGGCAAGGACGGCACGCCCGTCGCCTTCACCATCTCGGCCCCCGCCGGCTGGAACGACTACGACCTCGGGCTGACGCTGATCCAGGCATCCGCTCTGTCGATCGGCATCAACGTGACGATCGAGAACCCCACAGCCGACGCGTGGACCGACTCCCTCAACACCGGCAACTTCCAGGCCGCCATTCACTGGACGAACGGCGGGGTCACCCCGTGGGAGAGCTACGCCGACATGTTCGACCCGGCCTACTACGTTCCGATCGGTCAGGAAGCCGTCTGGAACTACGGCCGATACCAGAATGACGCGGCGAAGTCGCTGTTCACCGCGTACACCGACGCGACCGACGACGCAGACCGCACGAAGGCGCTCGACGCGTTGCAGAAGATCTTCGTCGAAGACGTTCCGGCGATCGCGATGACCGCGCACCGGGCGGGCGCCGAGACCTCGACCCAGTACTACACAGGCTGGCCGTCCGACTCGAATCCCTACGCCAACCCGCAGCCCACCATGGGGAACGTGGCGCTCATTCTGACCAAGCTCAAGGCCGCGACCGACTGACTCCGGCCCGTCTCGGTCGAGGGCCGCCTCCACCCGGCCTCCACCCGCGTTCCACCCCTTCCCGCGCACTCTCCACCCACGGTCCGAGGCGCTCGCGCACCGCGCCGAAGAACATCGAAGGACGGCGGATGCCGTTCCGATGGAACCGGAAGGTGAGTGGCGCGATGGCTCGATGGTGGCAAGCGGTGGGAGCATTCAGCGCTCGACGTCGCTGGTGGGTGATCGCGGCGTGGATCGTGCTGCTGTTCACGGCCGTCGGGAGCATGGTGGCGTTCGCGAAGCCGTTGGACTCGGACATCACCGTCAAGGGGCTGCAGTCCATCACCACGCTGCACACCGTCGACCGCATGTTCGGCACCGGCAACGCCTCCGGCCAGGTCGTCTTCGCCGCGCCGAAGGGCAAGACGCTCACGGCGGCGGATGCCGCCTCCGTCAGCCGGCTGACGACGCAACTCTCCGCCGTCACCGGAGTGTCCTCTGCGATCGATCCGTTCGCCGCACCGAGGGCGGGCGGGCTCTCGGCCGACGGCCGGATCGGATACATCACGGTGCAACTCGACTCGCCGAAGCTGTCCTCGGAGACGGCGACGGGCATCCTCGCGGCCGTCGATCACGCGGATTCCCCGCAACTCGAGGTGACAGCGACCTCAGGGGCCGTCGGCGCCTCGACCACCACGTCGTCGCAGCTGCCCGGCATCATTGTGGCGCTCGTCGTGCTGCTCATCACGTTCGGCACCATCGTTGCGGCGGGGATGCCGCTGGTCTCCGCCCTGGTCGGTCTCGGAACGGGCATCACCGCGATCTACGCCGCGACCTCCTTCGTCTCCCTCACCTCGGTGGCACCGACCCTCGCGATCCTGCTCGGGCTCGCGGTGGGCATCGACTACTCGCTGTTCATCGTGAGCCGTCACCGACGCCAACTGCTGGAGGGGATGTCGCCGCAGGAGTCGCTGCCCCTGGCCGTCGGGACGGCGGGCACCGCCGTCTTCTTCGCCGCGGCGACCGTCATCATCGCGCTCGCCGGGCTGGCGGTCGAGGGCTTGGGATTCCTCACCCAGATGGGTCTCGCCGCGGCTTTCGCCGTGTTCGTCGCCATGCTCGCGGCACTCACACTGACGCCGGCGCTGCTGTCGCTGGCCGGATCCCGCCTGCTGAGTCGCCGCGCTCGTCGCCGGCTCGCGTCTGGCAAGGTGAAGCGCAAGCGACGGATCGCCGCGGGGTGGGTGGCCGCCATCCAGAAGCGGCCCGTGCTGTTCCTCATCGGCGGGCTCGTGCTGATCGGAATCCTCGCCGCGCCGGTGGCTCAGCTGCGGCTCGGACTCGGCAACGACGGGACGATGCCGTCGTCGACGACGCAGCGACAGGCATCCGATCTGCTCGCCGAGGGGTTCGGCGCCGGCGCTGACGGCCCGCTGGAGGTGCTCGCCACGTATGCCTCGACGCCCACGCCGGCCGAGGCGGAGTCGCTCGTGCGCACCGTGGGGGCGACCCCCGGTGTCGCGCATGCTCTGGCAGCGGGAGCGAAGGGCGATGCCGTGCTCGTGGCCGTGATCCCGAAGAGCGAGCCGTCTGACGACGCGACCGTCGCGCTTGTCGGCGCCCTGCGCGACCCATCTCTGAGGCACGCCGTGCAGGGGACCCCACAGCTCGAGGTCACCGGCCAGACCGCCGTGGACATCGACATCTCCGCGCGACTCGCGTCGGCGCTGCCGCTCTACCTCGGGCTGGTCGCTCTGTTCGCATTCCTGCTGATGGTCGCCGTTTTCCGGTCGATCCTGGTGCCGTTGAAGGCCGCGATCAGCTTTCTGCTCAGCCTTGCGGCAGCCCTTGGCGTCACTGTCGCCGTCTTCCAGTGGGGATGGCTCGGCGGCCTCTTCGGCGTCGATCCTCCGGCTCCGCTGCTCGCCTTCCTTCCCACCATCGTGATCGGGGTGCTCTTCGGTCTCTCGATGGACTACGAGATGTTCCTGGTCACGGGGATGCGCGAGCACTACGTGCATCACGAGAGCGCAAGGGGAGCTGTCTCCACCGGGTTCCAGCAGGGCGCCAAGGTCGTCGTGGCCGCCGCGCTCATCATGATCGGAGTCTTCGGCAACGGTGTCGTGGAAGGGGACGCGACGATCCGGCCGATCGCGTTCGCGCTGGCCGTCGGCATCCTCGTCGACGCGTTCGTCGTGCGCATGACGATCGTTCCCGCGGTCATGGCCCTGTTCGGGCGCGCCGCGTGGTGGCTTCCGCAATGGTTGCAGCGGATCGTGCCATCCGTGGATGTCGAGGGAGCGTCGCTGAGCCGGCCGACGACATCCGCTCTCGCAGCCGAGGCCGCCGATGCGCCGGAGCCGGTCGTCGACCGCGTGTGAGGGCGGCTCGCCCGTCGTCACCCGGTCCATGACCGCTGTTCCGCCAGGAGAGCACCGACGACAAGGGCGACCCACGGCAGTATCGTGACGACATGAGCTTGGGAATGGGGCCGGGCACTCCCGGTCCGGTCACGATGAAGCCCGGCGAAGGAGCGACCTCCGGGCTGCCGCCGGCACCGGAGCGCTCGCACGGCCCGGCACGGTGGTTCGGGCTCGGACTCACCACCGGGGTGGTCGGCACTCTCATCGTGGTGGCGATCCTGATCGCGATCTCGCACTAGGGGTCGCGGGCGTCCATCGGTCTGGCGCGCTGATCAGCGTTCGGCCGGCCGCTTCCGACGCTGCTGCCGCAACCGCTGAGGCCTCTTCCCGACCCCTGTCGAAAACGCGGAACCTCGTTCGACGTCTACGTGACCGACCTTCCAGGAGGAACAACCATGAAGTACATGATGATCGTGGCCACCGACCCCAACGCCGAGCCGTACTCGGCCGAGGAGGACAACATCCAGGAATGGGGCGACTTCGTCTCGAAGAAGGGCGCGTGGATCGACGGCAGCCGGCTGCGTCCTTCGGAGGACGCCAAGACGGTGCGCCTCCGCCAGGGCGAACTCTCGGTGACCGACGGCCCGTTCCTCGAGACGAAGGAGATGATCGCCGGCTACGACGTGCTCGAGTGCGAGAGCGTCGAGGATGCCGTCGAGATCGCATCGAAGCACCCCATGGCGCGATTCGGGCAGATCGAGGTGCGCCCGTTCTGGCCGTTCGAGTAACCCCCGCCCGCCGAATGACGCCGGCCGATCGCGCGACCGGCGGCAGTCGCACCCCGTGCGGCAGAGCACGAAGGCCCCGGCCAGGACGCACCCGTCGTCCTCCGGGGCCTTCGTCGTGCAGGCAGGAGCGGATGCCGTTCCGTCAGCGCCGGCGTCCGGCCAGGAAGTAGACCATCGGCCCCACCCAGTTGACGAGGATCACAGGGATCCACACCGGCTTCGGCCCGCGCACCTCGTCCTGATCGCGTCGTGCGAGATCGACGAACCCGGCGACGGTGAGGGACACCTGCACGATGACGGCGACGACGACCGCCACCTTGGACGGCGTCGGCAGGTCGGCGAAGTTGCTGCGTGCGAGCGACATGCATCCATCCTGCCTCCAACGGCCACCAGCGCCGGGCGCGGTGCGTGTGTTTTCCTTGATCCATGAGGCACACCCCCCACTACCTGATGACGGATCCGAACGAGGTCAAACGACTGATCCGTAACAACCCGTGGGCCACGATCGTGTCGAACACGGCCGACGGACTCGTCGCCTCGCACTATCCGGTGCTGCTCGACGAGGACAGCGACGACATCGTGATCCTCAGCCACTTCGGTCGTCCTGACGAGGAGCTGCACGAGCTGGGGCGGCACGAGGTGCTGGTTATCATCCAGGGGCCGCACGATTACGTGTCCTCCAGCTGGTACGAGCCCGGCGACATCGTGCCGACCTGGAATCACGTGACCGCGCACCTGTACGGCACGCCGGAGATCCTCTCCGAAGAGGAGAATTTCCGGGTTCTGTCGCGGCTCACCGACCACTTCGAGCAGCATTACCCGCACGGCAGGAGCCTGTCGGAGGACGAGGCGGGCGCTCGCCGCATCGCGAAGGGCACTGTCGGACTGCGGATGCTCGTCACCCGCTTCGACGCACGCTCCAAGCTCAGCCAGAACAAGAAGCCAGAGGTCACCGACCGCATCATCGAGAACATCCAGCAGGGCAACCCCGGTCTTGCGGAGGAGATGCGCCGCGTCCGCCACTGACCGCCGGTCAGAACTCCTTGGGCTTCGGCACCGCAGACGCCACTCGCTCCAGCGTGTCCAGGATGCCCGTGATCGCGTCCACCTCGTCGTCGTCCAGTTCGGCCATGAGCTTGCCGACCCGCTCGGCGCGTTCGGCCCGGGCGCGCAGCACGGCCTCGGCCCCGGCCTCCGTGGCGGTCACGAGCGACGAGCGTCCGTCGTCGGGATCCGCATGTCGCTCCACGAGTCCGCGTGCCTCGAGGTCCGCCACGAGGCGGGTGATGCCGGGAGCGCCGATGGACTCGATCCTGGCGAGATCGCCCGGACGAAGCGGACCCTTTCGCGCGATGCTCGACAGAGCGGACAGCTGCGCCTGGGTGAGGTGGGATCCGACGGCGCGGATCCTGCGGTTGATCCGTCCGACGACGACCGCGAGGCGCGCTGCCGTCTCGTCCCGGTCGCCTGCCGCGTGGACGTCGGCTGAATCGGCGTCCGCGGTGCGAGTGTCAGGGCGTGGCATCCGTCGATCCTAGGGCGCGCCGGTCGGGGTTGCGTCGGCCGTGGCTGAACTCGTGACGGCGGCTGCGGGGGCATCGGCCGCCGTCGCGGCGACGGAAGCGGATGCCTTGTCGGAGGCATCCGCACTTCCGCCGGGCTCGTTGTGCAGGCGCACAGGAGCGGTGTCGGCGTGCACATACTTCTTGCCGCGGCTGAAGGACGCGACCGCGCCGATCAGGGACATGATCGCCGCCGCGATGAACACCACGGCGAGTCCGTCGTGGAACGCATTCTGGATCAGCTGGGGGAAGAACTCCTTGCCCGTCAGCGTGGCCGCATCTGCGGCGGGCAGTTTGGCGAGCACGCCGGTCGGCCCGAGCAGGCTCTCGATCGGGTTGTAGCCCAGGAACGTCGCGAACACACTGCTCACCGGCGGCAGCTCGGCGATCTTGTGCGCGGCGGCCGACGGAACGCCGTGCGAGGTGAGCCCGTCGTACAGGGCGCTCGGCAGCGACGCGGCGAGACCCGAGATGAGCAGCGAGAAGAACAGACCCATCGAGAGCGACGTCCCGGCGTTCTGCACCGTGCCCGCCATTCCGGATGCCGCCCCTCGCTGATTCGCTGGAACGCTGTTCATGATCGCGGTGCGGTTCGGCGCCCCGAACATGCCGGATCCGATTCCGGAGAGGCCGGTGATGATGGCGAACTGCCAGTACTCGAAGTTCACCGGGATGAGCAGCAGCAGCACGAAGGTGATCGCCACGATGAGCAGGCCGAGCGTCGCGAACAGCCGAGCGCCGAACCTGTCGGACAGCACGCCGGAGAGCGGCCCGGCGATGAGGAACCCGATCGTGATCGGCAGCATGTAGATGCCGGCCCAGAGGGGAGTGTCCGCATAGTTGTAGCCGTGCAGCGGCAGCCAGATGCCCTGCAGCCAGATGATCAGCATGAACTGCAGGCCGCCTCGCCCGACCGATGCGAGGAGTCCGGCGAGGTTCGCCATCGCGAACGCCCTGATCCTGAACAGGCGCATGTTGAACATCGGCGACTTCGCGCGCAGCTCGATGAACGTGAAGACGACGAGCAGCAGGGCGCCGCCGATGATCCCGCCCAGTACCCAGGGGTTGGTCCATCCGGTGGAGTTGCCGCCGTAGGGCTGGATGCCGTACGTGATCGCGGTGAGCAGTGCCGTCAGGCCGACGGCGAACGTGATGTTGCCCGGCCAATCCAGCTTGCCGGGGTTCTTGGTCCCCACCTCCTTGAGGGAGATGTACGACCAGATGGTGCCGATGATGCCGATCGGCACGCTCACGAAGAAGACAGCACGCCAGTCGACGACGGCCAGCAGACCGCCGACGATGAGGCCGATGAAGCTTCCGGCGATGGCGGCGACCTGGTTGATCCCGAGGGCCATGCCGCGGCGGTTCGCCGGGAAGGCATCCGTCAGGATCGCTGTCGAGTTGGCGAACAGCATGGCGCCGCCGATGCCCTGCACGAGCCGCCATACGATGAGCCACATGGCTCCGGCGCCGTTGGTGAACGGGTCGAACGCGAGGGCGATCGATCCGATCGTGAACACCACGAAGCCGAGGTTGTAGATGCGCACGCGACCGTACATGTCGCCGAGGCGCCCGAACGTCACGACCAGCACGGCGGTGACGAGCATGTAGCCCATCAGCATCCAGAGCAGGTAGCTCACGTTGCCCGCCTCGAGCGGGTTGAGCCTGATGCCCTTGAAGATGGCGGGCAACGAGATGATGACGATCGACGAGTTGATCGTCGCCATCAGCATGCCGAGGGTGGTGTTGCTCAGGGCGACCCACTTGTAGCGAGGGTGGTCCTTGGTGAACAGGGCGCGGGAGGGCGGCGGTGTGGTGGCGGTGGTCACAGAACTCCAGAACGGCGTAACGACTGAACTATTTGCTTGATGTGAAACAAATATAGTCCGACCGTTCGAACTCCGAACTACGGATGTCCGTCCAGAAGCAATCGGAACGGAACGTTCACGAAGAATCGGCCTCTGCTCCACCTTCCGAGGCGGTGGACGAGCACGGATGAAGGGATCGGCAGCGGAGAGTCAGTCGCTGCGCGACGGCTACGTGCCAGACGTGCGATTCGGTCCCGCGCCCTGTGCCGCGCGTCTGGACACCGCATCGCCGCCGCGTCCGCGAAGGCCGAACGCGGCGGCCACCGCGAGTCCGGATCCCACGAATGGTCCCACGATGTAGACCCACAGATGGGCGTAGTCGCCGCTGACCAGCGCCGGGCCGATCGATCGCGCGGGGTTCATCGACGCCCCGCTCACCGCACCGGCCCACAACCCGGCGAGGACAACCCATCCGCCGGCCGCGAAGGCCGAGAGTGCACCCACGTTCTGCGCTCCTGAGGCGGCGCCCAGAATGATCGTCACGAGTCCGAACGTCAGGAGCCCCTCGACCACGGCGGCCTGCGTGTCGGTGAACTGCGGGCCGGGGACCGTGAGCCCCGCCGCCCCGTGCACGCCGAAGACCGCCGCGAGCGTCGCCGCCGCTGCCGCCGCTCCTGCGAGCTGGGCGAACACGTAACCGGGAACCCGCATCCACTGGAAATCGGTGCGGAACGCGAACGCGATCGTGACGACGGGGTTCAGATGTGCGCCGGAGACAGCACCCGTCGCGAGGATGACGGCCAGCACCACGAGTCCGGGAGCCGTCACTGCCGCTGCGGATCCCACGGCGCCGTGCGTCAGGGCATCCACCACGCCGCCGCCCGCCGCCGTCAGCACGAGCAGGTATGTGCCGAGGAACTCGGCGAGAAGCCGAACCCACTCCAGTCGCAGGTCGTTGAAGGAGTGCACGTACTCGCGCTCCCGGCCGGAGAGCTCGGGATACACACGGGTGCTGTCGCCGGGACGCTGCGCAAGTCTCATCCGATGCTCACAGTCCGACGATCCTGACGGGGATGTCAGCGTCCTCGTCGATGTAGTTCGATGCGCACACCCGGTGGTATCCGTCGGCGATCTGGGCGGGGCGGCCGCCGGCGAGGTCGCCGCGCACGATCAGGCACGGCGAGAGCGGCTCACCGACGGCGATGCGCCCGAGCTGCTTCGCGACATCCGGATTGTCCCGCGGAAGCAGCGGAAGCGCGGACGCACGCAAGATGTCCTTGGCCTTGAACGACGTCGATTTCGCCGCACGCAACCGGTCGGCGATGCGACGTGCGTCTTTGGCCCGGATGGTCAGGGCCAGATACGAGGCCGCCGCGTCGTAGTCGTGGGCGGCGGGATCGGGATGCCAGAGCATCCCCGGGTTCTGCGGTGCTGTGTCGGTGGACGTCGTCGTTCTCCTCGTGCAGGCACGGCACCGGCTGGGTCGTGCAGCCGCCACGGATCTCGGACGCCATGGTCGGTGAGCACACCGTACGCCGCGGGCGTCATCCGGAACAGCAACAAAATCCTCAGGTTGACGTGTCTCCACGTGATGCCGACCGAGGCTCGTACGCCGACTCTCGGCCGGCCTGGCGTCGCTGCGCCGCGGCTCAGCGTCCCGGCCGCACCCGCAGCTCCGTCAGATCAGCGTCGCGAGGCAGGTCGAGCGCCGTCAGCACCGCTGTCACGACCGATTCGGGGCGAATCCAGTCGGCATCGTCGTAGTCGGCGCCCTCCTGCTCGTGCACCCGCTGCTGCATCGGCGTCGCCGTCCGGCCGGGGTACACGCTCGTCACGCGCACACCAGCCTCGCGCTCCTCGGCACGGAGCGAATCAGCCAGTGCACGCAGCCCGAACTTGCTCGCCGCATACGCGCCCCACTGCGGCGATGCATTCAGCCCTGCCCCCGAGTTCACGAACACCACCCGACCGGATGCCTCGCGCAGCGCCGGCAGCGCGAGGCGGGTCAGCTCGGCAGGGGCCTCCAGATTCACGGCGAGCGTCCGCCGCCACACCGCGGATGGCAGCGCCGAGACAGGACCGAGGTCGACCACTCCTGCGACGTGCAGCACGGAGTCGAGGCGGGTCGGCATCCGCTCACCGACGGATTCCGCCAGAGACTCCGGATGTTCGAGGTCGCCCACCACGGTGCTCGCGCCCGGGAACTCCGCTGCCAGCTCGGCGGCTCGTTCGTCGTTCCGAGCCAGCAGCAGGAGTTCGTCCCCTCGCCCGTGCAGAGCGCGGGCGAGGGCGGATCCGATGCCGGAGGTGGCGCCGGTGAGGAAATGGATGGGCATTTCTCCAGTATGCGGGGGAGGCGGGCGCCTCACCGGGCGCGCCGTCGGGTGAGGACCAGCACCAGCACCGCGATCAGCGCGAGCACGACGATCGCCACGGCGATGACCACGACGATGACGATCGCGCCGGAGTCGACGGTCCCCTGCGCTGTTCCCGCGCTCGCCTTCGCGGTGCTGGTGGCTCCAGCACCCTTGCACGGGCTCGTTGCCGAGCCCTTGGCGACAGTCGTTCCTGACGGCGGTGCGTACGTGAAGACGATCGAGTCGGACACGACGTGACCGTCCGCGGAGACGACCTGCCACGTGACCAGGTACTTTCCTGGGCCACCGAGGGCCACAGGAGCCGTGACGTTGCGGTCCTGCACGGTCGGGCATCCGGTCTCGAAGTGCGTGGACGCTCCGTCGGGACCCGTCACCTGCAGCAGCGCTCCTGGACCCGAGGTCGCCAGGTCGAGCACCACGTCGTCGAACGTGAGACGAACGCTGTCGATCGGGGTCGTCTGCGTCGATCCCGCCTTCGGCGAGCTGTCCACGAGGTAGTCGTGGGCGCTCGCGGGGGCCGAGGTCAGCGCGCCGACGACCGCGGCGGCCGCGAGGGCGACGACCGCGGCCGCGGCGCCAAGGCTCCGCCTCTTCGGAAGGCGGATGCGACGTGTCGCCCGTACGTGGTCTGATCCACCTCCCGAAAGCCGAGACCGACGCGGCATCAGGCCTCGCCCCCGCCCGAGCCTTCTCCGCCCTCCGATGAATCTGCCCGCGGAGCGGCCTGAGCGCTCGGACGCCTGGTCAGCGCGAGAACCGAGATCACGAGGGCGATGGCGCCGAGCGCCAGCCCGCCGAGGCCCAGACCGATCCCGAGCGTGCTCGTCGTCGACGCGCCGGAGGCGACCGGTACGGTCGAGCTGCTCACGATCGTGGGGGTCGAGTCGCCGGGTGGCTGGTCGTTGATGTAGAGCGTGGGCGCCGGATGCTCCGGCTCCTTGCCCGATGCCGGTGTCGCCTGGTCCCACTTCACGACGCTGCCGTCCGAATAGGTCTGCGTTGCCGGGAGCACCATCTTTCCGGTGTTCGGCACGATGCCTGCCGAAACACTGAACTCCTGGAACTGGCCGGGGCCGACCTGGGTGCCGGCATCGGCGGTCCAGACGATCTTCGTCGGAGCCGACGTGACGGTGGCGCCGTTGATCTTCACGGGCTCGGGCAAGGTGGTCGTCGTGACGACGGCCGACCATCCGGGCACCGGCTTGTACGAGACCGAGGTGAACGGGGTGTCGGTCGGGAAGTCGACCTCGAGTCCGACCGTGCCGGCCGTCGCGGACTCGTTCGGCACGCGGAACGTGATCACCGCGTACGTGCCGGCCGATGCCTGGTCCGGGTCGATCCGCACGTGCGCCTCGGCTGCGAGGGGGGTGGCGACCGCGAGGGCGACCGCGGCGGCTGCGACAGCTGCTGCCATCGCGAAACTTCGTCTGATCATGGATTCTTTCAATATGCCTGCTCGTGCATACGATGCACGATGCGCTGGATGCTGACGTCGGAGCGGCGAACGCGCGTCGACGCCGACCGCAGCCACGACCGCCATCGTCCTCGAGATTCGAGTGACGACGGGCGGTGATCCGGGATCGTCCGAGTGCGCTTACGCCGCGAGCGCGGCGGGCGGCCCTCTGTGCCGCAGCACTCCGAGCGCCGGAACCGATACGGCGACGGGTGCAGGAGCGGCGCGAACAAGCATCCGGGTCGGCGTTTCAACGGCGACGGTCGCGATCCGGTTCACCGCGGTGACGAGCAGAACGGTGAAGTTCGCGAGCGCGAACAACGTCTTCTCACCGTGACGTAGCGCCACGATCGTGGCGATCGCTGCTGCGGCGTGCGCGACGAGCATCATGGCGTCGTCGTTGTGCATGACCTGTTCGGGCATCAGCTGGCCGGAGACGATCGCGACGTGGGCACCGGCGTGCACATGTCCCGTCGGGGCGACGAGCATCGTCCCGCTGGCGCCCGAGCCGAGCCCGAACAAGAGGTGCAGCAGCAGCTGGCTCACTCCGACGGAAGCCGTCTGCCGCCACAGCGAGATCCGCTTGCCCGCGAGGGCCACGCAAAGCGGCACGGCGAACGCGAGCGAGAGCACGACGGCGAGAGCGGACGGCAGCCCGCCGCCCGCGGCATCGTGGAACAAGGCGGCCACGAAGACGGCGAAAGACGCGGCCGCGGTTCCGCGGACCGCGCGGATTCCGCGTGGCGTCATGACGTTCCCCGATGCGAGTGGATGTCTCCAGCGTAGTCACGGTTCCGTGTCGCCTTCCCGGAGGGTCTCTCGGCCCGTCTCCGGCTCGATGGCCGGACGCGCAATGGCCCTTGCGACCGAGGCCCGACGTCTCGTCCTCCCCAGCGGTCGCTCGGAGGGATCCGACCCGTTCGCCCGATCGGTCGTTCACCCGTCGGATGTCGTCGTTAGCCTTGTGGGGTGAGCATGCCCGAGCCCTTCGATCCCGCCGCGTCGGGCGACCCTGCTCCCATGGACTGGGACTGGGATCCGAACGAGCTGGTACCGCCCGACGACGAGTACGGGCCGGAGGTGGTGCCTCCGGCGCAGCCCGGGGTGCGCACTCGCGTCGGCGCAGGCGCTGGCGGTGCGGGCGGTGGTGCTGCGACCGTACTGGACGATGCGTTCGAGGCCGAGCTGGAGCGGGCATCCGTACGTCGCATGGTGGGCGCGGACCCGCTCGACGTGCTGCGCACGGTGTGGGGCTACGACGGATTCCGCGGCGATCAGGCCGCCGCCATCGGCCGGCTCATCGGCGGCGGCGACGCAGTGGTGCTCATGCCAACCGGTGGCGGCAAGAGCCTCTGCTACCAGGTGCCGTCGATCGTTTGTGAGGGCACGGGCATCGTCATCTCTCCGCTCATCGCGCTCATGCACGACCAGGTCGACGCGCTGGGCGCCGTCGGTGTGCGAGCCGCGTACCTCAACTCCACGCAGGATGCCGCCCAGCGTTCGGCCGTCGAACGCGCCTACCTGCGCGGCGAGCTCGACCTGCTCTACGTGGCCCCTGAGCGGCTGTCGTCCGAGCAGACGAAACAGCTGCTGTCGCGTGGAAAGATCGCGCTGTTCGCGATCGACGAGGCCCACTGCGTATCGCAGTGGGGTCACGACTTCCGGCCCGACTACCTCGGGTTGTCGGAGCTGGCGCAGCGCTGGCCGGACGTTCCGCGCATCGCGCTCACGGCCACCGCGACGGAGGCCACTCACAAGGAGATCACCGAGCGGCTGAGGCTGCAGAACGCCGAGCACTTCGTCGCGAGCTTCGACCGCCCGAACATCCAGTACCGCATCGTCGAGAAGAACGACCCGCGCAGACAGCTGGTGTCGTTCATCAAGGGCGAGTTCGGCGGGGATGCGTCATCCGGGGACGGTCCGGCATCGGGCATCGTCTACGGGCTCAGCCGCAAGACTGTCGAGCAGACGGCCGAGCACCTGCGGCAGAACGGCATCGACGCGATGCCGTACCACGCGGGACTGGATGCCGGCACTCGCGCCCGCACGCAGTCGCGCTTCCTGCGCGACGACGGCGTCGTCATCGTCGCCACCATCGCGTTCGGCATGGGCATCGACAAGCCGGACGTGCGCTTCGTCGCCCACATCGACTTGCCCAAGTCGGTCGAGGGCTACTACCAGGAGACCGGTCGTGCCGGCCGTGACGGCGAGCCCGCCGTGGCCTGGCTCGCGTACGGCCTGCAGGACGTCGTGCAGCAGCAGCGCATGATCGAGCAGTCGTCCGGGGATCTCGCGCACCGCCGGCGCCAGTCCGCACACCTGGATGCCATGCTTGCTCTGTGCGAGACCGTCGGATGCCGACGCCAGAACCTCTTGCAGTACTTCGGCCAGGCGTCCGAGCCATGCGGCAACTGCGACACGTGCCTCAATCCGCCGCAGACCTGGGACGGCACCATAGCCGCGCAGAAGTTGCTGTCGACCGTGGTGCGACTCAAGCGCGAGCGCAACCAGCGCTTCGGCGCCGGGCACCTCATCGACATCCTGCGCGGCAAGCGCACGCCGCGCGTCGACCAGTACGGACACGACGCGCTCAGCACCTGGGCCATCGGGGACGACCTCGGCGAACAGCAGTGGCGGGGCGTCGTCCGTCAGTTGCTGGCGCTTGGCCTGCTCGCTGTCAACAACGACGGATACGGCACTCTGGCCATCACGCCGGCCAGTGCCGAGGTGCTGAACGGATCACGCACAGTACTGCTGCGGCAGCAGGCCGAGCGACCCACGCGCTCCCGTGCAGCCAAGGCGAGCATCGATGCCCTGCCAGATGCGGCGCATCCGCTCTTCCAAGCCCTGCGTGCCTGGCGCGCCGAACAAGCGCGCGAGCAAGGCGTGCCGGCCTACATCGTGTTCGGGGACGCGACGCTCCGCGGAGTCGCCGCGAGCCGTCCGGGCAGCCTCGACGAGCTCGCGCAGATCTCCGGCGTCGGCGCGAAGAAGCTGGAGACCTACGGGGAGGGCGTGCTGGCGGTGGTTGCCGCGTCGGACGGCTGACCCGGCCTCATCGCTGTGTCGGACGGCCAACCTCCGACCTCCGTGGTCGTTGTCGTGTCGGAGGGCTGAGCCGCGTGGTCGCTGCCGCCTCGGCGGGCCGAGTCTCGACAGCGAACGCCTTGCCGGGCGTGCGCGGCGGTGTCGTCCTGCGACACCATGCGGTTGCGGCGTTCGTCGTGAACGGACCGCCTCGGCGGTTCCGGTCGCACCGCGGCGCGAGCAGCCGTTCAGACCTCCGGATACCGCTCGTGCGGCGTGACCGGCTCGAGCCCGAAGGCGTCGACGATCAGCAGGGCGGACGCCTCGGGATCGGACCGCTCGGTATCGATGACCAGATCCGTCGGCGGTTGTTCGGCGGGATCGCCCGCGCCGCGTTCGGCCCGGCGCAATCGTCGAAGGGTGTCGACATCGGTGAGCTTGCCGAATTCGCGACGGCTGGCGTTGCCGAGCCGCCGCTCCTGCTCGGCCTCCCCGACGGTGAGCCCGACGAACCTCACGCGTCCGCCCGACTCCTCGGTCACGTGGCGCGCACGCTCGGGGAATCCACGCAGCACTGTGTGCTCGGGCGTGAACGTGAAGATCAACGACGTGTCTGACGCCGCAGCCTCGCTGAATGTGGACAGCCAGAATTGTTCGCGGAGCTTCACGAACCGTGCGGACCCGAACGGGAACACGCTCGTGACGGCATCCACGATCAGATGATTGTGGAAGACGGCGAAGCCGGTGCGCTCTCCGAGTGCACGGGCGACGGTCAGCTTTCCGGCGGCGGCAGGGCCGTGGAGGAACACCAAGTCCATGCGCCGACCTTAGAGTGCGTACGCCGCCTGGGCGGCTCGCGGCGCGTTGCTCAGCTTGACCGTGCCGCTCAACGGCATCGCGGCACTCGTTTCCTCGGCACCCGGTGGCTTCGTGAAACTCCGTGCCTCGGCACTCCGGCGGCGACGCATCGAGGTGTCGTGCATCCGACGCCTCCGCAAGCCGTCATCGCCGCCTGTCCGTCGAGTGCGCGTGCTCTGCTCGAGCGCCTGTGGCGCACCGGCTTAGGGTGGCCCTGCAACTCGCTACATGCCGCCGGGGCGAGTCGGTGTCGCGTCGGCGCAGAACAGGAAGGATGCACCATGAGCGATGTCGTTCTCACCATGTTCATGAGCCTCGACGGTTACATCGCCGGTCCCGGAGGGGAGTTCGTCGGCCCTGAGTGGTCGGCGCAGATGCAATCGGACTGGTCCGACGTCAACGGTCGCGCGGCGCTCTTCGTCTACGGCCGCACCAACTTCGAGTTCAATGCGGCCTTCTGGCAGGACATCGAGGCAGACGAGAGTGCGCCGGAGGCGCAGCGCGAGTTCGCCCGCCTGTTGCACGCCATGCCGAAACTCGTCGTGTCGAGCACGCTCACCGAAGCAGGGTGGAACGGCCGGGTCGTCCGCGATCTTCCTGCCGAGATCGCCGCGGCCAAAGAGCAGGCGGACGGTCCCATCGTCGTCATCGGCGGTGCCGGCGTCGCACAGTCCTTCCTGCGGCTGGGTCTGGTCGATCGTCTGCGGATCATGGTCACTCCGGTGCTCCTCGGAGCCGGGATCCGGCTCTTCGACGGGGAGTACGCACGGATGCCGCTGGAGCGCGCCGGCTGCATCCCGATCGACACCGGCTCGACGATCCTGGAGTATCGCGTCGTGCGCTGATGCCGCGGCGCTGATCGGGCGCTGGCCGGCCGCCGATCGGGCGCCGATCGGGCGCCGATCGGCGGGGATCTCGCGTCCGGTCTTGACGTTGCCCTCTGCGAGACGCTTAATAACTGACTAGTTACTTATTAGTCGGAGGAGCATCGCATGGTGGCAGCGACGCGTAGGACACGTGATGCGGCAGCAAGCACCGCACGTCTGATCGCGGCAGCGGGTGAGGAGTTCGCAGCCCGTGGATTCGATGGGGCGCGCGTGGATCGCATCGCCGAGGCGTCCGCCACCAACCGGGCCATCATGTTCCAGCGCTTCGGCGACAAGGCCGGCCTGTATCGCGCTGTCCTCGCCGCGGTGGCCGCTGACGCCGACGCCGTGCGTCGCGACCTCGTCGCACGTCGGTCGGGCCCACCTGCGGATCCGGCGCAGTTCCGCAGTCTGGTCTCGGATCTCGCCAGGGCCAACCTGCGGTTCCTGAAGACGCATCCGACGGCCGAGCGGATCCTCCGATGGGAGCGCGCGTCCGATTGGCAGGTCTACCGAACGACCATGTCTGCGCCGGAGCAGGCCGACCCAGCGCGGGCGGATGCAGCTCGGCGCGCTGCGGTGCAGCGTCCTGACGCGGTCCAGGCGGACACCGCGCAGCCCGGCCGCGTGCGAGAAACTGTGCGGGCCGGCCTCGTGCGGGCCGACACCGAGCGGACTAGCACTGAGCGGGCCGGCGCCGAGCCCGACACCGAGAACCTCGCCGACTCGGTGCGAACCGATGCCGCGCGCGATCCGGCAACCGATGCCGCTCAGGTGATCACGTCCTGGTTCCGCGAGGGCGATCGCCGTGGCTGGCTTCGCAACGGTGTGAGCGCTGCGACCCAGTTGACGCTCACCTTCGAGCTCGCCTCGACGCTGGTGCACCTCGACGAGGACTTCGGTGTCGCCGTCGTGACCGCCGCCCTGGTCGTCGAGACGGCATCCTGATCATGATCGAGCTGCCGCACCTCTCCCCGGTCGAACGGTCGGCACTGCTCACGGTCATCTCGCGGGCGAGGGACGCCGAGGGGCGGGACCCGATCCTCGCCGATGAATGGTCGGTGCTGGTGCGCGATGCGCTCGCCGCGGACTGGAACGGCCTCGGGATGCCGCGCAAGGAGGCCTACACGGTGGCCACCCGCGGTCGCCTGCTCGACGATCTCTGCCGCGACTTCCTGCGGCTCAACCCGGATGCCGTGGTGATCGAGCTGGGCAGCGGGCTCGATGATCGGGCCGAACGCGTCGATCCGCCGGATACTGCGACCTGGATCGATCTGGACCTGCCGGGAATCCAGTATCTCCGCCGACAACTGCCTGCGCGACGGGTAGTTGCGGCGCACCGGCTCGAGCTTCCGGCCGACGTCACGAAGGATGACTGGATGCGGGCTGTGCCTCGGAACCGTCCCGTCGCGATCGTGGCCGACGGCTTCTTCCCGTTCCTGACGCCGGAGGAATCCGCCGACGTCGTGCGCGGCATTGTCGACCGTGCCCCGGCAGGGGAACTTTTGATGAACGGATACACGACACTCGCGCGCACCCTGATGCCACGTGTGCGCGCCATCCGCGACCTCGGAATCGACGTGACACAGGGAACGGCGTTCGACGACCCGCGCGAACCCGAGCGCTGGCATCCGCGGCTGAAGCTCGCGCAGCGCATCATGCTGACCCGCTCGCCCTACGTCATCCATTTCTCGCCGGCGCTCCGAGCGACGATCAGGACGATGGACTGGCTGCCGTCGCTCTCCGATCGCAGCGATCTGGGCGTGCTCCGGTTCGTGTACTGACGACGCTACGCACCGGCCTCGCAGCCCTCCGGATCACGTCAGGTCGTCGTGATCTCCGCGCACCCACTCGATGTAGAGATCCGCGGATGTCCGCACCACGGCGTGCGCATCCTCCGGGACTCCACGGCCGAAGTTGTTGAAGAGGCGATCGAACCGCAGCCCGAGAGCCTTCGTGGCGACACGGTCCACGACCGCGGCGGACAGCGGCAACAGGTTCGGGTAGCTGCGCATGAACGACACCGAGGTCCCGTTCGGATTCGGGAAGATCGCGTCGCCCGCCAGCAGAATTCCCTTGCCGTCGGCACCGGCATCCCAGAGCGCGGCCGTGCTACCAGGGAAGTGACCACCCAGCGTGTGCAGCGCGAGACCCGGGGCCAGTTCGAGAGTTCCGCTGAACAGTCGGATGACGGGATCCTCGCGGCGCACCCACTCGGCATCCGCCTCGTTCACGTAGACGGGAGCATTGCCGAGCGCATGGGACCACGACACCTGGGCGCCGTACATGTGCGGGTGGCTGGCGGCCACCGCGATCACCGGACCGTACTCGAGCACGCGCGCCGCGGCATCCTCGTCGACGTAGCCGATCGGATCGAAGAGCAGATTCCCTGCTGGCGTGACCACGAGCATCGTCTGCTGGCCGATGCCCACGTTCGGCTCGCTCGTGATGCCGATCAGGTTGGGCTCCACCTCGGACAGCCGAACGCGGATGCCGCCGTCACGAAACTCGGACGCGGTCGTCCAGTGCTGGCCGTCGCGAGGCACCCATTGCCGATGGTCGCTGCAGATGATGCACTCAGCGAGGGGCTGGGGAGTGTCGGCGTGTTCGACGCCGCAGGTCGCGCAGATCCACAAGGTCATGGAACGACCGTAGTTGCAGCGTGCGACGCAGACCGTTCACTCTCGCCTCGACTGCGGGTGATCGCAGCTTCGCTGCTCAACAAGCGCAATCGGCTCGGTGAAGCGAGCGAGCTCTCTTCACTCTCGCCTCAATTGCTTGTAAATCGTCTCGCCCCGTTCGAGCATCGCGACGTACTCGGCGATCTTGCGTGCCCGTGTGTCCGCCCGCTTCACATTGCCGATGCGGAACAGGATCGCGAAACGGTTCTGGCTGGTCAGCGCCGCGAACATCTGGGTCGCGGCGGGACTCGCTGCCAGCGCGGCGGCCAGGTCGTCCGGAACCTCGATGGTGCTCGAACCGGCGTACGCGGCATCCCATCGGCCGTCGGCCTTGGCGCGCTCGACCTCGACGCGTCCGGCATCCGTCATCCGGCCCTCGGCCTCGAGCCGATCGATGTGCTCGCGATTGCGCTTGGACCACATGCTCCGCTTGCCGCGCGGCGTGAACGTCTGCAGGAACTCGGTCTCGCTGAGGCCGTTCTTGCGGCCGTCGATCCAGCCGAAGCACAGTGCCTCGTCGAGTGCTGCCGCGTACTTCACGCCTGGGGCGGATCCCTTGGCCAGCGCGAGCTGCACGCCGTCATTCGTCGTGTGGTTCTCCGCGAGCCAGGCACGCCACTCCGCGGCGCTCCCGAGCCGGAGGATCGGTCGTCCCGACCCGTTTCCCTCGGTCGGTGTCGCAGCGGTCACAACAGCTTTCGCAGGGTGTTGAGGTTGCGGGTCGTCGTCAGATCCTTGTCCTTGCCCCGGCCGAGACGCTTCCCGACGACGCTGTCGAGCGTGTGCCCGCGCTCCACCGTCCAGAAGACGACAGGTCCGCCGTCGGCGACCTCCTCGCGCTTCGGATCGAGCTCGAGCTCGAGCACGCTCTCGGCCACAGCATCCGCCTCCGTCGAGGGTTCCTTCGAACGTCCGCCCGAGCCGGCAGAGGCCTCTGCGCCGATCAGGAACACCACATAGCGGTGCCAGCCCTCGCGCTCGGAAAAGGGGTAGGCGTCGATGACCGAGGTGAGGGCATCCGTGTCGAGAACGTGCACCTTGGCGTCATAGGCGAACCGTGCGGCGAGTGCCTTCTCGATCTCGATGCGAGCAGCGGATGCCGTGCCCTCCGCCGTGAACACCACGTTGCCGCTGGCGAGCACGGTCTTCACCCGGTCGTACCCGAGCCCGCGGAACACGTCGGCCAGCTCGGCGGACTTGATCGTGCGTCCACCCACGTTGACGCCGCGGAGCAGGGCGATGAAGCGCGTCATGGATCCAGCATGGCAGCGACCCCCGACTCCGCGCCGGGACCGCGGCGACAGGAGCGAGGCTTCCTGCCGACCGGTCCGTGTGCGCCGTAGGCTCGACGCGTGGGGGACGAGGTGCCGGGGGACGGCTCGGCCGAAGGACGCGCAGTGACGGCCGGCGCGAGCGTGCCTCCGCGGCGCCGCACGGTCGTGCGCATCGTGGCCGTCGCTGCCGTGTTCGTCGTGGTCTACGCGGTGGTCGTGACCCTCTACGCGCTGAGCGGTCCCGTCTCATCGCTCGGGCCGAAGGAACCGGAGCCGGACAAGGGCGGCGTCACCGTCGTGCTCACGGTCGAGGGCGTGGATGCCGCGCATCAGCGGATCGATCTCAGCGTGCGGATCGACCCGTCCGAGACGCTCTACACCGGTGACGGCCTCGCGCTTGCGCAGGACATCACCGTCGTCGTCACGCCGATCGACGGCAGCCAGACGCTCGTCTTCAAAGCGCAGACGAACGCATCCAGGAAATCGGCGACGCTCGTCACCGAAGGCGAGATCGCGAACTGGCCGTTCGATGTCTATCGCGCTCAGCATCTGGTGGTGCTGGCGTCCGTCACGAGTGGTGGCGTCGCGAGACCGATCCCCACGAAGGTCTGGATGAGGGGTGACGTCCCGGGATGGAACGTGGATGCGAAGCAGGTCGGCGCGGCGCCGACCGTGCTCCCGGCGACCCTGTCGGAGGCAGTCTCGACGGCGCCGTCGATCGACCTGCGAGCAGCGCGCTCGGGCAGCACAGTCGCATTCGCCTTCGTGCTTCTCGCGCTGCTCGTCGTGATGCCGTGCCTGGTGCTCTTCGTCGCGATCACCGCCTACCGCGGTCGCCGCAAGCTCGAGCCGTCGTTCATGAGCTGGATGGGGGCGATGCTGTTCGCGACCATCCCGTTGCGCACGTTCCTGCCAGGATCGCCGCCGATCGGCTCGTGGATCGACTTCACCGTCGTGCTGTGGGTCGTGGTCGGGCTGATCGCGGGGCTCGTCGTGTACGTGGCCGCGTGGATCCGGTGGGGACATCCGGACCCGGATCGTGTGCCTCCGGGCCGGTGAGGGTGCGGCGGAGGCTAGGGGGTCTCAGGGCAACCGACCGCCGAGACGGCGATCGGCGCTGGGCCCCACGAGCCGGTTCCGGGCGGCGTGGTTCCGCCGACCCGCCGAGCGAGAGGGAGCGTCGCGGGGGAGGCAGTTCTGGTCTCAAGGCAACCGACCGCCGAGACGGCGGCCGGCGCTGGCGTCGCGGCGGAGGCCAGAAATGGCCTCCGCTTTTAGCTCCAGCGCGCGCTTGCGCAATCCCACAGGCATCCGACGGAGCGATCAGCGGGGTTTGTCGCATCCGCACGGCGGACTGGCCGCTCCCAGCATGCCGACTTACCGTGAAAGTCGACGCCCGTACCCAGGGTGCCGGATGCCGCGAGCGGGCTCCCAGCCCCACGGCCCGAACGCTTCCACTTCAGACCTCAACGGAAGAAGGCATTGCGATGGTCGACACCGCTTCGAAGCCCGCCAGCGATCACGTGACGCGCCCCGACCGCACCCAATACACCGCTCAGACGGGACCGATCGACGTCGACGCCCCGCCCGCAGCCGTGGATGTCGCCGCGCTCGGCCGCAAGCTGATGGGAACGTGGGCCGACATCCGCGTTGCTGCTCGCGAGTTCGCGAAGAACCCTGCGCTGCAGCGCATCGAGGGACTGAGCCTCGACGACCACCGCGCGCGCGTGTTCGGGCAGTTGAAGCTGCTGGTGGACAACGGCCAGGTGCACCGCGCCTTCCCGAAGTCCGTCGGGGGCCGCGACGATCACGGCGGCAACATCGCCGGATTCGAGGAGCTCGTGACCGCGGATCCGTCGCTGCAGATCAAGAGCGGCGTGCAGTGGGGCCTCTTCGGCGCCGCCGTTCTGCACCTCGGCACCGAGCGCCACCACCAGAAGTACCTTCCCGGCATCATGAGCCTCGAGGTTCCCGGCGCGTTCGCCATGACCGAGACCGGACACGGATCGGATGTCGCGGCCATCGCCACCACCGCCACCTACGACCCCGAAACGCAGGAGTTCGTCATCGACACGCCGTTCCGCGGCGCGTGGAAGGACTACCTCGGCAATGCCGCCAAGGACGGGATCGCCTGCACGCTCTTCGCGCAGCTCATCACGAACGGCGTGAACCACGGCGTGCACTGCTTCTACGTGCCGATCCGCGATACGGCCACCGGCGAGTTCCTGCCCGGCATCGGCGGCGAGGACGACGGCCTCAAGGGCGGCCTCAACGGCATCGACAACGGACGCCTGCACTTCACCGACGTGCGCATCCCGCGCGAGAACCTGCTGAACCGGTACGGCGACGTCGCGGAGGACGGCACGTACTCGAGTTCCATCGCGAGCCCCGGCCGCCGCTTCTTCACCATGCTCGGCACGCTCGTGCAGGGCCGCGTGTCGCTCGACGGCGCGGCCACTCTCGGATCCGCGATGGGCCTGACGATCGCGATCACGTACGGCAACCAGCGCCGCCAGTTCACGGCGGGATCCGACACCGACGAAGAGGTGCTGCTCGACTACCAGCGTCACCAGCGCCGTCTCATCCCGCGGCTCGCCACCACGTACGCGCAGGTGTTCGCGCACGACAAGCTGCTCGTGAAGTTCGACGAGGTGTTCAGCGGCAAGGCGGACACCGACGAAGACCGGCAGGATCTCGAGACCCTCGCCGCTGCGCTCAAGCCGCTGTCGACCTGGCACGCGCTCGACACACTGCAGGAGACCCGTGAGGCGTGCGGCGGCGCCGGATTCCTCGTGGAGAACCGCATCACGAGCCTGAGGGCCGACCTCGATGTCTACGTCACGTTCGAGGGCGACAACAACGTGCTGCTGCAGCTCGTCGCCAAGCGCCTGCTCACCGACTACTCGAAGAAGTTCGCCAAGGCGGATGCCGGTGCCCTCGCCCGATACGTCGTCGCGCAGGCGGCCGACCGCGCCTATCACGGCACTGGTCTTCGGAGCCTCGCCCAGACGGTGGCGGACTTCGGATCCACGGCCCGCTCGGTCGGACAGCTGCGAGACCCGCAAACCCAGCGCGAGCTGCTCACGGATCGTGTCGAAACGATGATCGCTGAGGTGGCGACCCGGCTCCGCAACGCCAACAAGCTCTCCAAGCAGAAGGCAGCCGACCTCTTCAACTCGCAGCAGAACGAGCTGATCGAGGCGGCTCGCGCGCACGGCGAGCTCCTGCAGTGGGAGGCCTTCACCGAAGCGCTGGAGACCGTGCAGGATGCCGGCACCAAGCAGGTGCTCACCTGGCTGCGCGACCTGTTCGGGCTCGGCCTCATCGAGAAGCACGTGGCGTGGCACATCATCCACGGCCGCCTCTCGCCGCAGCGTGCCCAGGCCGTCAGCGCTTACATCGACCGGCTGGTGGCTCGTCTGCGCCCGCAGGCGCAGAGCCTCGTCGACGCGTTCGGCTTCGAGCAGGAGCACCTGCGCGCGAAGATCGCGAGCGGCGCTGAGGCAGAGCGGCAGGCCGAGGCGCGCGAGTACTACCGCGAGCAGCGGGCGTCCGGCACGGCGCCGATCGACGAGAAGACTCTGCAGAAGAAGTCCAAGTAGCCGGGTAGCGTCCCTCAGGCGAGAGCCGTCGGCGGGCGCGCGAGGCCGTGCTTCGGTTCGATCTCGAAGTGCGGTGCCTTCGTGACGAGCAGCCACACCGGGAGAACGATCACGCAGAGCGTGGACAGCAGCGTGAGGTCGCCGGTGAGCGCAACGCCGAGGAAGAGTGCGATCCAGCCGTCGCGGGTCTCCACCAGCACGATCCCGAGGGCACCGCAGGCGACCGCGAGTCCGAGGGGAATCCCTGGGATGACCGCGTGGCCTAACAGGCCGATGGCGACACCGATGAACACGGCGGGGAAGACGCGGCCGCCGCGGAATCCGGAGCTCGCTGCAACGAGCAGCGCGACGACCTTCACGATCACGAACACGGCGAGCATGCCCGCCGAGTAGTCGCCGGGATGCGCCAGCAGCTCGCCGGTCTGTTCGAGACCCTTGAAGAGAGTGATCGGGCCGCCGACGATTCCCAGAAGGCCGAGCAGGAGTCCGCCGGCCGTGGTGAGCAGCACAGGATGCCGCAGCGCGTGGAAGCCCGCGTGGAGATACGGGAACAGGAACGCCGCCAGGATCCCGATGCCGGCTGAGAACGCGGCGACGAGGAGTCCGGTGAGGAAGTCGATGGGATTCGGCGTCCCGTACGGCGGCAGGTGGAAGGCGATGGTCTGCCCCCCGAGCAGGTGCATGGTCTCCGCTCCGGCCGCCGCTGCCGCCACCGGTAGGAAGAGCTTGTCCCAGAGCGAGCCTCCGTTCCTGACCGCTGCCACGGTGCCGGTGAGCACGAGCGCCGCGGCGACGGGAGTGCCGAACAAGGCGCCGATCGTGCCGGAGGTGGCCAGCGTGATGATGAGCAGCGGGGGGATCTTCGTGGCGAACCGCGCGAATGCGGCGACGGCGAGCGCCCCGTTGATGGCGATGATCGGGTTCTCCGGGCCGAGGCTCACGCCGCCCGCGAGGCTGATGAGCACCACGATGCCGATGCTCGGAAGGGTTCCGATGGGCGGTGGCGGCGAAGAGAGGCCCGTGGTGGCGGAGTCGGGTCCGCCGTGGCCGGGAACCAGCCAGACGACGAGTCCGACGGCGAATCCGGTGAACGTGAGCACGACGAGGATCCACCACGGGTTGTCAGAGGTGATGCCGATCGCATGCGGCAGGCCGTCCCAGATGGCGGATTCGAGCCATCCGGAGACCAGGTCGAGAAGCCAGAGCACGACGGCCGAGGCGATGCCGATCAGCAGGGCGGGGATCGCGAGGAGGAGCAGCGTCCGGATGCTCGGCCCGGCTTCCTCCGCGGCCCCGGCCCGTCCTGCGCTCGCGTCTGCCACGATTCCTCCTCCGATCGCCGGGACTGTCGCGACGGGGTCGCTGCCGCAACGTCACCGCCCGGGAATCCTTCAGCACACGCTATGCGTGCCTGCGGGACGGGCAATCGGGGCGGTCACCGAAATCACGTGACTCGGGTGAGCGGCGGCTGAGCGGCACGGCGGACGTGCGGTTCGGCTGATCGGTTCGCGCAGCGCTCGCGCATCCTTCGCCGTGGAATCTCGTCCGATCGGACGACGACGCCGGCGGCTGCGGCCAATATGGTGGAGTCATCCCCCTTGCTATGAGGACGCCATGCGCCGCGCATGTCCTCACCGTCCTCGTGCCAGCCGCCGGAAGGATGCCATGACCGACGCCGTGACCCCACCCCCTCTCCCCGAGGGCGGTGCGCAGCAGCCGACTTCCGCAGGCCAGGCATCCGCGCCCGATCCCACGTGGCCAGCGCCCCAGCCGCTCGGCGGAGCGGCCCAGGCCGACGGATCCGCGTCACCTCGAGCATCGCTGGCTCCCGTGTCGCCGGATCCGGATCCGGCAGCTGCGCTCTCCATCCGTCTTTTGCACAAGTCGTTCGGGCAGAAGCACGCGGTGGACGGCATCAGCCTCGACGTCCCGGTCGGCAGCTTCTACGGACTCGTCGGACCCAACGGCGCAGGCAAGACGACCACGTTGAGCATGGCCACCGGGCTGCTCAAGCCTGATGCCGGGGTCGTGACGGTGCACGGCATCGACGTGTGGCAGCATCCGCTGACGGCCAAGGCGCAGATCGGCGTGCTCTCCGACGGCAACCGCCTGTTCGACCGCCTCACCGGCGAGCAGCTGGTGGTCTACGCAGGGCTGCTCAGCGGGATGGATCGCGCTACCGCGGTCTCCCGCACCCGCGACCTGCTGCAGCTGCTCGACCTGCAGTCGGCGGGCGGCACGCTCGTCGTCGACTACTCGGCAGGCATGACGAAGAAGATCGCGCTCGCGTGCGCCATGGTGCACGCACCGAAGCTGCTCGTACTGGACGAGCCGTTCGAGTCCGTCGATCCGGTGTCGGCCGCGAACATCCGCGACATCCTCGGCGGATTCGTGCGCGGCGGCGGAACGGTCATCGTGTCGTCGCACGTCATGGACCTGGTGCAGCGCATGTGCGATCGCGTCGCGGTCATCACGAACGGGCGGGTCGTGGCATCCGGAACCGTCGACGAGGTGCGAGCGGGCGCCGACCTGGAAGATCGCTTCGTCGCACTGGTCGGCGGACGTCGCGTGCAGGAGGGGCCGGAGTGGTTGCAGCACTCGTAAGGCTCCGACTGCTCGTTCTGCGCAACAGCCTCAAGCGCAGTGTCGGGCAGCTGATCGCCGTCATCATCGGTGGCCTCTACGGCCTGTTCGTGCTCGGCATGATCGTCGTCGGGCTCTTCGCGCTGAACTTCGCGCCGACCGAGCTGACCCGCACGATCGTGATCCTCGCCGGGTCGGCGCTGACGCTGGGCTGGGCGATCCTTCCGCTGCTGTTCTCCGTTGAGCAGACGCTGGACGCCCCGCACCTCGCCGTGTATCCCATCCCGTTGAACACGCTGCTCGTCGGCCTGCTCGTCTCCGGAGTCGTGGCGATCCCGGGTGCGATCACCATGGTGGCGTCCGTGTTCACGTTCGGCTCATGGCTGCGGATGCCGGGCATCGCCGTTCTCGCGCTGCTCTGCGGCATCGCCGGTGCGCTGCTCTGCGTCATGCTGTCCCGTGCCGTCACCACCGCGGCGGCCGGCCTCGCCTCAGGGCGTCGGTTCCGTGAGGCCGCCGGCATCCTCATCTTCATCCCGCTCGTGCTGCTCGGACCGATCATCGCCGGGACCGCCTCATCGCTGAGGCACTCGCAGGATGCCCTGCCCGCGCTCGCCGACGCCATGTCGTGGACGCCGCTCGGCGCCATCTGGGCCATCCCGGCTCAGGTCGCTATGGGCGATCCGGTCGGTGCTCTGCTGCGTGCGCTGATCGGGATCGCGACGATCGCCGTCGTGTTCCTGGTGTGGCGCTGGGGTCTGGCACGCGCTCTCGTCACCCCGGTGCACGCGACCTCCAAGGTGCGAGCTGAGGGCAAGCTGGGCCTGTTCGCCAGGCTGCCCGGCACCCAGGCCGGCGCCATCGCCGCGCGCTGCCTCATCTACTGGTTCCGTGACCCGCGGTACCTGCGGCAACTGGTGCTCATTCCGGTGATGCCGATCCTGTTCTGGTTCTACTCGTCGCTGTCCCACTTTCCGCAGCTGCTGCTCTGGTCCGGTCCGCTCGTCGCGTTCCTGCTCGGCGTCACCCTCATCGCCGACGTCTCCTACGACTCCACGGCGTTCGTGCTGCACGTGAGCAAGGCGGTGCCGGGGCGCGCCGATCGGTGGGGGCGGGCATCCGCCGTCCTGACCTTCGGGCTGCCCGCCGCGGTGGCCGTCACTCTCGTGACGTCGGCCGTCGTCGAGCAGTGGTGGACCGTGCCCGGCCTGCTCGGACTCGTGGTCGGGCTGCTGCTCGGAGGTCTCGGGGTGTGCTCGGTGACGTCCGCGGTCCTCGTCTTCCCCGCGCCTGCGCCGGGCGACAACCCGTTCAAGACGCGACCCGGCGCCAACACGGCGTTGTTGGGATCGACGTTCCTCAGCTGGGGCATCCTCGCCGTGCTGACCTCTCCCGAGATCGTGCTCTTCTTGGTGAGCGTGTTCACCGGTGAAGCAATCTGGGGATGGATCGGCCTCGTTGTGGGTGTCGTGCTCGGCCCGATCGCTCTCGCGATCGGCGTGCGCGTCGGTGGCAACGTCCTCGACCGCCGCGCGCCGCAGTTGCTCATGCAGCTCCAGAAGGACGGCTGAGCGCAGACGCATCCACCCGCCTTCAGGCGGCGCTGGCCGCGAGCGACAGCAATGTCATCGCCTCGTGGTCCGGCGTTCCGGGGACGGCCTGATACACGCCGAGCCTCGTGCCGTCCGGGCCGACGTCGAGGCTCTCGTACATCAGCGTCAGCGTGCCGACCACCGGATGGTTCAGCGTCTTGCGCTCCGTGCGCCGGTGTCGCACATCGTGGTGCTCCCAGAGTTCGGCGAACTCGGGGCTCGCGGCCGTGAGCTCCTCGAGAAGAGCCGTGAGTGCAGCGTCGTCGTTGTCGCCCCGGGATGCCGCGCGCAGTTGTGCCACTGACATCCGTGCCGCGTGCGTCCAGTCCGGATACAGAGTGCGGGCGGTCGGATGGAGGAACAGGTACCGAGTCGTGTTGCGTCGTTCCGGCGGCCATTCTGCGATGCCGGCCAGCAACGCCAGCCCCTCGGGATTCGCGGCGAGGATGTCGTTGGTGCGGTTGCGCACGTAGGCAGGGCACGGCCGCAATGTGTCCAGTATCTGCCGGATCCCGGGTCGCACGGTGTTGTCGACCCGACGTCGAGGAGCGCGGCCCGCAAGCTGGTCTGCGAGATCAAAGAGGTGATCGCGAGCGTCCTCGTCGAGCCGGAGAGCGCGGGCGAGGGCGGTCAGGACCGGTCCGCTCGGGTGATGCTCCTTGCCTTGCTCGAGCCGGGTGTAGTAGTCGACGCTCACCCCGGAGAGCGCAGCGAGCTCCTCGCGACGGAGACCGGGGGTACGGCGGTTGCCCGTGCCCTGCGGAAGCCCGAGGTCGGTGGGCTGCAGCCGCGCCCGCCGAGCTCTGAGGAACTCGCCGAGGACGTTCCGTGCGGATGCCGGGTCTGCGGTCACGCACCCAGCTTGCCATCGCCGGATGCCGGGGCATCCGGCGATCCTAGCCGTGTCACTACCAGGAACGGCGCGGCCTTCTCGTCGTCGTCCTGCAGGCGGAGACTCGTCGCAGACCGCGACGGATCGCTGCACGCCGTTCGCAAACGGGTGGGGTACTGGCGGCCGACG
Source organism: Planctomonas sp. JC2975 (assembly GCF_012985205.1). NCBI lineage: Bacteria > Bacillati > Actinomycetota > Actinomycetes > Micrococcales > Microbacteriaceae > Planctomonas > Planctomonas sp. JC2975. The sequence goes on along the minus strand of NZ_JABEKS010000001.1, from coordinate 2,161,656 downwards.
ACCAAGGAGCACGACGATGACCACGACACTGCATGATCTTCCCGCCGACCCGGCTGGAGGGCCCGGTCAGGATGGCCGGCCACGAGCATCCGCTGCCGGTGCGCGTCGTGATGCCGCTGTCGACGAAGGCGTTCGCCGTATGGCTCGACCGAGGGGCCACGGGCGGAAGCGCACGGCACTCGAAGTGGTCGACGGCATCGACCTGTCGGACAAGGAGGCGATCGTGACCGGCGGATCTTCCGGCCTGGGGCTGGAGACCGCGCGGGCGCTCGCCGTGGCGGGTGCGCGCGTGGAGATCGCGGGGCGCGACGTCGATGCAGGCGAGAAGGCGGCAGCCGCGTTGCGGGCGGAGACGGGCAACGAGCAGATCGTGCATCGCCGGCTCGACCTGGCATCTCTCGAGTCGGTGTCGACGTTCATCGGCCGCCGTGCGGCAACCGGTCTGCCGCTGCACATCCTCGTGCTCAATGCCGGGGTCATGGCGACGCCGTTCGGCCGCACCGAGAACGGGTTCGAGACGCAGTTCGGCGTCAACCACCTCGGCCACTTCGCGTTCGCGACGGGGCTTTTGCCGGCGTTGCGGTCCGCAGGCGGAGCACGTGTGGTGTCCGTGTCGTCGCGGGCGCATCGCCGATCCGATGTCGACTTCGACGATCCGAACTTCGTGCACACGTCGTACGACCCGTGGCTCGCGTACGGACGCTCCAAGTCGGCGAATGCGCTGTTCTCCGTAGGGTTCTCCGCCCGGTTCCAGTCAGAGCGGATCCTCAGCAATGCGGTGAGCCCTGGCGCGGTGCTGACCGGCCTGCAGCGACACATGTCCGCCGAGCAGGTCGAGGCCAGAGGGTGGAACGATCCGGCGAACCCGATGATGTCCACGCCGTCGGAGGGCGCCGCGACCTTCGTCTGGGCTGCTGTGGCGCCGGAACTCGACGGCGTCGGCGGCCGGTACCTCGAGGACTGCACGTTCGCGGAACCCTTCGAGGGAGGGAGCACAGGCGAACTCCCCTCTGGCAGCTACCTGCCAAGGGCACTCGACCCCGCGCGCGCCGGCCGCCTCTGGGACCTTTCGGAGCGGTTGCTCGCCGCCGCGGCTACCGCCGAGTGAGCGACGGCAGCTCTACCAGCCGCGGTGAGTTCGACCGCGGTCAGCCGGGCAGCAGGCCGAGCGCCCGCACGGCCTCGCGCTCCTCGACGAGTTCCGCGACGGATGCCTCGATGTGCGCCTGCGCGATCGGACCCTCGTCGAAACCGGGAACGACTCGCCATTCGCCGTCGACCGACCGGACCGGCAGGGAGCACACCAATCCCTCGGGGACGCCGTAGCCTGCTGCGGCTTCCGCGTTCTCCCCGCTCGAGCTGACGCCGGCGGAGGTCCAGCCGTCGCCCGTGCCGTTCACCCAGTCGTAGACGTGGTCGATGGCGGCGTTCGCGGCGGATGCTGCGCTCGACGCCCCGCGCACCTCGATGATCTCTGCGCCGCGGCGCGCAACCTTCGGCACGAAGACGCCTTCCAGCCACTCCTCGTCGACGAGGTCGGTGGCGCTGCGACCGTCGACGGTGGCGTGCGTGACATCCGGATACTGCGTCGCAGAGTGATTGCCCCAGATGATCACGCCGTGCACTGCTGCCACGGGCACCTCGAGCTTCAGCGCGAGCTGGGCGACGGCCCTGTTGTGGTCGAGTCTGGTCATCGCCGTGAAGCGCTCGCGCGGCACGTCCGCCGCGTGCGACGAGGCGATCAGTGCGTTCGTGTTCGCGGGATTTCCCACCACGAGCACGCGCACATCGGATGCCGCCCCCTCGTTGATCGCTCGCCCCTGCGGCCCGAAGATGGCCGCGTTCGCCTCGAGCAGGTCGGCCCGCTCCATTCCTGCGGTGCGCGGACGAGCCCCCACCAGCAGAGCCACGTTCGTGCCGTCGAACGCGTCGGACGCCGAGTCCGTCACGTCGATGGAAGTGAGCAGCGGGAACGCGCCGTCGATGAGCTCCAGCGCCGTGCCCTCAGCGGAGCGCAACCCCTGGGGGATCTCCAGCAGCTGCAGCCGCACAGGCGTATCCGGGCCGAGGAGCTGGCCGGAGGCGATGCGGAACAGCAGCGCGTAGCCGATCTGCCCTCCTGCTCCGGTGACTGTCACGGTGACGGGTTCGCGGGTCCAGGCGGCCATGCGGCCAGCCTACGGCGCGGGCCGCGAGGCGCAGCCGCGAGCTCGGGCGGCCAAAACTGTGGATCCCCGGCTGCGCGAGACGGCGCATCCGGGGACCCTGCACGCGCCTTCGGGCAAAGTCGCGTGCCGCGGTCGGGAGTTTTGGGGGGATATCCCCGACCTCGCTTCCGACGATATGAGGGATATTCGAATGAACCCTGAAACAATCCCGATCGAAACCTGGGAGGTGTTTGGATGAATCCTCGGAGCCGTGAGGCTACCCGAGCTCGCCGCGCCTGGCCGTCGCCCAGAGGTCGACCCCGGTGTCGACGGCGTGCTCGTCGATGGCCTCGAGCTCGTCATCCGTGAACTCGAGATCGTCGAGTGCCGCGACGTTCTGCTCCAGCTGGTCCACGCTGCTCGATCCGATCACGAGCGAGGTCACACGAGGGTCGCGGAGTGCCCAGGCCAGCGCGAGCTGCGCGAGTGTCTGACCGCGGGACTCCGCGATCCCGGCGAGGGAGCGGATGTGACCGAGCGCGGCTTCTGTCAGCAGGTCCTCGGAGAGCGAGGATCCCTCTGCGGCTCGCGATCCGGCAGGGATGCCGTCCAGATACTTGCCCGTGAGCATGCCCTGGGCCAGTGCGGTGAAGCCGATCACGCCGGCACCCGCCTCGGCTGCGGCATCCAGAAGGCCCTCGGTCTCGATCCAGCGGTTGAGCATGTTGTACGACGGCTGGTGGATGAGGAGCGGGGTGCCGACGTCCGCGAGGATCTGCGCTGCCCGGCGCGTGTCATCCGCACTGTACGAGGAGATGCCGACGTACAGCGCCTTCCCGCTGCGCACGGCGTGGTCGAGGGCGCCCATCGTCTCCTCCAGCGGTGTTGAAGGGTCCGGCCGGTGCGAGTAGAAGATGTCGACGAAGTCGACGCCCATCCGCTGCAGCGACTGGTCGAGGCTGGCGAGCATGTACTTGCGGCTTCCGCCGCCCTGTCCGTACGGGCCGGGCCACATGTCCCAGCCGGCCTTCGTCGACAGGATCAGCTCGTCGCGGTACGGCAGCAGATCCTCCCGGAAGATGCGGCCGAAGTTGGTCTCGGCCGACCCGTACGGCGGACCGTAATTGTTCGCGAGGTCGAAGTGCGTGATCCCCAGGTCGAAGGCGCGGCGCACGATCGCGCGCTGGGTCTCCAGCGGACGGTCGTCGCCGAAGTTGTGCCACAACCCTAGGGAGAGCGCTGGAAGGTCGAGACCGCTGTGTCCGGTGCGGCGGTACAGCATCCGGTCGTAACGGTCGTCACGGGGAACGAAGTTCGTGCTGGCCATGCGACCAGCCTGTCACCAAGGGCGGCCGAGCGGATGCCTCGCCCGTCGCGCCGACGAGCGCAGCGCACAGCCGGCTCCGCGAGCGAGGGGCTTCAGCGTCGCCGCGCCCTGCGCGCTGCGCGGTTGCGCGCGAACGCCCAGCCGGCGATGCCGCCGATGAGGAAGATGACCAGCACGAGCACCCAGGTTGGCCACTCCACCTGCCAGAACAGCAGGAAGATGGTCGACTTCTCGTCGGCGACTCCGTTCTGGATGGCGACGATGGCCAGCAGCACCACGAGCACGATCGCCAGCCATCGGCGCTTCATGAACCCGACGAGAGCGTTGTCCTTCCGTCCCGCGCCGTCGTACGATCGCTCGCTCATCGGGATCCTCCAGCCGGCCGGGCCGTCTTCGCGGCTGCCTTCACGGCCTTCTTGGTCTCGCGCACCTGAGCCAGCGACGCCTCGTCCACGATGTCGGCCACCGACCGATGCGAGCCTTCCTCGCCGTAGTCGCCGGCGGCTTCGCGCCATCCGGCGCCGTCGTAGCCGTACTGCTTGCCGAGGAGCGCGACGAAGATGCGCGCCTTCTGGTCGCCGAATCCGGGCAGCGCCTTCAGCCTGCCGAACACCTCCTTGCCGTCAGGAGCGGAGGCCGTCGACGGTGCCGGCCGAGTCCAGATTGCGGCTGCGTCCCCGTCCCAGTCGGCCACGATGGTGCGGCAGACCGTCTGGATGCGCGCGGCCATGGAGCCGGGGAAGCGGTGCACGGCGGGAGGCGTCGCGCAGAGGGTGGCGAAGGCGTCCGGATCCGCTTCGGCGATCGACTGAGCGCTCAGGCTCTTCTCGCCGCCCATGCGGTCGCGGATCTTGGCCGGACCGCTGAACGCGATCTCCATGGCCACCTGCTGGTCGAGGAGCATGCCGAGGAGCAGGGCGAGCGGATCGGTCGACAGCAGTTCGTCGGCCGCGGCATCGCCGGTGATGTGCAGAGTGCCGGTCATGGGTGTCATCCTGCCACCGGCACGTCGTACGAGGACACCTCGTGGGCCGGCGCCTCGTTGGACGGGCCACGGTGTGGCGGCAGCGGAGACACTCGAGACTGCCGCACCGTTGACGGTGTCGGTGGCCGGTGTTTGCATGGGGCGTTAGCATCCGGTCGTCAGGGAGGGCGTCATGGTCGAGGCCATCACCACCAAGCGATTCCACGAGCTCGTGCCGGGAGACACGTGGCATCGCGTCTACGGCGGAGCGACCGCCTACTTCGCCACCGGATCCTTCGACAAGGGCGTCGAGTTCGTGCGCGCGATCGCCGAGCTGGCGGATGCCGCGAACCATCATCCCGACGTCGACCTGCGATATCCGGGTGTCACAGTTCGCCTGATGACCCACGAGATCTCCGACCTGAGCGAACGCGACGCGGCTCTTGCGGCGCAGATCTCACACGCGGCGAGCCGCCTCGGCATCGAGGCGGACCCCACACTGATCGGCACGGTGCAGCTCGCGATCGATGCCGTGGACATCCCGCTCGTGTTGCCGTTCTGGGAGGCGGCGCTCGGCTACCAGCGCCGCGGAGAGGGTTCGCTGCGCGATCCGCGCGGCATCGGACCGTCGGTGTGGTTCCAGCAGATGGATGCGCCGCGACCGCAACGCAATCGCATCCACCTGGATCTCGCGCTGCCGCGTGCGTTGGCCCAGCAGCGGATCGACGCGGCCGTCGCAGCGGGAGGACGCATAGCGACCGACGCCTTCGCGCCGCACTGGTGGACGCTCGCCGACCCAGAGGGCAACGAGATCGACATCGCGCCCTGGGTCGACGACACGGACTGGGACGACGAGGAGGAGTAGGCGCGAGATCGGTGCCCGGCCTCACCCATCTCGGTGGTGGCGCGGCGCAGATGCTCGGCGCATGCTGGAGAGATGAGCGAGACAACCGAGACCACGGCCGCCACCGCCGACGACACGCCCCGGATCGTCGTGGGCGTCGACGGATCCGAACAATCCATCGCCGCGCTGCGCCAGGCCGACCGCCTTTCGCGTCTTCTCGGAACCCGGATCGAGGCGGTGTCCACCTGGACCTATCCGGTCGCGATGTCGCCGTACGCGCTTTCCATGGAGCCGTCGTTCGAGGAGATCGCCGTGCAGGCGCTGGACGAGGCGCTGACGGAGGCCTACGGATCCGATCGTCCGGCACTCCTGTCGACCGTTGTGCAGTACGGGCACCCGGCGCAGGTGCTCATCGAGCGCAGCACAGGAGCCGAGATGCTCGTGCTCGGATCCCGCGGACGCGGCGGTTTCGCCGGCCTGCTGCTGGGATCCGTGAGCTCGGAGTGCGCGGCGCACGCCAACTGCCCTGTGCTCATCGTTCGATGACGTCGGGTCCGCAGCGCTACCGCGGCGAGTCGGTCGCGGTGGCGTGGGCGGAAAGCGTGGTCCGGATGTGCACAGCACCCTAGGCTCGACCCCATGGCCACGGTGATCCTCGTGCGACACGGACGCACCGCGGCGAACGCGCAGGGTGTCCTCGTCGGGCGCACCCCCGGCATCGCACTCGACGAGGTCGGGCGGGCTCAGGCGTCTCGGACGGCCGAGCGTCTCGAGGTCGTCCCTCTGGTCGAGGTGGTGTCGAGTCCGCTCGACCGGTGCCTCGAGACGGCGGCTGCCATCGTCTCGCGGCGGGAGGGCGCGCGCCCGGTTTGCGTGGATCCTGCGCTCATCGAATGCGACTACGGGCTCTGGCAAGGCAGGCCATTGGCCGAGCTCGCGCGCGAGGAACTGTGGCGGCGCGTGCAGGCGAGTCCGGCATCCGTCGTGTTCCCCGAAGGGGAGTCGATGGCCGGGATGCAGGCACGCGCGGTTGCGGCCGTCCGCGCACACGATGCCGAGATGACGGGTACGTATGGTGCGAAGGCGGTCTGGGCCGCCGTGAGTCACGGCGACGTCATCAAGGCGATTCTGGCGGATGCCTTCGGCATGCACCTCGACCTCATCCAGCGGATCAGCGTCGGGCCGGCATCCGTCTCGATCGTGCACTACGGGTCTGACGGCTCCCGCGTGATCGCCACCAACACGGATGCCGGCGACCTGTCATGGCTGCACGATGGCATCGCGGATGCTGACGCACCCGTCGGCGGTGGCTCCACGCCCTGAGAGGGGCCTGCCGGTGGCGGGGCAGCGCTCATAAGCTGGTGCGCATGCCCACCGTCGTCCACGACTTCGATTGGCCCGACCGTGTTCTCATCGGAACGATCGGCGAGCCGGGCTCCCGCTCCTTCTATCTGCAGGTGAAGGACGGTCGCCGGGTCGTGAGCGTGCTGCTCGAGAAGGAGCAGTCGGCGCTGCTGGCCATGCATGTCGAGCAGATCCTCGACGAGCTGATGGGCGCCGGGAACCCGTTCGGAATCCCGGCGGATCCGTCTGCCGAGCTGATCGACCGCGCTCCGCTCGATCCGGTCGACGAGCAGTTCCGCACAGGAACCATCGGCCTCGGCTGGGATCCGACCACAGCCCAGGTCGTGCTGCAACTGCTCTCGGAAGCGGAGCTCGACGAGCCGACGGATTCCGACGAGGAGGTGCCGGAGGAGGCCGTCGTCATCCGGATGCCCGTCGGTGCCGCCCGCGCCTTCGCCCGCGGCACCAGGGCAGTCGTTGCGGCAGGCCGCCCGTCCTGTCCGCGTTGCGGGCTGCCGGTGGATCCGCACGGGCACACGTGTCCCGATTCGACCGTGTTCGGCGACACCCCGTGACCGGCGACGCTGCACCGGGCGGTCCCGGCTGCGCGGGCAGAGACCGTGGAATGGCCGGGCGACGCGGATGACGGCGTCTGGCCCGCTCGACGGCGAGCTGCAGGTGGTGGCGCGCATCCCTGTGGCGTCGAACGAGACGTTCCTCGCCGCCATCGGCGACGTGCCGGTCATCTACAAGCCGTCGTCAGGTGAGAAGGAGCTCTGGGATTTCCCGGACGGCGACCTGGCGCAGCGCGAAGTCGCCGCCTACCTCGTCTCGGAGTGCCTCGAGTGGAACGTGGTCCCCTGCACCTGGTTGCGCGACGGTCCCTACGGTCCCGGGATGGTGCAGCTCTGGCAGCACGTGGACGAGGAGCAGGACGCCGTTGACGTGGTCGCCGCTGACGACCTGCCTGTGGAAGGCTGGCGTCTCGTGCTCCGCGGTGCAGACGAGGATGAGCGTCCGGTCGCGCTCGTGCACGAGGATTCGGACTCGCTTCGCGCCATGGCGGTGTTCGACATGATCGTCAACAACGCCGATCGCAAGGGAGGACACGTCCTCGCGATGCCGGACGGACACCGGTACGGCGTCGATCACGGCCTCACGTTCCACGTCGAGCACAAGCTGCGCACCGTGCTCTGGGGTTGGGTCGGAGAGCCGCTCAGCGAACGCGAGATCGACGGGGTAAGGCGGGTGCGGGCATCCGTGGACCGGGAGCTGGGGGCGAGTCTGCGCGGACTTCTCGCCGAGGACGAACTGGATGCGCTCGTCGCTCGGTGCGACAGAATGCTCGACGAGCGGCGGTTCCCCGCGCCGAGCGGTTGGATGCCGGCTACGCCTTGGCCGTTGTTCTGAACCGATGGCGCACGGCCGACTCAGGCGAGGGATCAGGGCTGAGTCACGTGTGGTTCGAACCGTCCCGACGCCGGCGCACCTCGAGTGGGACGACTACGAACAGCAGGATCGCGATGAGAGCGATCGGAATCAGCAACACGATGAGCTTGGCGATCAGAACGGCGAGGATGAGCAGCACGCCGAGCGCAGCGAGAACCCACAGAACGGGCCGCCAGTACGCGCGCATGGCCGTATCGTACGTCGTCGCACCCCAGGATCGCTGGGGTGCGGTCACGCGGATCGTCGGGATCCATCGATGAGGCCGAGCAGTTCGTTCCCGGCCCTCGATATGCCGTCGTGATCGTTCTGCGTCGCCGTTCGTCGTGGCTGCGTCAACCCCTGGCGGCGTCCGAGTGGGCGCGCGACCGTGATGGCATGTCTGATGAAACGAATTTCCAGGGTTCGCAGGTCGGCGGAGGCGGACGCCATGTCGGCGGACCGACGGATCCGCAGGTGCCCAGCCCCGATCAGCCGCTCCAACCAGGTGGGCCGGGTGTGCCGGCACCGGATCCGCAGGAACCGAATCCGCCGTCGCCGGCCGAGCCGACCGTGCCGACGCCCGAGGAGCCGACGTTCCCGACTCCGGCCGAGCCGACCATTCCCACAGGACCGACGCCGCCCGAGACGCCGCCGGTGCCAGGGGCACCGAGTGCTCCCGTCACACCGGACGGACCGCAGCCCGTCGCATCCGCTGAAAGCGCGGACGCCGGGGGCCGCGGCGGCGACGAGCGATTTGCTCGAGGCGCGGGATCCGAGGCCGACCTCAGCGTGCTCGCGGCGGATGTCGCGCATCCGTTCGACCAGACGAACGGCATCATCGATGGGCTCGAGGGCGACGCCGACGATCCGGATCGCGTTGAGGAGCGCCTCAGCGACCGCGACAAGCCCGCTGCCCCTGGCGTGCCGCCCCTCGGTGTTCGCGATGGCGTCGCCGATCACGACGAAGACGAATGAACGGGGCGCCTGGCGGACGGGTCCCAGACTGTCCTGTCCACTCGCCCGGAGGCTGTCAACCCCTGGGCGGCGCGACTCGTCGCGAACAGCCTTGATGGATCCGATCGCAGCGAGCCCGTCGGGCACGCTCGCATCCGATGGGGGGAGCATTCAATGCAGCCGAGACAGCGGCAGACCGCACCAGGTATGGAAGGTCGCCTGCGCCCGCGTGCAGATCACGGGGAGGAGACGTATCTCGGCAGTGCACGGCTCTCGGGCAAGGTGGCGGTGATCACCGGCGCCGACAGCGGGATCGGCAAGGCCGTCGCCATCGCGTTTGCGCGGGAGGGCGCCGACATCGTGTTCGGCTACCTCGACGAGACGGAGGACGCAAGGGACACCGAACAGTGGGTCACTGAATCGGGCCGCAAATGCGTCGCCCAGAAGGGCGACCTCTCCGATCCCGCCGAGTGCAGGAGGCTGATCGAGACGGCGGCCGAGAAGTTCGGACGCATCGACATCCTGGTATCCAATGCCGCGATGCAGCGCACGCACTCGAAGGTGGAGGACATCTCAGACGAGGAGTGGGATGAGACCATCGCCACCAATCTGAGCGCGTACTTCCACCTCGTGAAGGCGGCGTTGCCGCACATGCGGCCGGGAGCATCCATCATCGGAACGTCATCGATCAATTCCGACGCGCCGTCGCCGTCGCTCATGCCCTATGCGGCGACGAAGGCGGCGATCGCCAACATGACGGCGTCGCTCGCGCAGCTCCTCGGCGAGCGCGGCATTCGAGCGAACAGCGTCGCTCCCGGACCGGTGTGGACACCCCTGATCCCGTCCACGATGCCGGAGGAGCACGTCGAATCCTTCGGTGGCAACACGCCTCTCCGCCGGGCAGCTCAGCCGGCGGAGCTCGCACCCGTGTACGTGCTGCTCGCCAGCGACGAGGCGTCGTACGTCTCCGGCGCTCGCGTTGCCGTCACGGGAGGGCGCCCAGTCCTCTAGGGACGCGTAGTGCGGCGCCGGCGACGTACGACGCGGCACCCGGCGTTCGAGGTGACGCAAGCGTTGCGGCGGCGCCCGCCCGCAATGACGCACACCTGAGAGCAAACGTCAAGGGGGCCCCTGAATAGGGGCCTTGCGGTTGTTATTCGGCGTGATCCGCGCTTGCCTGGAGGAAAGAGAAGGTGATCTTTCCCATGGGTGTACTGATTTACGGACCGCAAGATGTCGAGTTCGACGACCGACTGTTGACCCACCTCGAGATCGTGATCATCAACAAGTTCCGGCGCCAGGAGTCGTTCCTGCTGTCGTGGCTGGACGACCTCTCGGTCGGCAGTGGGCGCGCGTCGATGTGGATGGCGTCCGAAGTGCCGGTCTACTTCAAGTACTGGGGATCCCGGGTTCCCTCCATCAACAAGGAATGGCTGCGGTCGCTCGAGCTCGGCGCCGAGAGTTCTCGCGGGCTCGTCGTGCTCGACGAGGAGGGACGCCCGGCGCACGCGGGCCGTGACGGCCAACGGCGCACGGACCGCCCGGTGAAGCGAATCCACGGGGCGGCATAGCGTGGCGCTCCACGCGCAGGTCGGAAGGGTGTGATCGTCGACGCATGGGGTCACTGCTCTACAACGATGGTACTGAGTATCAATTCGAAGATCGGACGCTCGCTCACCTCAAGGTGGCGATCGCCGCGAAGCTCCGACTCAAGGAAGGGTTCCTCGTCAGCTGGCGTGTGGCTCCCGAAGACGGCGGTGGTCGAGTCAGTCTCTGGGTGAGTCCGGCCATCGCGCTGCAGTTCGTGTTCACGGAGGAGAATCCGCCGCAGCTCAATCGGCGATGGCTGGAGGCTCTTTCGCGTTCCTCGCACGGCCCAAGGGGCCTTGTCGTGCTGAGCGAAGAAGATGCCGAGAAGGTGAGTGCCAACGGCGTCAGCGATGCCGAGGCGCAGAAGCACATCCAGAAGGCCCTGGACGACATGGGCTGAGAGTTGCCCGGTCTGAGTGGACCTGCCCTAGCGTGAGCGCGACATCCGTCCGCTTTCGTGTGTAAGACCCTCTACGACCCGCAAAAAGGCACCTGTCGGGAGCGCGGACTGCGATCCGTCAGGTGCCGTGGCCTCTGTCGAGGCCGGTGCGACCTACACCACGGGCAACACACCCCCAGTGGCCGGGGGCGGAGGTGTGTTCGTGGCAAACGTGCGTACGCGGCGCATCAGCGGCTCTCGCCGATGCGCCGCGTACGCACCCAGGTCAGACACTTCTTCGCAGCAATCGAACCAAGCCGAGTACCACGGCGACGATCAGAATGATGATGCCGATCCAGAGAAGCCATTGCGCGGCATTGACGAAGATGCCGAGGAACAGCAGGATCAGCCCGACCACGAGGAGGACTATCGCTAGAGAAACCATGCCGTCACTCTCCCCATCGGGGCCTTTCGGCGGAACCCCTTGCCAGATCGGCCCTGAGTGTGCTTCACATCTGGCCGAACCGGCTCGTGCCGCGTCTCGCCGATCGAACGGCTGCCCGTGGCGGATCCGACGGAGCCCGCCCGAGAGCCGATCCTCAGGGGTGCCTCGGCTCCTCAGAGGTGGCCCGGCAGTATGCGCGCGCTCGTCGAGGTCCGCAACCACTGCTCTGGGCGGCCGATCCGAGGTCAGCTGGTGATCGACGATCGATCGGAAGGAGCCGCACCATGACGCACACAGGTGGACAGCCGGATCCCGACATCCGTACTGAGCCCTTGGAGGCGACGGATCCGCCGGCTCCTGAGCCGGATGCTCGACGCGACGCCGACGAGGTCGAGGCCGCGCGGCCCAGGCCCGACAAGGATCCCGAAACCCAAGAGGACACCGCCTCCGGCGGTCCCGCCGATTGATCTGCGGGCGTCGCTCCTACAACGCTCCCGACGGTGACGCAACCGCTCGACAGAGTCTCGGGAGACGTCGACGCTGGCGACTATGACCACTTCGGCGAATCATCCGCTCGCCGGCATCCACAGGTTCGGCGGCCGGATGCCATCACGCCGCGCATTGCTCGACACCCGGCGACACGGTGCGAAGGGCCATCCGGTCGCCGGCGCAGCCTTCGGCATCGACCGGTTCGTGCGCGATGTGCGGCACGGCCGCTTCGAACGCACCCTGGCTGCCTTGACGGCCGTTGGTGCGGCTGTGACGACTGCGGAGATCTACTTCGAGCACGACAAGGCGAGCTTCGGCGACCCGTGGATGTGGGCGCCTATCGTGACGGGACCGATCGGGGTCGCTGCAGGTGTCGCGGGCTACGCGAGCCATCGGCTGGCGAAGACGGCGCTTCCCTTGGCGGCGGCGATCATTCTCGCCAACGGGGTTCAGGGTGTGTGGCTGCATGCCAGGGGCATCCATCAGAAGCCTGGCGGCTGGCGCAACTTCCGCTACAACATGGAGATGGGGCCGCCACTGTTGGCGCCGCTGCTGGTCACACTCGTTGGTGGCATGGGACTGCTCGCTGCAGTGCTGCGGAGGGAGCAGTGACCCCGCGCCACACGACCACCCGTCCTCTGCCGCTGCATGCAGAGGATGGGGGAGGACGTTTCCCCGGGTTCGATGTCATGGAGCAGGAACCCCACTGGGACGGCGCAACGAGGGCGGCGCTGCACGATCGGCTGCACGGGCAGCCGGCCATCCGCTTCTTCGATCGCGTGCAGGAGTCCACCGCGAAATGCCTGCTCGACCGGCTGATGGGCCAAGGTTCGGAATCCGGTGACGAGACGGTCGACCTGGCGCGGATGGTGGATGCGCGGCTCGCCGAGAACCAGACCGACGGCTGGCACTTCGACACCATGCCGCCCGACCGGGAGGCGTGGCCCGCGACCCTCGGTGCCCTGAATGAGGATGCCCACGCTCGCTTCGGGCACGATTTCGCGGCGTGCCCGGACGAGGATCAGTGCGAGCTCCTCGAGGCCGTGCGCACGTGGGGAGACGACCGCTGGCATGGGCTGCCGCCCGCGCAGGTGTGGGGATTGTGGACGAGGTACGCGGCGACGGCGTTCTACTCGCATCCCGCCGTGTGGAACGAGATCGGCTTTCCCGGGCCCGCGTATCCGCGCGGCTACAAAGCCCTCGGCGTCGACAAGCGCGAGCCGTTCGAAGTGAAGGACGTGCGACCGCACGACGATCCGCTGCGTCGTCCTGGTCCCGAGCGCCGCGCGCGCGGTACCGGCGCAGCCGAGAACGTCGGCCGGACGGGGGACGGTGGCTCGCAGGACGCGACGGGTCGGGCGGGTCGTGCTTCGACCGGTGGTGACGACACGGACGAGCGCAACGGAGAAGGCGGTCGATGAGCGTCGAAGAGCGCAACGAGTCCGCCTGGCTGCTGACGCCGGAAGGCGCAGTCGACGACACCCTGCGCCAGAGAATGCGGCGATTCGACGACGGCGACGAGCTCGACGCCGTCATCGTGGGCTGCGGCGCGGGCGGCTCGACGATGCTCCAGCGACTCGCGCGCTTCGGCTGGCGGGTCGCCGCACTCGACGCCGGGCCGTTCTGGGATCCGGAAGAGGACTGGGTCAGCGACGAGGCCGCTTCGCACCAGCTGTACTGGACGGAACCGCGGGAGATCGGCGGATCCGATCCGGTGCCGCTCGGCTCGAACAACTCCGGTCGGGGCGTCGGCGGATCCATGGTGCACTACGCCGGATACACGCCGCGCTTCCACCCCAGCGACTTCCACACCTTCACGGTGGACGGCGTGGGCGCCGACTGGCCGATCCATTACGAGCAGCTGCGCGGATACTACGAACGGCTCGAAGAGGAACTGCCAGTGGCAGGTGAGCACTGGCCGTGGGGAGATCCGCACGGGTACCCGCACCGGCCGCATCCGGTGGGAGGCAATGGCGAGGTGTTCATGCGCGGGGCGGAGCGCGCCGGCATCCGGGTGAAGGTCGGGCCGGTCGCCATCCCCAGCGGGCGGTTCGGCCACCGCGCGCACTGCATCTACCGCGGCTTCTGCCTGCAGGGCTGCAAGGTGAACGCGAAGGCCTCACCGCTCATCACGCACATTCCGGATGCCATCGCACATGGCGCGGAGGTGCGTCCAGACTGCATGGTGACCGCTATCGGCGTGGACGACCTCACCGGTCGGGCGACGGGGGTGCGGTACGTGCGGGACGGGCTCGAGCGGTTCCAGCGGGCATCCGTCGTCATCGTCGCCGGATACGCCATCGAGACACCTCGTCTCCTGCTCAATTCGGCGTCGGCACGGTTCCCCGACGGGCTGTGCAACGACCACGACCAGGTCGGCCGGTACGTGATGGTGCAGGGCGCGCCGCAGACCGCCGGACGGTTCGACGAGGAGATCCGCATGTACAAGGCGCCGCCTCCCGAGGTGAGCACCGAGGAGTTCTACGAGACGGATCCGAGCAAGCCCTACAAGCGCGGCTTCTCGGTGCAGACGGTCTCGCCACTGCCCATCACCTGGGCGGAGCACGTGATGGCGCAGGGCTACTGGGGCACGGAGTTCCGCAACTACATGAGCGACTACGTGCACTGGGCGGTCCTCGGCGCGCTGTGCGAGTTCCTGCCGCAGGCGGACAACCGGGTCACCCTCGCCGACGAGACGGACCGGCACGGTATGCCGATCGCCCACTTCGCCTACAGCCAGTGCGAAAACGACCGCAAGGTGATGGACGCCGCGACCGCCGTCATGGAACGCATCCTGAAGGCGGCGGACGCCGACGAGGTGATCACCATCAACCGCTACGCGCATCTCGTCGGCGGCGCCCGGATGGCGGCGGACGAGCGGCACGGCGTCGTGGATGCCGACTGCCGCACGTTCGCGATCCCGAACCTGTACATCACCGACGGCAGCGTGCTCCCCACGCAGGGCAGCGCGAATCCGGCGCTCACGATCATGGCCGTCGCTGCGCGAGCGGCGGACCGGATGGCGCGCCGGAGCTAGGGGCGGACGGTTGCCAGAGAGTTCATATGAAGGAGGAACGACATGGCTGAGACGGTCAGCGACGTCATCATCCAACGGCTGAAGGACTGGGGCGTTCATCGCGTCTTCGGTTTCCCGGGAGACGGCATCGGCGCATTCGACGGCGCGCTGGGCAAGGCGGAGCGCGAGGCGGACGACGAAGGCGGCATCGAGTACATCCGTCCGACACATGAGGAGATCTGTGCGCTGATGGCAACGGCGCACGCGAAGTGGACGGGCGAGGTCGGCGTGTGCGTCGCCACCTCGAGCCCTGGAGGGTTCCACCTGCTGAACGGCCTGTACGACGCGCAGATGGACAACCAGCCGGTGGTCGCGATCGTCGGCCAGCAGGGTCTCGACGCTCTCGGCACGTTTACCCAGCAGGAGAGCAACCTCGAACGGGTGTTCCAGGATGTCGCGTGTTACGTGCACACCATCGTGAGCCCTGCGCAGGCCGAGGTCGTGGTCGACACCGCCTTCCGCACCGCGAAGGCCCGGCTCCAACCGGCCGTCGTGATCGTCCCGCACGATGTGCAGGCGATGAAGGCCGTGACTCCGCCGGTCGCGCACTGGGTGTCGCGCGCCAGCCGCGTTCCGGTATCAACGGCGATCACTCCGCCGGCGGAGCAGTTGCAGAAGGCCGCCGACATCATCAATGCCGGCGAGAAGGTCACCTTCCTCGTCGGCGCCGGCGCGCGCGGGGCGACGGAGGAGGTGCTGCGGGCAGCGGACCTCGCCGGCGCCGGCATCATCACCGCGCTGCGCGGCAAGGATGTGATCCCCGGCGACGTCCCTCATCACACGCAGCAGCTCGGACTGCTCGGCACGCTGCCGAGCCTGCACCAGGTGCAGGACTGCGACACGCTCGTCATGCTCGGCACCAACTACCCGTACGGCGAGTTCCTGCCGCCAACGGGCTCGGCGCGGGCGATCCAGGTGGACCTGAAGCCCGAGCAGCTGGGCGTGCGGTATCCGACCGAGGTCAATCTCTGGGGCGATGTGAAGGCCACGCTGGAGGCGCTGATCCCGCTGCTCACGACAACGGACGACCTGTCGTGGCAGCGCGATGTCGCCGAGCAGATGCGTGGCTGGGAGCACGAGGAAGAGGCACAGGCCATGGTCGCCTACGACGACGGCGCGAATCCTCGACGCTTCTTCCACGAACTCGGCCGACGTCTGCCCGACGGCGTGATCGTGACGGCGGATGCCGGCACTACGGCCGACTGGTACGCCCACCACATGCGGTTCCGACGTGGCATGCGCGGCGACCTCTCCGGACGTCTGGCCACCATGCTCGCGGCGATGCCGTACGCCGTGGCGGCGAAGTTCGCGTACCCGGAGCGGCCGGTCGTGTGCACCATCGGCGACGGAGCCTTCCAGATGCTGGGCATGAACGAGCTGATCACGGTGAAGAAGCACCTGGACCGATTCGCCGACAAGACCTTCGTCGTGCTCGTGATGCACAACGACGACCTGGGCCAGGTGTCGTGGGAGATGCGCACCGAGGATGCGAATCCGGTGTGGCGAACCGCCCAAGACATCGAGTCCGTCGACTATGCCGGCTACGCGCGGCTGCTCGGGTTCCAGGGCATCAGAGTGGAGAAGGACGAGGATGCCGCGTCGGCGATCGAGACCGCTCTCGCCTTCGACGGCGTGACCATCATCGACGCGATCGTGAGTCGCAGCATCCCGCCGCTCCCGCCGCACATCACCAAGGAGTACGCCAAGAACACCGGGCTCGCCCTGTTGAAGGGCGATCCGTTCGAGTTCGACGTCATCCGGGACTCGACTGCGGCGCTCGCCGCCGAGGGCCTGGAGCGCGTCAAAGGTGCGCTGCACCTGCACAGAGCAGACGCGAAGGACGGGGGCGGCCGGTGACCCCGGAGGCACACGAGGCGGCGCTCGAGGAAGAACGGCCGATGGCACGGGAGTGCGAGCCGACATGATCGCCGAGGCGACGGTGTCGAGCGTGCGCGCCTGCACGTATGTCGTTCCCACGACGTTCGGAGGCGAGCCCGTCGCCGAATCGGACGGCACCGCCACGTGGGACTCGACGGGTGTGCTCGTGGTCGAGGTCGATGCGGCCGGCGCCACAGGCCTCGGCTATGCCTACACGTCTCCCGCGGCGCTCGACGTGGTCCGCGAGATCCTCGCTCCCGTCGTGCTGGGGTGCGACTCGCTGGCCACCACCGAGATCTTCTGGGCGATGGCGCGGTCTCTGCGCAATGCGGGCTGGTGCGGCATTACGGCGAGCGCTGTCTCCGCAATGGACGTGGCCCTCCACGACCTGAAGGCCAGGCTTCTCGGGGTGTCGCTGCTCGGGCTGCTGGGCGCTGCGCGTGATCGCATCCCGGTGTATGGAAGCGGCGGATTCACGAGCTACACCGACGACCGACTGGCGCGCCAGTTCGCGGCATGGGCGGAGAAGGGCGTCAGCGCGATGAAGATGAAGGTCGGAACGGATGCCGCCGCCGACGTCGACCGAGTACGCGCTGCCCGCTCCGCCGTCGGCGACTCCGTAGAACTGTTCGCCGACGCGAACGGCGCCTACGACCGCAAGCAGGCGCTGGCGCTCGCCGAACGATTCTCCGGGGAGGCCCGCGTCACCTGGTTCGAGGAGCCGGTCTCGAGCGACGACCTGGACGGGCTGCGCCTGATCCGCGATCGCGCCCCCGCCGGAATGCACATCGCGGCGGGCGAATACGCGTACGTCCCCGCCGACTTCCGTCTGCTGTTGGAAGCCGGCGCGGTCGACGTGCTCCAGGCGGATGCCACCCGCTGCGGCGGCGTGATCGGCTTCGCCGGCGCCGCGCAGCAGTGCGTGGCCAGGGGCATCCCGCTCAGCGCGCACACCGCGCCGGCGCTGCATGCCTCGCTGGCGGCATCCGCGGAGCCTGCGGTGCACGTCGAGTACTTCCACGACCACGCGCTGATCGAGCCGCTTCTGTTCGACGGTGTTCCGGAGCTCGTCGATGGATGCCTCGTGCCCGACCCGTCCGCCGAGGGCCACGGTCTGCGACTGAGTGGCGGAGGACGGGAGTTCCGCACCGCCGAATGGAAGTCGTGATCCCAGAGGTCGAAGGCCGGAGAGACCGCACGGATCCGACGCTCGTGCGCAACCAGCTGCGAGATGTCAACCCGTTCGGGTCGGACCCGTCGGCGCGTACCGTCGATCACTTGCAGGCACCGGTGGGCCGACTCACCGCACGAGAACGGAGGACGCAATGCCACGGCAACCCAGTCTCAAGGACCCGAAGATGTACGAGGAGCTGCGTGAGGACGGCGCGTCGAAGCAGAAGGCGGCGCGCATCTCGAACGCGGCGGCGAAGCGCGGTCGCAGCAGTGTGGGGCGCAAGGGCGGCAAGTCGGAGCCGTACGAGGAGTGGACGGTGACAGACCTGCGTCACAAGGCCAAGGACCTCGGACTCCACGGGTACTCGCACAAGACGAAGGGCGAAGTCATCCACATGCTGCGCGACCACTGAGGTCGAGCGGTCCGCGGTGTGACGGTCACGCATCCGCCTTGGAAAGCGGCTCCGCGATGTCTTCCAGCGACTCGTTCTCCGCATCCACGCCGAGGAAGACCTCGACGAGGCCCGCGGCGATCATGAGCGCGGCGCCGATGAAGTATCCGACAGCGACGGCCCCGATGCCGATCGAGACGAACTGGCCGAAGAGCAAGGGTCCGACGATTCCGCCGAGGCCCGTGCCGACCGCATAGAAGAATGCGATCGCCATGGCCCTGGTCTCCATCGGGAAGATCTCGCTCACCGTCAGGTAGGCGGAGCTCGCGCCCGCCGACGCGAAGAAGAACACGATCACCCAGCAGACCGTGAGCCAGGTCGCGTCGAGGAGCCGCAGATCGAAGAGGATGCCCGTGCCCACCAGCAGCACGCCGCTCGTGATGTACGAGGCCGAGATCATCACCCTGCGTCCGACGGTGTCGAACAACCTGCCGAGCAGCAGCGGACCGAGGAAGTTCCCCACGGCGATGGGAACGAGCGCCCACGGAGCGACGTCGACCGGAACGTGCAGAAGCGTCGTCAGCACGAGCGCGTAGGTGAAGAAGACGGCGTTGTAGAGGAAGGCCTGTCCGATGAAGAGGGACAGTCCGAGTACGAACCGCTTCGGATACTTCGTCACCGCGACGCGCACGATCTCGCCGAATCCCGTCGACTTCCGTTGCTTGATCTCGATCGCGCGATCGTCGCCGACGTCCTCCAGAGGTTCGCCGGTGTCCTCCTCCACCGTGTGCTCGATCTCCGCGACTTCCTTCTCTGCGGCCTCGTCGCGGCCGTGGATGAACATCCAGCGCGGGGATTCGGGGACGTTGTGGCGCACCAGCAGGATGACCAGCCCGAGCACCGCGCCGAGGCCGAAGGCGAGGCGCCATCCGACATTCGCCGGGAAGATGCTCGTGTTCAGCAGCACGACGGTGAGCATGGCGCCGAACGCCGTGCCCAGCCAGTACGACCCGTTGATGGCGAGGTCGACCACTCCACGGCGTTTGGCGGGGATCAGTTCGTCGATCGCCGAGTTGATGGCGGAGTACTCCCCGCCGATCCCCGCGCCGGTGAAGAAGCGGCACACGAAGAAGAACATCGGCGAGAACGAGAAAGCGGTCGCCACGGTCGCGAGCAGGTAGAGACCGAGCGTGATCATGAACAGCTTCTTGCGGCCGAATCGGTCGGTCAGGTAGCCGAAGACGAGGGCGCCGACGCAGGCGCCGGCCACATAGATCGCTGCTGCCAGCCCGACCTCACCCGCGCTGAGTCCGAGTCCGCTCGACTCCTCGGTGAGGCGGCCGGCGATGGCGCCGACGATCGTCACTTCGAGGCCGTCGAGGATCCACACCGTTCCCAGGCCGATGACCACCATCCAGTGCCAACGCGACCATGGCAGCCGGTCCAGCCTGGCGGGAATCGCTGTGCGGATGGTCTTCAACTCGTTGTGCGGCATGACGACCCCTCGTTCCCGGTCGGCCGCCAGACCGAACGCGCGGGGCCGGGTCTACGAAACCCATGCCCCGCGCGGCGACCTTCTCGATCTCCCTCGAGCGCATCGTCACCCGAGAACGATGCTGCTTCCGAAGTACCGAGGGCGCCCCCCGAAGAACACGTTAGGGGCCGACAGGGTGCACGCGCTGGCCCTTGACACGGCGTCCGAAAGTGTGCGACAGACCGCACGGTCCGGTGCTCGCGATCGTGCGCCTGCTCACCGACACGGATCCGGCTGGGCGTTCCCTGTCCTCCGCGCCGATGCGCTTTTCGTCGCCCGGGAGGCGACGTCGCACACGTTCAGCCGCGCGCTCCGAAGGCCTGGAGGTGGGTGATGATTCCGGCCCAGTGCGCGGCGATAGGCACCTCGGCGTTTGAGAGGGCGACCCGCACGTCGCGCAGCCGCCGAGCGTACGCATGTGCCGACCGCCTCTGCTGCTTCGTGTTCCGAGCGAGCACGAGAGTGGGGGCCGTCACGGAGTCGAGGCTCTCGCGAAGCACCTTCTGCTTGAACGCGGCACGGTCGGCATCCAGACCGGCATCGCCCTGCTCGGCGGCCGTGCTCAGCATGCGCTCCAGCCGCGACGTGAGCCCGGGATCCCGCGAATCCGCAGCGCCCACGTCCGGCGCCAGTCGCTCGCCG
Source organism: Planctomonas sp. JC2975 (assembly GCF_012985205.1). Taxonomy (NCBI): domain Bacteria; kingdom Bacillati; phylum Actinomycetota; class Actinomycetes; order Micrococcales; family Microbacteriaceae; genus Planctomonas; species Planctomonas sp. JC2975. The sequence goes on along the minus strand of NZ_JABEKS010000001.1, from coordinate 2,141,050 downwards.
GCCCACACGGCCGATGTCTCAGTGCCGTAGGAGGCCGCGCGCAGCGTCATCGGCTCGACGAGCGCCACCGCGGCCACCTCGTCACGAAAGGCGGCGGCGAATGCGGCGGCGAAGATGGATCCCTCGCGCCAGCCCAGCACGGCGAGGTCACGGTAGGCGACGCGCCCGAGGGACTCGGCATCGCTGCGGCACTGCGCGAGGAAGGCGTCCACGTCCTCGACCCAGCGCAGTGGCGAGGGTTGCGGAGGGACTCTCCAGGGATCGGACGCCCCATAGCCGGGCCGATCGAGGGAGATGACAGACAGTCCGCTGCGCTCGGTGAGGTGCGGATCCGGATCGAACCCACCCGCACCCGGCGTGGGATGGCACATCAGCACCCACCGCATCGCCGCCTGGGCTCCCCGCACCGTGATCCCGATCCGGCGTCCGTCGGCAAGCGTGAACAGCCGTTGCGTCATGACCGTTTCCTCCCGCCGGCGACGATGGAGTGCCCAGCCGATTCAGCACAGCGCCGCAACGCTGACTGCGACAGGGGTTGTCTTGGCCGAGGCTATGCCATAGCCGCCAAGGCGTCGTACCTATGGGCCGGGTCTCACCGCGAACGTTGGTTTCCGGATCCCGCGAACACCGCATACGCGAGCGGCACCGCCGACGCGCTCATCAGCACGATGCCGAGCGCGGCGACCTGCGGAAGCAGCAGCACGCCGCCCACGAGGAGTCCCGCGAACAGCACACCGCCGACCGCCCTGCGCACGAGCCGTTCGAGGCGGCCGAGCCGACGGTCGATGGCCGGCGTCGCCACCGTCATGGTTCCTTCGTTGATGCGAGAGATGAGCGCATCCGCACGCCCTGGCAAGCGCAGCACGATGCCGGCGACCGAGAGCACCTCCTTCGCTACCGAGAGCACCACATTGCCGCTCTCCTCGCGCAGCAGCCGTGACGCGTACGGCTCGATCGCGTCCCACACGTTGAAGTCGGGGTCGAGCGAGCTGCACACACCCGACGTCAGCGACATCGAGCGGATGACGAGCAAGAAGTTCTCGGGAAGCTGGAGCGGCAGCGACCGTACGACCGTGCCGAACTCTCGCCCGAAGTCGCGGAACTCGCGCTGATCCACCGTGCGCAACTGCGCGAATCCCATCCCGCCGAAGCGGTCGAACAGCTGCGACATCGCGCGCTCGAGTTCGGCCGTGTCGGTCGTGGGGAGCAGGATGCCGACCTCCTGGATGCTCGCCACCAGACTCCGTCCGTCGCGGGCGGCGACGGCGATGAGAAGTCTGCGCAGTCCGTCGCGCAGCTCGGGCGTGACCTCGCCCATCATCCCGAAGTCGAGGAATGTGAGTCGCCAGGCCGGGCCGTCGCCCTTGCCGCCGATTCCTCCGCTTCCTCGTGGTCCGCCCGCCTTGCCGGTCGCGGATGGCTCGCACGGCGTCACGAAGATGTTCCCCGGATGCGGGTCCGCGTGGAAGTACCCGTGACCGAAGAGCTGCTCGAACATCACCTCTGCGAACACCGAGGCGACCTCGGACGGATCGATGCCCGCCGCGCGCAAGCCCTCGACGTCGTTGATCTTGATGGCCGTCACATCCGAGAGGGTGAGCACTCTGCGGGACGTGCGCTCCCAGACGACGTCGGGCACGCCGACGCGCGGGTCGTCCGTGAACATCTCCCGGAAGCGCTCGGCCCCCGCCGCCTCGTGGAGGTAGTCGATCTCCTCGAGGCTCGTCCTCGCGAACTCCGTGACCAGGGAATGGGGATCGACATGGTCGGTCACGATCTTGAGGTGGGTGAGCCACCCCGCGACGCGTCTCAGCGCAGCGAGATCCACGTCGACGATCTCCTGGATGCCGGGCCGCTGCACCTTCACCACGACCTGCTCGAATCCGGCGTCCGCGGCATCCGGCGCCACCAGGCGCGCGCGATGCGCCTGGCCGAGGGATGCCGCAGCGACCGGCGATTCATCGAACGATGCGAAGGCGCTTGTCAGCGGCATCCCCAGGTCGGCCTCGGCGAGCCGGCGGATCGACTCGAACGCCGCCGGCGGCACCTCGTCCTGAAGTCCTGCGAGCTCCTGCGTGATCTCAGGAGGCAGCACATCCAGTCGCGAGGACAGGAACTGCCCGACCTTGATCATCAGCCCACCGAGTTCGAGGGCGAGCGCGTGGAAGCGCTGGGCGACGCGCGTCAGCCGCTGCGGGCGTCCACGGTCGGAGAGGCCCGCCAGGCCGATCCTCGGCAGCACGATCTCGTACCACCACGTCTGCGCCAGATAGCGCAGCGCGAACCGCAGGATGCGACGGTAGCGGGCGCGCGTGTCTCCCGCCTCGTTCGGTTGGGGTTCCCCGGAGACGGGGGCCTGCGGCATCCGCTCAGTCCTGGGCGAGGATCGTGTAGAGCTTGCGACGCGCCTCGTCGAGTACCTTCACGGCCTGGTCGACCTGCTCGGGCGTACCCGTTGTGCGCACCTGGGCGGCAGCCTGCGCGAGCGCCATGCCGGCCTTGGGCAGGGCGCCGAGGTTGCGAGCGCCGCCAAGACCGGATGCCTCCCACGGCGCGGCACGATCGGCCGAGGCATCCGCTTCAGCGCGGCCCGACTCCGTGAGCGAGTACGTCTTTCGTCCGTCGGCGACCTCGGCGCTGATCAGCCCTTCATCGGCGAGCAGCTGCAGGGTCGGATACACGGATCCGGCGCTCGGCTTCCACGCGCCACTGCTGCGCGTGTCGATCTCGGCGATGATCTGGTAGCCGTGCATCGGCTTCTCCGCCAGGAGCGTGATGATGGCCTGCCGCACGTCGCCGCGCGCCACCCGAGGGCCCACCCGCTGCTCGAACATCGCGTGCAACTGGTCCGCGAGGTCGGACAACCGCTGCCCGCCCCCGAATCCACCGTCGAAGCCGCGGGATCCGAATCCCCCGCCGCTTGCCGAACCACTGTATGAACCGCTCATGACGACCTCCCTGGTCACCGAGTCACTGATCATGTCGTGTCATCCCGACGACATGTCACGATATATCGTTCGAGCGGATTTGTCCGGTGGAATTCCATGGGAATCCGGGTGGTCGTCAATGTCGCGCTTCCATGGGACCACTGATCCCGCGCCGCCTTACTCCGCTTAAAGTGGGGTGGTGATACTCCCCGACGCCCTTCTCCGGCTCCTGCGCGCGCCCAGTTCCTGTCACATCGCCACTCTGATGCCCGACGGGTCCCCGCAGTTGACCCAGGTCTGGGTGGACACCGATGGCGAGCACGTCGTGATCAACAGCGTGGACACGCATCGCAAGGTGCGCAACATCCGTCGCGATCCGCGCGTGGCCGTGAACGTGACGGATCCGGAGAGCCCCGCCCACTTCTTCCAGATCCGGGGTACCGCCGTGCTGAGCTACGAAGGGGCGGCCGAGCACATCGAGGCGCTGTCGCTGAAGTACACGGGACGCCCTTACCCCTGGTACGGCGGGCGGGACCAGGTGCGTGTCCGCCTCACCATCGACGCGACGAGCGTGAGCGAGTTCGGTCGCTGACCTCCTCCTTGCGGCGTCGATCCGTGCGGCCCCCACTCCACGGACAACCGGCGGACTTCACCTGATGGCCGGCGGCGCCACCAGGTCGAGGAGCTCGACGAGGAATTCGTTGGCCGGCGTCGGGATGCCGTGCCGACGTCCGATCCGGACGACCGCCCCGTTGCGCGCATCGACTTCCATGGGCCGGCCTGCCAGCCGGTCGGCGTGCATCGAGTTGAGATGACCGGCCGTCGGCGCCGCCAACGCCGCCAGGGTGTGCTCGACGAGGCTCTCGGAGAGTCGAGCGCCCTCCGCATTGCCGACGAGGGCGACCTCGTTCACCACCTCACGCACCAGCCGGCTCCCGCTGGCGCTTCGCATGTCAAGGTCGGGCGCGAGAGTGGCGGCGTTGATCCCGCCGGCCGCGTTGATCATGAGCTTCTCCCACGCGGCGGTCGCGAAATCGGTCGTCGTCTTCACCTGCACATCGGTGCCGGTGAAGATGTCCGCGAAGCGTCGACCATCGTCGGTCGCCTCGACCGTGAGCTCGGCGGTCCCGTGCTGAGTGATGCGTCCTGGACCGGATCGATCTGCGGGCACGTTGACGATCACCGGGAGGAGCTGTCGGGAGGGAACGAAGGGAGCGAACCGCTCGACGTGTTCCACCCCGTTCTGCAGGATAGCCACCACGGTCTTGGGGCCGACCAGTCGTCTCAGCCACACCTGCGCGGCCTCCACGTCATACGTTTTCGTGGCGACGAGGACCCAATCCGAGTGCGCAGCGACATCCGGATCCGTGAGGACCATCGGTGAGGCGCTGAGAGCTCCCGAGGCGGTGGTCACCTCGAGCACCGCGAACGGAGTTCGCACTGCCACAGTCAACGAGTCATGCACCTGCGCGAGATGGGCAGCGAGCGTGCCACCGACGGCGCCCGGGCCGACCACGACGATCGAGATCACACCCCATCATGACCGGATCACCGCCGCGATGGCCACAGAGCGTCATGAGACGAGCCCGACGACACCGCGTCGCACGTGTCACGAGCGCTGCCATGACCTTCCGTGGTCACGCCCGGCCGATTGCTCTAGCCGGGTCGGAGCTCGAAGAGCGGATGACGTGCCGCCTCCGTGCGGTACTCCTCGGGTGTCACGTCGATGCGGATGCGATAGCGGCGTAGAAGACCGACCGGCGGCCTCATGTTCGGCCCGAGCAGTCTGCGCAGCAAGCGCGGCGACCGGTACGGCTCGAGCACCCGATGAAGCAGTTCGGCAGCATCATCGATCGGTACCTCCTTAGCGCTGACGGCGGTGCGACGACCGCCAGGCTGAACGATCACCGCCTCGCCGGCCGCCCGTAGATTCCTGCCCCAGCCGTCCGCACCGTAGGTGGCCTGCACGTACCAAGTGCCGTCGAGGTCGAGCAGCGTGACGGGCACCGATCTCTCGATGCCCGTCCGGCGACCCCGAACGAGCAGAAGCACGTTGGGTGCGCCGGTGGGCATCCCGACGGGGATCATCCGCCTGGCAAGCGGATCGACCATCCGGAACATGCGGAGCGCAGACCGAATGCGCAACTCGGGCTTCGGACCCTGCGATCGAGCATCACCCATCGGCGATCACCTTCTCGCTGAAACGACCAGGAGCACGCTCCCCACCAGGGTACGTCCGGAGCCGCGAGCAGAGAGGCCGTGCCTGGTTCGAGAAACCCCGGAAACAAGAAAACCCCCGGCGTGTTCCGGGGCCTTCAGTGGTGGCTCCGACCGGCATCGATCCGGTGACCGTTCGATTTTCAGTCGCAGTCAGGGGTCCCGAGAACTCAACCATCCACCCCAAAATCCGCGTAATTCCGCGGTTTTTGGATGCTGCTGGATGACGTCGATGCGCTTGAATTCGCCTCAGATGTAGTCAAAGTGTAGTCAAAACGTAGTCACGCCAGTGTGATGTATCTCAAGACATCGGTAACAGTTCTACCTCAGGACATCGGTAACAGTTCATGTCTCAGGACATCGGTAACAGTTAGCGGGTTGTGCGTGGGCCACGGGACCCTCGAGGGTTGCCGCTGCCGACGTATTTGGTCCCTAGCTAGGACCAAACGTATTCGGCCAACAGGGTGCCGTTGGCGTCGAAGATCAACAGCCGATCGTCTTCCTCGACCCGGTGGGCGATTTGGCCGGCGAGGGTGCGGCTGACTTGGAACTTGGTGCCGCGAGCATAGACGGCGCCGTTGGTCCGGATCCGCGTCTGCCACGGACCCTCTTTCTCCCCGATCGGCGCCGCAGGTTGAGTGGGCGGACAGGGAGGTTCGACCAGCGGTGTTGCCGCCCACGCCAACGCCTGAGTCACCCAACCCGGCAGGGCTTGGTGTGGGCGTTCGGTGTTATAGATCAGATCGAACGTGTCGACCTGGCCCTGGAGCTGCTGGAGCGTTTCCGCCAACGGCTGCTTATCCAGCCACCGGAACAACGTCTGATGGAATCGCTCATTCTTGCCCTGCGTGGTCGGCCTATATGCCTTCCCGGTAATCGGCTCGACCCCGAGCGAACGCAGATAGGCGACCAGCTGCCCCAGAATCCCCCGCCGGGACGGGTTCAATGCCAACCGGTTATCCGACAGCAGCAGTTGCGGAACACCGTGAGCTGCGATGCCTTTGCTGACCACGGCGATCGCGCCCTCGGACGTCTCACCCCAGGAGGCATGGGAGGCGATGGCAAGCCGGGAGTAGTCGTCGATGAGCTGGAAGATCACGCATTTGACGCACCCGGTGAGCACATACTCGGTCGCGTCCAACTGCCAGCACGCGTTCGGCGCCGGATAGGCGAACCGGCGGAACGCCGCCCGCGGCTTCTTCCAGGCCGGCTGGCGTCCCGACTCGACATAGCAAGACGTCTACGACCAGACACGCGGACACTGGCGAATCGCCCCATGGGTACGCGACCGGGCTCAGTACTGCCTCGGCGTCGCCGACGGAGTCGTGCGCGGAGCATACCGGATCGATGACTGGTTTCCGTCCGAGCAACCCTGGGATCAGGGTAAGGATCGTTGGGGATTCAAAGGCGCATCCGCACCAGAGCTGGCGCACGTCATCGGCACCCATATCCGCGATGTCTTTGGCGGGCGCGTGATGTACCGCCGCTACCTCGACGGCTATCCCGGCGCAGAGCCGGGCGGGTCGTCTCAAGGGCCAGACCTCGCCTGACGGTCGAGCAGTGTCTGCTCGCTGCTGGTGTCGGTGGTGTCTGTTCTACTTGTGACACTGACGGAAGCTCCGAGAGGTGACGAACTGCACGCTGATTGGAGTTCCGCCTCCGTCAATCTGCGGGATAGACGCGACACGCCACCGATGGATATGACGGTTTTCTGATATTGGCTAAAGGAGCGTGCTACTCTCTCGCCTAGAACCCGATGGGAGACAGCATGAACGACGCCGAACCGCTGGACTGGCGGTCTGAGTTCACCGACGATGAGCTCGCAACGCTGCGCTCGTCAATCTCGTCGGCGATCCACAAGAGCCAGGATCGCTCGGCAAGGGCGCACACCGAGTACCAGGACCCGGACGGCGACCAGGACGTGTACGGCGTCGGGATGGCTCGAGGTGCGCAGAAGGAACTGCAGGCGCTCATTAAGGGCATGGATCGCTACCGGGAGCAGCGTGTGTCGGGGAGTCGCCGCATCTTGCCCTACGTCGGCGACACTCTGCTTTTCCTCCAGCGTGTCGGCAAGCAGATGCCTCGCAACCATCGCCGCTACCGCCTGAGCTACCTGCCGGAGCAGCGCCGTGAGGTATTCCTCGAGACGAGCAACATCAAGTACACCGAGCCGGGTGGGCTGTTCGAGCTCCCCCGTGAGGACACCCAGGACGGCGAGGAGTTCGCCCGGCTCTCCGACGTCCTCGAGATCGTCGGTGATGCGTCGAGCCGCGTCACCCTCATCGTGCCGTACTACAGCAGCACGCCGTTCAGTGTCGGCACGATCTACTGGGCGCCGGCCCGACTCAACGGTCGCTACCTCGAGTTCACCGACCCGGAGCGGCTGATCTACCAGAAGCAGGCCGCCTCGGCGCAAGAGAAGAAGCAGAAGCCGCGCGCGACGGGCGGCTTCGCCGACGGTGAGCGCCCTCGCACCTCCACTCGACTCCGACCGCGGCCCGAAGGGGAGAGGGGCAGCAACTGATGGCCGAGCAGCCAACCCTCATGGACGTTGCCCGACTATTCGACCCAGCCCGCCTCACCCAGGCCCGCCGCATCTGCAAGCTCACCAAGTCCGAGCTACATCAGCTGGTCGGGGTGTCTGCCGCCGCGATCGGTCAGTACGAGCGCGGCGAGGTCAAGCCGCGGGCGGAAACCATCGCCGCGCTCGCCAATGCGCTCAACGTGCCGCCCGGATTCTTCGCGCACGGACGTCCTCGTGCCCAGGTCGAGATTGCGGAGGCCTCGTTCCGTAGGTTGCGCGCCACCACCGTCGGTCAGCAGCAGCAAGCCACCGCCTACGTCGAACAGGCGTGGGAGCTCAGCTGCTACCTCGAGGAGAGCGTCGAGTTCCCCGAAGTCGATCTTCCAGCCTGGGCGATGCCCGACTCGCTGGACGTGCCCGACCCAATCACAGCGGCACGCAGCATGCGGACACACTGGGATCTTGGCCTCGAGCCCATCAAACACCTCGTTTACCAACTCGAGCAGCACGGCATCCTCACCGTGTTCTTCTCGATGAAGGAGGACCCCTCTCTCGACGAGAAGAGCCGCATCGACGCCTTCTCTACGACCGCGCTGCCGCGTCCCATGATCGTGCTCACACCGGACAAGGCAGACGATGTCATGCGTCACCGGTTCTCGGCCGCCCACGAGCTGGGTCACATCGTGCTCCACCACGGCAGGCAAGGCACCGACAGCCAACTGGAGCGCCAAGCCAACGAGTTCGCTGCCGAGTTCCTCACGCCGCGCGACGTCATCCGCGACCAGTTGCCGACCCGGATGAACTTCAACCGCCTCGAGGAGCTGGGGCAGTGGTGGGGCGTCTCGTTGCACTCGCTGCTCTATCGGCTCCGCGAGCTCGACATGGTTTCCGAGTCGACGGCGCGCCGGGCCTACATCACGCTCAACAGCCTGCCGCGTCGACCGCTCTCAATCCGCGAGTTCGACGGCGAGCAACCGGAACTCCTCAAGAACGCTATCGACCTACTCGATGGCGTGGGGGTGAGTTTGGTCGACATCGCGAACGGCCTACAGATGACGCCCAAGCGCATCCGGCAGCTCGCCAGCATCGAAGACCCCCAGCCGAAGCTCTCGCTGGTCAAGACCTCAGACGACCGCCGGACCACGGCGGCGCCCTTCGACGACGTCGAGGCGAACTCCGAAGAGGAAGGAGCCGAGATGGCTCACCGTTCCGCAATCACAGGCCGCTACATCTCGAATGCCGCTGCCGCTCGTCACCCGAGGACGAGCGTCACCGAGTCCGGAGGGAACAAGTCGAGCGGTACGCACCACCGCTCGGCGATCTCCGGCCGGTACATCTCGGGCGCTGCCGCCGCCCGTCACCCCAACACGAGCGTGACGGAGAACGGCAAGTAGCACCGAAACGGGAGCGGGCGTTCGATCTCAGGTCAAGTGAGATCGAACACCCGCTTCTCGTGTCACTGTAGCGGCACGGAAGTCGGCCACCCCTGCTGTGCCGTCTGCGAGCTCCACTAGGGAGGTTTCCTACATGTGCGTGTCGGTGGGCGTGCCTACGATTTCGTTTCGTGGAAACGACTCTTCAGCGTGACGTGAAGGCAGTCGTGCAGCACCTCGAGTCCTTCGATCATGAACTCACGTACGACGAGCTCGTCGCGGAGATCACCGCGTCTGCGCCCAGCGGGAACGACATCCATTGGATGGCCGATAACCAGCTCGTCAACATCTTCTTTTCTCCCTCCACGCTCGGTTGCTGCGCGCGACTTCACGAGGGCACCAAAGCAACGCCCGGCAGCTCCATGACGGTGTGAGGAAGGCGGCTGGATAGACGCCTTCGCCCGCATCGACTCGGCGGCGCGTCAGGCTGATCGCTATATCGGCACGCGTGAGCTTCGCGGCGACCATGCGTGGACTTCGTCGTTCAGCGTGAACTGAATCGTGGCGCCTGCCGATGAAAATTGAATTCACACTTGACAACGCGCACGGTGAGGACTTATCGTGAATTCGTCGCACTGACAACCGTATTCACAGACCAAACGAGGAGACACGTTGTTCACTTCTGATTCGTTGGCTCTTGCACGAAAGCAGGCGATCCGGCACGGGCGTCGCATCATCGTTGTTGACATCGAGAATGTCTCCGGTGGCGCAGTGTCTATTCCGGGAATGGCTGAATGGTCGCTGCAGAGAGCGGCCACGGTACTTCACGTGACCGACACCGAGCAGGTCGTGATCGGCACAAGCCACATCGGCCTCTTCAACTCCAAGGATGCGTGGCCCAGCGCCCGCGTGCGTGTCCGATCCGGAGACAACGGTGCCGATCTGGAGCTCCTCGACGTTCTCCTCACCGAGCACCTCGAAGACCGCTTCGATGAGGTCGTCCTCGTATCTGGGGATGGCATCTTCGCTGACGCGGTCGCCCGACTTTCCGGGCTGGGCACCAAGGCCACCGTGGCCTCATGGTCGTCCTCCCTCTCCGCACGCCTGCGTCTCGCGGCAGACGATGTCACTTACCTCGACGACGACAACCATCACTACAACAAGGAGGCGGCATGACCACGCCGATCCCGGACGCGCTTCTTGCCCCGAGCGATATTGCCGACCTGGCCCACGTCAGCAGGTCCGTCGTCAGCAACTGGCGCAAGCGCTCGGTGACGTTTCCCGAGCCGATCGCCGGCAGTGACGCGAAGCCGTTGTTTTCCCGAGATCAGGTTGTCGCGTGGCTCCGCCTGCGCGGCCACGACAACGTCGGCCAGTCGGCCGGAGCTCGGATCTGGTCGGCGCTCAACGCACTCCGCGGGCTGGTATCGATGGATGACGCCGCCCAGGTCGTATTGCTTCTCGCGACTATCAAGAGCTCTATGCCGTCGACTTTCGCAGCGATTTCCGAGGCACAACCTGCAAGTCAGTGCGAGTTGATCCGCCACGCTGCAAGGGAAATTGAGCCTCGCTTGGGTGCTCAGATCACTGACGCTCGCATCGAGAGGATTCTCCAGTCTCAGCCAGGCGTCTCCGTCGTTGTCGAAGCCCTTTCCTCCATCGCCGATCAAGAGCTAGCTGAAGGTGTCGACGATGTGCTCGCGCGATCATCTCGGTCACAGGTCAAGGTCGGGGCAGAGTACGGGTTCGTCGGGTCGCGTACTTCCTCGCTGCTCGCATCACTGATTGGAACCTCTGACGGTGTTGTCTATGACCCCGCATGCGGGATCGCGAACCTCCTGGTTCAGGTGGCCAAACAAAACGTTGCACGCAGACTCATAGGTTCGGACATCAACCAGGAGGCGTTGGGCATTGCCGCCCAGCGCTCACTTCTGCACAACGCGGCCATACAGTTCTACCCGGCGCGAGATGTCCTGAGGGAAGATCCTGATCCGGAACTGCGGGCCGACGTCGTCCTCGCAGAGCCACCACTCGGACTGAGGTGGGACCCCAAGCCCGGAGTTGTTGATCCTCGCTACGCCTTCGGCTTGCCGCCAGCCAGTTCCTCTGAACTCGCCTGGATCCAGCACGTGATCGCCCATCTCGCGCCGCGCGGAAACGGGTACGTACTTACTTCGCCTGGTGCGCTCTCGCGCGGCGGGGCGGAGCGGAAGATCCGGGCGAACCTGCTTTCGGCAGGCTGTGTTGAGGCGATCGTGACGCTTCCCCCAAAGATGCTTCCCCACACGTCTATCGGATTGGCTCTGTGGGTGTTGCGCTCCCGCGGCGAGCTGGCGGACGTCATGCTCATCGACGCTGGCGACGTTGATGGAATTGAAACCGTGCTCTCGCAGTGGGTCGGGCGCGGCAATGATCATCCCGTGGTGAATGACGCACCGAATGCAGTCGTGCCGGTTGCCGATCTTCTCGCCGCCGAATCCGTGCTCACCCCGGCCAGGTGGGTGGATGTGGGTCCGATTGATGCCGATGCCATCCTTTCGCGGCTGTCCGATGCCGTGGAGGGCGCGGGAACCGCAGTCGACCAGATCGCGGGGTCCTCGCTGTCGTACGACCTGGTCGCCGATCTGCCGCAGTCGCGGCTGATTACCGTGGGCGAACTCGTCAGGGCCGGGGTCGTTGAAGTAAGGCTCGGCCGCCCCGACCGGTCTCGCGACCTTGAAGAGGATGCAGAGCCCAGGGTCGTCAGGGCATCCGACATCAGGAATCGGACGCTCGCCGATCTTGCAGGTGTGCCCGCCTTCAGCCACGCCGACCTCACCCAGGCCGGTGACGTGCTCGTGACAACGATGCACGAGGTGCGGGCCCTCGTCGACCCCACGGGAGGGCACCTTCCCTCGACCGGCGTCGAACGGCTCCGCATCCGCGATCGCTCGGTCATATCGCCGGAGTACCTCGCGGCCGTGATCGTCGGGCCGTGGAACGCTCGACTGCAACAAGGCACGACAATCCAGCGCGCGCCCATTCGCGAGCTGGAGATCCCTCTCCTCCCTCGCGCGGATCAGGACAGGGTGGTTGCACAGCAATTGGCTTCCGAACGCCTGCGCACGATGGCAGTACAGCTCGCCGAACAAGCCCGCCGCGCGCAGGATGCCGCGCTCGACGCCATTCGATTCAACGTTCCAATCTCCCGCGGATCAGACGTCGGAGACCAACTCCGCTAGCAATACCCCCACTGCGGGCGACTGCCGAATGTTACCCGACACAGCTACGTTCGACCCTTACCGATCACAGAAAGCTCACTCGCTTGACCAACTTCTCGGCCACCCATGCCACCTCCCCGGCGCCGCGCGTCGGTGAACTCGCCAACTTCATCTGGTCCATCGCCGATCTGCTGCGAGGCGACTACAAACAATCCGAATACGGCAGGGTGATCCTGCCGTTGACGGTCATCCGACGCCTCGACGCCGTGCTCGAGCGCACGAAGAAGCAGGTCGTCGCGGAAGCCGAAAAGCGTCAGGGCCAGCCCGAAACGCTTGTCGAGCAGTTCCTACGCAAAGCCGCAGGCGGGCTCGCGTTCTGGAACACTTACCCGCTGACGTTCACCGAGCTGACGGATGACCCCGACAACCTGGCCGACAACCTGCGCCAGTACGTCACCCACTTCTCCCAAGGCGCCCGCGAGGTCATCGAGGCCTACGACTTCCTCCCGCAGATCACGCGCCTGGCGAACGCGGGCGTGCTCTACCAAGTGGTCGCGAAGTTCGCCGAAGCCAGACTTGGGCCGGCATCCATCGGCCAGATGCAGATGGGGTACCTGTTCGAGGAGCTGATTCGCCGCTTCTCCGAGCAGTCGAATGAGACCGCGGGCGAGCATTTCACGCCGCGCGAGGTGATCCGGCTGATGGTGAACCTGCTGCTTGGCGAAGACGACGACATCCTCACCGCGAAGGGCATCGCCAAGACCGTGTTCGATCCGGCGTGCGGCACCGGCGGCATGCTCTCGGTCGCGCAGGACTGGCTGCGGCAGCTAAACCCCGACGCGCAGTTCATCACCTTCGGGCAAGAGCTCAACGCCGAGACGTTCGCGATGTGCCGCTCCGACCTGCTCATCAAGTCCGAAACCGGCAACGAGGCCGAGAACATCCGGCTCGGCAACTCCTTCTCCGAAGACCGGTTCAAAGGGCAGCACTTCGACTACCTGCTCGCGAATCCGCCGTTCGGCGTCGAGTGGAAGAAGGTCGAAAGGATCGTCAAAGACGAAGCAGCCAAAGGCGGCGGCCGGTTCGACGCGGGCCTGCCGCGCATCAACGACGGATCCTTCCTGTTCCTGCAGCACATGATCTCGAAGATGAAGCCCGTCGATCAGGGCGGGTCGCGCATCGCGATCGTCTTCAACGGCTCGCCCTTGTTCACCGGAGCGGCAGGGTCTGGCGAGTCCGAGATCAGGCGATGGATCCTGGAGAACGACTGGCTGGAAGGCATCGTCGCCCTGCCCGACCAGTTGTTCTACAACACCGGCATCTCCACCTACTTCTGGATCGTCTCCAACCGCAAAGACCCCGCCCACACTGGCAAGGTCATCCTGCTGGACGCCCGCGACCAGTACGAGAAGATGCGCAAGTCCCTCGGCGACAAGCGCAAATACGTCAGCGACCAGCAGATCGCGCTGGTCACGCGCATCTACGCCGACGCGTTCGAGATCGCAGCGGATGCCTCACACGAACACCACGACCGCATCCGCGTCTTCGCCCCCACCGACTTCGGGTACCACCGCATCCAGATCGAACAGCCGGTAAAGAGGGCCCCGGTGGCTGAGGAGGACGCGAAGCGCCCGTCTCGAAGCCACAAGCGCGTCCCTGACAAGTCCCTCACTGACTACGAGAACGTCCCCCTGGCGGAAGACATTCACGCCTACTTCGCCCGCGAAGTCCTGCCGTATGTTCCGGATGCTTGGATCGACGAGAAGAAGACCAAGGTTGGCTACGAGATCCCCTTCACCCGGTACTTTTACAAGTACGTCCCGCCACGGCCGCTCGAAGAAATCGACGCGGAACTTCGTGAGATCGAGGCCGAAATCCAGGTACTTCTCTCGAAGGTGACCAAGTGAGCTGTCCCGAGGTTCAGCTACGCAGAGTCTGCGGTGTCACCCTCGGCAAGATGCTGCGGACCGAACCCACCTCGATCTCAGACATTCAGCTGCCATATCTGCGCGCGGCTCACGTCCAGCCAAGAGGCGTTCTCATCGAGGCCGAAGAAAAGCGAATGTGGTTCTCAGCCACCGAAGCAGAGGCAAATGACCTTCGCGCCGGCGATATCGTCGTTGTCGAGGGCGGAGCTGGCTACGGCCGTTCGGCGGTCCTCGCGGGCGACCGTCCGGGATGGGGCTTTCAGAACTCGATCGTACGACTGCGTCCGAAAACCGGCCTTGCTGACGGAGGCTTTATCAACTACGCCCTACAGGCCGCACTGCGATCCGGACAGATTGCCAACTTTGTATCCACCGCAACCATTCCTCACTTCACCGCCGAAAAGGTGGCGGCTCTGCCAGTGCCAATGCCCTCGCTGGACGAGCAGCGGCGAATCGCTGACTACCTCGACGACCAACTTCAACTGATTGATTCGGTTCGACTGCGTCGCGCGAGGCAGTTGACGCTACTTGACGAGAAGTTGGCCCAGCACTTCGGCATGAGCGTTGCCAACTGCGAATGGAAGCCCTTGAAGCGGTTCGGGGTGCGCGTTGAAGTCGGAATCGTGATTCAACCGGCCCGCTGGTACACCGACGAAAGCGGCATTCCGGCAGTCCGCGGTACTGATATTTCCCCAGGACATATCGCGATGGATAATCTCGTGTCGATCTCGCGGGAGGGACACGAGGCGAACCTCAAGTCGGAGCTCCACGCGGGCGATGTCGTGGTGGTGCGGACAGGCCAGGCCGGCGCTGCTGCAGTTGTGCCTTCAGAACTCAACTGTGCGAACGCGATCGACATCCTGATTGTGCGACCAGGGCCAGACCTTCTCCCGAAGTTCCTTGAACTGCTCATCAACTCTGAGCGGGCTCGGAAGTTCGTGGCGGAATTCTCCGTCGGGTCTTTACAGGCCCACTTCAATGTGGCGATGCTTCGGGAAATGCCGGTCCCGACGATGCCAACCTCTGCCCAACAGCGCGCAATCGACGAGGTCTCGGCGCTGCAGACTGCCGACGATCGACTGGCTGCCGCGATCTCCCGGCAGCTCGAACTGCTCGACGAGCATCGGAATGCCATGATTAACGCGGCGGTTTCAGGAGCCTTCGACGTGACGACCGCGCGGAGGGTGGCGTGATGGCGGTACATGATGAGGCCGCCTTCGAGGCGGCGATCGAGGCGGATCTGCTGGCGGCGGGGTGGGTGAAGGGCACGCCGCCGGATTACGACCGAACTCTGGGCCTGGACCTGCCGAAGCTATTCGAGTTTCTGCGTGGGACGCAGCCGGACGAGTTCGCGATGCTCGAGAAGCACTACGGCCCGCAGGTGGAGGCGAAGGTCGCCGCGCGGATCGCGAACCAGCTCGATGTCCGCGGCACGCTCGATGTGCTGCGCCATGGAGTGAAGGATTCGGGTGTCGCGTTGCGGTTGGCGTTCTTCGAGCCGCCGACGTCCGTGAACCCGGTGCTGGTGGAGCGGTTCGCGGGCAACGTCTTGTCGGTAATCAGGCAGGTCGCGTACGAGCCGGGCGGCGGCAAGGAGCTGGATGTGGTGCTGTTCGTGAACGGCATCCCGACCGCGACGGTGGAGCTGAAGAATCCACTGTCGGGCCAGAACGTGAACCACGCGATCGCGCAGTACCGCACTGACCGCGACCCGAGGGCGCTGATCTTCGCGAAGCGCGCGCTGGTGCACTTCGCGGTCGATCCGCACCTGGTGTTCGTGACGACCCGGCTCGCCGGGGCGGACACGAGGTTCCTGCCGTTCAACCTGGGCACGAATGGCCCTGGCGTGGACGGCGGGAAGGGTAACCCGACGAACCCTGCCGGGTATGACACGGATTACCTGTGGCGGCAGGTGTGGGCGAAGCCGGTGTGGCTGGATCTCCTGCAACGGTTCGTCCACGTCGAGGACAAGTCGACGATCTTCCCGCGCTTCCACCAGTTCCATGCGGTCACGACGATTGCCGCGGACGTCGCAGCGCGGGGTGCGGGCCGGAACTATCTCGTGCAGCACTCCGCCGGGTCGGGTAAGTCGAACACGATCGCGTGGCTGGCGCATCGGCTGTCCAAACTGCATACCGCCCCGTCCGGTCTGTCCGATGACGCGGCCGTGCTGGGGCCAGAGGCGAAGGTGTTCGACAAGGTCGTAGTGATCACCGACCGGCGCGTGCTGGACGCCCAGTTGCAGCAGACGATCTACCAGTTCGAGCACGTGCCCGGAGTGGTGCAGAAGATCGAAGAGGACTCCGCCCAGTTGGCTGCGGCGCTGGAGGGGCAGACCGCGCAGGTCATCATCACCACGCTGCAGAAGTTCCCGTACGTCGTGAACAAGCTCGGCCCGCTTGCGGGCCGCAGGTATGCGGTGATCATCGACGAGGCTCACTCCTCGGCGTCCGGCGAGGGGCAGGCGCAGCTGAAGAAGGTGCTGACCGTCGGCGGGAGTCTGCCGGACGCGTTGGCGGCGGCCGAGGCATCCGATCGCGCCGCAGAGGTCAAGGCGGATGCGGCAGACGATGCGTACTTCGCGGCCGCAGCCCGGGGCCGGCACGGGAACTTGTCGTTCTTCGCGTTCACGGCCACTCCGAAGAGCAAGACCCTCGAACTGTTCGGTACGCCGGGTGTGGATGCCAACGGCGACCCGAAGAATTACCCGTTCCACGTGTACTCGATGCGGCAGGCGATCCAGGAGGGTTTCATCCTCGACGTGCTGGCGAACTACGTGACGTACGGCACCTATTACAAGCTGGTTAGGGGTGCCGCAGATGCCACGGATGACGTGGACAAGAAGAAAGCTGCTGGCGCCCTGGCCCGGTACGCCTCGTTGCACCCGACGAACCTCGCGCAGCGGGCCGAGGTGATCGTGAATCACTTCACTGCGCACGTCGCGCACCGCATCGGCGGGCGCGCAAAGGCGATTGTCGTGACCCGTTCCCGGCTGCACGCGCTGCGGCTGTACCAGGCGATCGACGCCTCCATCCGCGAGCAGGGGATGGAAGGGCAGGTGCGCGCGCTCGTGGCGTTCTCCGGTTCGCTGAACGTCGACAACGTCGCCTTCACAGAGTCGAGCGTGAACGGATTCCCCGAATCCCAGCTGCCGGCCAAGTTCGCATACACGCGAGCGGACGACCGGTCGGCGGCGGGGCAGCCGGTGTACTCGATCCTCGTGGTCGCGGACAAATACCAGACGGGCTTCGACCAGCCGCTGCTGTCGGCGATGTATGTCGACAAGAAGCTCACCGGGGTCGCCGCCGTGCAGACCCTGTCGCGGCTGAACCGCACGCACCCGCTGAAGTCGCAGGACGACGTGTTCGTCCTCGACTTCGCGAACCAGGCCGACGACATCCGGGACGCGTTCAAACCGTTCTTCGCCACGACCGTCGGCGAGCCGGCCGAGCCGAACACGCTGTATCAGCTGCAGACGCGGCTTCTTGGGTACCAAATCCTGCGCGACGATGAGATCGATGCGTACGCGATCGCGTTCCTATCGATCAAGAACACGGCGGCAGAGATCGAGGCGCGAGCGCACGCGAAGTTGTACGTGCTGCTCGGGCTGGCCCGCGGGCGGTTCGCGTCACTGCTGGCCGCCGACTCCGACCGGGCGCGGGAGTTCGTGAAACTGCTGGACTCCTTCGAGCGGCAGTACGCCTTCCTCGGCCAGATCATCGCCTACCCGGATGCCGAGCTCGAGAAGCTGTACCTGTTCGGGAAGTTCCTGCTACGCGAACTCAAGGCACTGCTGGAGGACGCCCCCAGTCCCGGAATCGACCTCGGCGACGTCGCGATGACTCACCTGCGGATCACGCAATCGGGTGAGCATGATCTGTCGCTCGGCGACTCGGACGGCGACGTGGTGCTCGCCGCTGCTGTCAGCGACGGAACCGGCCCCCAGGTCCCGCCCGTGTTGGCGACCTGGGAAGTCATCCTCAAAGAATTCAACGACGCCTTCGGCACTGACTGGACCGACAGCGACCTGATCCGCGGCCTCGTGGACTCGGAGAAGCGCGACGACTCCGTGCGCGAGATGGCGCTGAACAACACGCTGGAGAACTTCTCGCTCGCCTACGGCAACCGCGCCTCGGACAAAGCGATCGAGAAGCACGGCGACAACGAGACGTTCCTCACTCAGGTCTTCAAGAACGAACAGACCAAAGCCGCCTTTTCCAAGCTCTTCGCCAAAAGCCTCTACACTGCCATCCGCGACGAACTCGACGACGTGAGCTGATGCTCCTCCTCGAGGGCAAAGTTGTCGTCAGTGCGAGTGATCTCACCAGGCATCGAAGTGGGATTTCCCATTCCTGCGCGAGAACGGTTTCCGCTCGTCTTGATCGACAAGCCGAGGGCCCCTTCATCAGCACTTCGAGCCGCTCGGCACGGGAGCTTGAGCGAGAGCCAAACGATCTCCAACAAGAACGGAAAGCCAGCCAGGAACGCCCCAGGTGGCGTGTGCGCTCGCTGGACTACCGGTGCTATATCTCTTCGAGGACAACATGCTGATCGTCGTTGTCTACGCCGGACACGCAGTGGGTGGGTCCTGAGGGATGCCATCGGCGCCGGCCGTCAAGCTGGATCAATGCCGATGCACCGCTTAAGGGGCGCGCCTAATGACTATGCCGACTGAGGCCGAATCCGCCGAGTCCACCGAGCTGATCGACCCTCGGGCGCAACTCGCTGAGTGGGCGAACGCCAACGACGAGTGGGTGCGCTTGATTGTCGCCGAAGTGATCGCTACGGGACGCCCGGTCGAAAGTTCTGTGGTCGAGAAGGCCTACCAGCTATTCCGGCAGGAGAAGGCGATCGACGAGCGGGAGCTTCCGGCCGTTCCGCTGCTTGATATCGAGGCTCGTCAGGACGAGTTGGCACCCCCCCTGTCGCTGACCCGGCTTTCGGAAGTGCGTGGTGTGAATGCACTGGTGGCGGGTGCACTGATCGAGCCTCATGAGGGTCTGACGATCCTCTACGGGGAGAACGGCACCGGCAAGACGGGCTACTCACGCATCTTCAAAGCTCTGGCCAACAGCCGTACCGCTGACACAATCCTCGGCAACATCGACGCCGACACCTCGGAGGCACAGTCCGCCAAGCTCGAGTTCAAGCTTGGTGAAGACGCTGAAACTCTGACCTGGACAGGCGAGCTGGGCGTGTCGCCGTTCACGCGGATGTCAATCTTCGACAGTCCCGCCGTGCGCACCCACCTCGACGAAGACCTGGATTACGTCTACACCCCGGCCTCGCTGGCGCTCTTCAACGACGTCACGACTGCAATCCAGGCGGTAACAGCTCAGATCGATGCTGCTATCTCCGAGCTTGGTTCGAGCGGATCGGGAATGCTCCCCAGGTTCCAGCGCGGATCGACGATCTACCCGCTGATCGAGACCATCGGTGCTTCCACCGACCTCGCCGACCTCAAGACCAAAGCCAAGAGCGGATCTGATGTCGATCAACAGCTCGATGCCCTGACCCAGGGTGTTGCGGCCCTGCGCGCCAACACGATGGGTGCCCAGATCACCGGCCTCAAGAGCGAGCAGCGAGTTCTGTCGGAGGCAGTGACCACCGCCGATGTGCTGCTTGGCTTCGAGCAGGTCAAGTACAACGAGACACTGGCAACGCGCGCGCAGCTCACGACCGACTACGAGACCTTCCGCCGCGAGCTTTTCGCAGCTGCGGACCTGCCAGCTGAACCCGACGACACTTGGAACGACTTCATCGAGGCCGGCGAGACGTACCGCCAGCACCTCGTTGAAGTTGAGGCGCACGACGCAGACCGCTGTCTCTACTGCCGCCAACCTCTGCTCGATCCGGCGCGCGACCTACTCACTCGCTACTCGACCTATCTTGAGGACAAGATCTCGGCGGACATCCGCGCCAACGACACCACGCTCGGTGGTTTCAAGCGAGAGGTTGCCGCGCTCCAAGGCAACGAGATGACGTCGTTCATCCAGCAATACAAGGACGCCGATCCAAGCGAGCGCCCGAATTACTTCACTCAGGTTGAAACGATTGAAGGCGCACGAAGCGCCGCCGCCACGGCGGCTGCCGCCGGCCAGCCAGTCAGCACCCAGATTGCCAAACTCGTGGCCAGCCCCCTGGCCGATGTCGGCACTGCGCTGACCACCGTGGGCAACAGCGTCTCGGAGTTGGAGGCACTGCAGAAGGGCCGAACCGAGGCACTGGCTGAGAAGCAGGAAGAGCTGCTCGAGCTCAAGGACGCCGTGGAGTTGGGCAAGTCCTGGTCGCTGATTGAGACGCAGGTCAGGAGCGCGAAAGAGGCCGATCGCCTTAAGACACTCAAGCGCCCACTACCTGGCCTTGGCCGATCCGTGACCGCGCTTGCCAAGATCGCCAGCGACCAGTTGATTAACCAGAGCTTCGATACGCTTTTCCTCGAGGAGTGCGAAGCGCTCCGCGCACCGTCGCTCAGGGTTCAGTTCGTCGGGCGAGAGGGCAAGGCACAGCGCCGCAAGGTGCTGAGCGGCAAGCACAAGCCGTCCAAGGTGCTGTCCGAGGGCGAGCAGAAGGTGTTGGCCCTGGCAGACTTCCTCGCCGAGGCACGCCTCGCGGGCATCACGGCGCCCGTGATCTTCGATGATCCGGTGTCAAGCCTCGACCACCGTCGGATCAAGGAAGTAGCCCAGCGCATCGCTCGACTGGCCGACGACAACCAGGTCATCGTCTTCACTCACGACATCCTGTTCGCCACGACGCTTCTCGCACTATTCGAGAAATCCAAACGGTGCGCCTACTTCCAGGTCACTGACGAAAGCGGCAAGGGCAACGTATCCCGTGCCACCGGACCACGCATCGACTCCTTGAACGCGATCAAGGCACGGATCAACAACACCATCCAGGCCGCCAAGCAGTTGGACGGCGAAGCCCGGGATGCTCTGGTCCATACCGGATACAGCCACCTTCGCTCCTGGTGCGAGGTCTTTACAGAGGATGAGTTGCTCAAGGGCGTAACTCGGCGATATCAGGCCCACGTCCAGATGACAACGCTCGGCAACATCAACATTGACAAGCTCGGCGAGATCATCCCCAAGATTGGTGTGATTTTCGAGGAAGCCTGTCGGTACATCGACGGCCACTCGCAAGCGCTCATCACTCAGGGCGTCAGTCCGACTCTTGCCGGACTGGAAAGACAATGGGCCGAGCTCCAGGAGCTGAAGAGGCTGAACGAAGGTAAGGCTTCCTGAGGCTGCTGATGCAACACGTCCGGCGTACCCGAGCACACTCGCTTGCTCCAGCTTAGTTACGGAGCTGACCATCGGCTGTAATGCTCCATCGTCGTAGCTCGGATCGTCGTTGTACGCCCGGCCGGAAAGCGCGGCCTGCAAACCGGTCCCTCACCCCGCGCCAGCCTGACCGGTAACTCCGCGAGCAGCCCAGTACTTCAGCGAGATGCGCCGCTAAGCCGCGCGATGGATATCTCCAATGCCTTGTTACGTGTCGGAGCGTCCGTAAGCCGATCGGGTTACGTGACACTCGACGCCTCGACCCTGTTTCGAGGATCGGGCGCTTTTTTGGTGTCTGCTTAGGGTGTCGGCTCGATCGTACGTATGGGGAGGCATAACCGTCTCTGTGAACTGTGGCGCGGACGGGGCTGGGAACCGCGGATCACCTGGTATAAGCGGCGACGAGCCGCCGTTTGGGTCCACCGCAGCAGACCCGGGCATGGTTTAAGGAGTCTTGCGTCCTGTGCCCGCGTGATGATGGGTGTATGGACCGCACGCGACCTGCTCCTCGTCCTGACGGAGTCTCGAATCAGGAAGCTGTCGAACTCTGTCGCGAGTGGATGCTGTACCTCGGCCAACCCGACACAGTGGAGGCGACCGGCACTGCAGCGACGGTCTGTGATCTGTACAGTTCGCGATACGTCGCCCTGGTTGACAACAGTCGCGGCAACATCGGGCTGCCACTGGTGGATCGGGCTGCGGCACTGGTGGCGTCCGATGGCCGCAAGGGCCTAATTTTCCACTCCGGAGGATGCTTACCCGACGCGGCAATGGAGGCAGATCGCCTAGGCATCGCGGCCATCATGTTTGACGCGCGACGTGGCGGAATCGAGCCGAGGAACCAGCTCGCATTTCCAATATGCCGGTCGTGCGTACTTCCCTAAAGTCCGAGCGCACTTGCGGTACTAGCGCGAGTCTCGTCCGGTGACCGACCTTGGTTCGCGAGACTGGCTTGCGTCGCAGACTTGTGGAGTTCAGCCCAAGCTACGTGTAGCGAATCATCGAGACCGGGCTCCGGAGTTTCGCGTCGTAGAATGTCGGCCAGTTCGGCCGTTGCTGCTCTGGCGGTAGCGGCGACGAGTACGGCGCTGTTGTCGTGTCGTCCGCGTGTGAGGCCGACGTAGAGGCCGGCGGCGTCCACCTCGGGTCCGACAATGGATCGGTCGGTCGTTTCTCCCTGGGCGCCGTAGACGGTGGAGGCATATCCGAGGTGGAGATGTCCCGCCGCATATTCGTGGCTGATCTGTCGGGCTTGGCTGGAGTCACTCGTTGAGGTGAGGAGGATGCTGTCGTTGCGGATGCGGCTGACGATCCAGTTCTGCCGGTTCTCGACCCCGGCTCGGGAGTCGTTGCGCCGGGTTTGGACCGCATCGCCCTCGAATAGAGTCTGACCGCCCTGACCGGTCGCGATCCTGTCAGTGTTCAGTGAGCCTTCCTGGATGCGTCGGGCTTGGATGGCTTCTCCGATTGCTTGGGCTTCGGCGTGGGTGGCGGTAACGAGCGAGATCGTGGCACGGCTTTTGGTCGCGTCGAACCACCCGTCCACCATGGCGTGGAGTGCGTCGTGGCTGTTGTTGACGAGCTTGACGTGACCGCCTTCCACCAACCGTGCTGCAATTTGGTCGCGTTCCCGCGCACCGTGGGCGTCGCGGATCTCCCGGGTGAGTTCGGCCCAGGCTGGGTCCTTGAACCGGTGGATGTCGGTGAGTTCGACGTTGAAGCCGGTGTTGCGTCTCATCAGTTCCATGGCGCCGGAATGCCCGACGGGGAGCGCCTGGTTGGGGTCACCGACCGCGGCCAGGCCAGCACCGGTCTCGTGGCCGAGAGCCACGAGGGCGTTGGCGGTGTCGAGGTCGAGCATCCCTGCCTCATCAACCACGATCCGATCCCCACGCCGCACCGCCTTATCGCCCGGTCCGGTGTAGGTGTGCCCCGTGGCCGGATCTAGATCACCCATCGAAAGCCGTGTCCAGGTGGTTCGTCCAGCGTCGTCCTCGGCCCATCGCCATCCGTAGGCATGGAGGAGTTGGTGGAGGGATGATGCGTCGGCGCCGGTTTCCCGGCCGGCGATGGTCGCCGCCTTCTTCGTCGGGGCGACGACGACCATGCGTCGCCGCTGCAGGTGCAGCGCCGCGGCGGCGGCTTTCAGCATCGTGGTCTTCCCGGTTCCCGCTGCGCCGATGATCGTGACCAGGCTGCTGGTCCCTGCGATGGTGCTGGCACCGGCAAGCTGTCCCTCGTCGAGTGTCTTGTCCGGGCTGACCACTGCCGCGATCTGAGTGATAGCGGCAGCGGGTGCCGGACCTCCAGTGGTGGGGAGGAGTTCGAGTTGGTGCGCGAGCGTGTTCTTCGCGACCGCGGTTTGGGTGGCCACCAGGTGCTTCACATGATTCGGCACGACCTCGTCCTCGAGCAGGCGGATGGTGTGCGCGGACACCGCTCTTGCGACCAGGTCGGCCACGAGCCGATCAAGGACCTGCCTGTCCTTGACGACACCGGTACCCGAGAGTGCGCGGAGGACGCCGGCGCGGACGTCGAACACCGAGAAGCGGCCACCGGTCCCGGTGGAGCGGTCATCCGCATCCACCACCGCGCGTGCGGCCACCAGGTCGAGGTCAATGTCCGCAATGGCTGTGGCAGCGACGGTGACCGCTGGCCGTGGCCGGGACATGGCCGGGTCGGCCGCCATGACTTCGGCGCGGACTTGGCCGGCCCAGTCGTCCTCGTCCAGCTCATGGGGCTTGTCGGGTCGTCCGGTGGCCCACGCCCAGCGGTCGATCTGGTTCAGCACATCTCGGGAGGCTTCCTCACCAGGATGCTGGGACCGCCACCACTCCAACCGGCCGGCACGGTTGGTCTCGATCTGGGCTGACCGCTTCGACAACGGCCGCACCAGATGCGCGAGCTGTTCGATCTCCCCTTCCTTGCTGAGCGTGTACCCCTTGGCGGCCAACGCGCGAACCCAGGCCGGGTCAGTACGCGCTGCAAGGTCACCCTCGGCGTTCACCGCGTTCTGGAACCGAAGAGCGACCCGGGTGTCCAGATTCGACCACTTCCCGTCTTGGCCTTGGACTTTGACGTTCAACCACAGGTGGCGGTGCTTGTGCGGATCCAACGACCGCGACCGTTCATGCTTCAGCTCGACAACCTCGACCCGAGCCAGGTCCTCCCGAATCAGGCCGCCCTTCCCGCGACGAGCGTTGAGCTCGTTCTGCCACAGGTGGATGATCCGGTCCCTCAGCCGGTCCTGCAGATCCTCGAACGCCGCATTCAACTCAGGGTCGAGCATGGCCGCGATGGAGAACGACTTCGGCGCGTTCACCGTCGCATCCAACACCAGATCAGCGACCGGCGACTCCAGGTCCCGACCACGCCGCTCACCGGTGAGGGGGTCGAGGCCGTCGACCCAATCCCGCAGCTGTTTCCGACTGAGGAGGTCGTCGCGGATGGACCCGTTCTCGCAGATGTACCTGGTCATGACAGCGTCTGCGTAGTCCGCCGCGGCAATCACCCCAGCAGCATCTTTCGCGGTCAGGGTGGCGTCACAGACACCGCCGAAGGCGTACGCGACCGCTTGCTTCACTCCTTGTGAAGCAACCCCACGCTTCCACCGTGCAACACCCCCACGCACACCGCCAGAGTACCCCTCTCACTGCAAAGTGCCTGCGTGCATCAACAGAATTCGATCATCCGGTTCCTCGATCCCGTTGACGCTTACCATCGTCATCGCCTCCATCGTTTCGACTCGCCCATCTCACTTCGTTCCCTGTTGCTGTCCTGATCACTTCCTTCTCTGACTCGAGCAACCCTTCGCCGACCAACCCGCGAGCCGCTCAACGATCGCCGCGAACGTGCTGCAGTTGACGCACCCGCGCGGGCATGGCCGGGGAGCGGGCTAGATGTGATGTCCAGGCAGGTTGTTGAGCCTGCTGATGGGTGGGGCTCCGATGGCGGAGTGGCGCCTGTGCTGATTGTAGAAGTGCAGCCATCCGGGTAGGGCGGCGCGTCGTTCGGTCTCTGATTCGTAGAACCGGGCGTAGGCCCGGCCGTCGGCGAGGGTGCGGTGAAATCTCTCGATCTTGCCGTTGGTTTGCGGTCGGTAGGGGCGGGTTCGCTTGTGCCGGATCCCGAGCTCGGCACACGCGTCCCGCCAGTCGTGGGAGCGGTACGCGGAGCCGTTATCGGAGAGCACCCGCTCGATGCTCACGCCTCGCTGCGCGAACCAGGCGGTCGCGCGTTGCAGCACACCGATTGCGGTGACGGCCTTCTCGTCCGCGCAGATCTCCACGTAGGCGACGCGGGAGTGGTCGTCGATCACCGTGTGCAAGAACGCGGTCCCGAGCAGGGGTGCGCGGCGGCTTCCGCCCGATCCGTCGTGTTGGCGCGGTTGCGGTCGCCCTGCAGCTTGCCCACGTATCGCCATCCGCCGCCGTCGGGGATGTTGCCGAACTTCGTGACGTCGACATGGATCATCGACCCGGGGTGGTCGTGCTCGTAACGGCGGATCGGCTGCCCGATGATCCGGTCGATGCGGGAGAGTCGGTTGAGCCGGCAGCGCACCAGCACGGCGTGCACGGTCGACGCCGGCAGTCCCAGTTCCCCACCGATCTGCACCGGCCCGAGCCGGCGTCGCCACCGCACCTGCACGATCCGTTTCACGATCTCTGGCGGTGTCTTCGTCGGCATCGAGTGCGGCCGGCTGGAGCGATCAGCCATCCCGGATACCCCCTCGACACGATATCGACTCGCCCACTTCCGGGCCGTCACCGGCGAAACCATGAACATCTTCGCCGCGACGATCACCGGCCATCGGTCATCGACGATCAGTCGCGCCAACCGCAGTCGAGCACGCTGGGTCAAAGCAGCGTTACCGTGGGACACGAAGGCCTCCTGTGTTCCGTCAAGCGGTTCCTTAGACAGCTCCACTTCACAACAGGGAGGCCTTCACCCGTCAGCACATCAAACGCGATTCACACAACAACGTCCCTGAACATCACAACTAGCCTGCGAAGCATGAAGGACAATCCGAGTCGGTACGAGGCCGCAGCTGGCGCGGTAAAGGCCGATGTCGAGCGCACGGGTGCCGACACCATGGGTATCGACAATCTCGTCATCGGGATCCTCCGCGACTGCCACGATTCGGAGAAGCCGGGCTCGGAGATCACGCTGGCGACGCTCCGCGACAGGATCCTCGACCGCGTGATGTTCTGGGCAGTCGACTATCAGGCGGTCGACTTCGACGAAGCCGAGAAAGAGCCAGAAACCGACTGACCGGGGTCAGTCTCAGCATTCGAGGATCCTCGCCGAGTCGAGGCTGGCCAAGGCTGTGCTGCTGAACCTGATCTGGTGCCGCGTGGGTGAGTCCTCGTGTCGCGTGATGTGATTTCTGACGAGGCTTGGGCTGTGATTCGGCCGTAGTCCCGACGGTGAAGGCGACCGGGCGGCCTCCGGTGGATCGGTGGGTCGTGGTCGAGGCGACCGTGTGGCGGTTCCGCACGTGAGCGCCGTGGGGGGACGTGCCGGAGCGGTCCGGGAACTGAAACACGATCTACAAGATCCTCAACCGGTGGTCCGAGCAGGGCGTGTGAGCGCGAGCGCTGGAGAAGACGCAGTCCCTCGCGCGGCAGTCCGGGGATCTGGACGGGGTCGCCTCGGTCGACCCCATGATCGTGCGCGTGCATCGGCACGGTGCCACCCTCCCGCGCACCACAGCGGGCGTCATCGAACTACAAGAAATGCGGTGACGAGCCGCCTGATCACGCGATCGGCCACTCCCGTGGCGTGTTGACGACGAACAATCGCCTAGTCTGCGACGGGAAGGGACTCGCCCTCGCGTTCATCCTCACTCCCGGTCAGGCTGCGGACACCAGCATGTTGGCGTGGACGTTGGAGCAGATCCGCGCTCCTGAAGTCAGGCGATGCGACCTCGTGCGGCGGCTCCACCTTCTTCCTCCCACGAGTTGGGCTGGCCTTCATCGACGCGGGCCGGGTTCGGGCGCTCTGACGGGACGGAGAACACTACAGATTCGGCCAGCCTGACCACTGCGGTCGCCCGATCCTGTTCGAGTTCGGCCGCGAGCTGCGACCGTGCTGTGGCGATCACGCGTTGCGATTTCACGCGAATCGAGATGTCAGCGAGCAGCTCCCCAAGGATGCCGCCCAGGCCATCCCGAAGCTCCTCCAAGTTGGTGTTCGCGATCTCTAAGCGGCGATCGGAGACCTTCAACTCGATGGTCGAATAACCCCTGTCCGTCAAGAAGGTGCGGGTTTCGTTCCCGAGTATCCCCGCAACCTCTTCGTGATCCGGTCGTCGTGTGAAGACCGCTTCGACCGTATAACGGTCGGGACCTGCATCGGTCAACAAAGCGGCCGGCAGAGAACTGACGAGCACCGATCTCAAACCCAACAGTCCGACGTCAGCATCGATCGGCGGTATTTGCGTACTCATGATCGAAGGCTACGCTTCCGGTACCGGCGCCTCTTGGCGTCGCCGGTCCCGAACGAAGAACGTCCCCGTACGCTTGCACGGGGACGTCGAATCCATGACCTACGCCTTCTTCTCAGGCATGTCACTCTGGCTCGCGCCGCGATGAATTCCTCGCGCGACGGCGTCGGTCACATCGTTGATCTTCTTCTCGACGGAATCCACGACCTTGTCGGTCACGTTCTTCGTCCCTTCGGCACCCTTCTTGATGCCATCT
The DNA here is from genome assembly GCF_012985205.1 of Planctomonas sp. JC2975. Classification (NCBI taxonomy): domain Bacteria; kingdom Bacillati; phylum Actinomycetota; class Actinomycetes; order Micrococcales; family Microbacteriaceae; genus Planctomonas; species Planctomonas sp. JC2975. Next base: position 2,112,894 of record NZ_JABEKS010000001.1, on the reverse strand, counting down.
CCAGCGGTCATGATGACCTTCTCTCGTAGGCTTGCCAGGCTACGCCGCGAGTCTGCGTTCTACATGTGCTGCGAACCACTCAAGCGAGAACTCAATGGTTGCGAGTGGCTCGGCGTCGCACAACACCGATGATGATCGTGGCGACGAACAAGATGATCCCGATGATCGCCAACCAGAGCAGACCTTTGATCGCGAACCCGACGACGGCGAGCACGGCCCAGATGACGAGCAGGACGATCAGAAGAATCAACATGATCGCCACAGTACGCCGTCCCGCCAAAGACCTTGCGAACGACCCCGCTTCTGCCCGCGCCCGGCATGGAGCAACCGAGCGGCCGACAGCTCGTACTCCCTTCCCTCTGCGGAATCCATTGGCAAGAGTCAGTAAGTGAGCGTCGGTTCCTGTCTTCTGGCGGTTCGTTGCTGTGTTCTGATCGATTCCCTCGGTGTGCCCGCCCACATTTTCGGGACGAGACTGATCCGGCCGCCTGACACGGCCACAGCAGGTGAAGGGAAGGATCATGGCCATCCCCGCACTGATCAGCGGCACATTCGGCCACGAGGTCACCTCCCGAAAGGTGTTTCAGCGATTGCGGGAACTGCACGATGCGGCGTTGCTGAATCTGACCGGACTCATCTGGATCGCTGTCGCCAAAGACGGGCGCATGGAAATTGCCGGTCTCGATACCTACGACGTGCGACGAAGTCACCCTCCCGGTGTAACGGGTCACATACTGGCTCGGACCCACGAGACCATCCGAACTCGAGGACTCTCCGTACCCGATGGCTTTCAATGCCGAGCGCTACCGGGTTACGGGTGCCCGTGATGTCCATGAGGTCCTGAAGCGGGCCACAAGCGATGGGTGCCACTTCGAACCTTCATCGAGTTACCATCCACCGGCGAAGACGGTGTCAAGGTTGCACGACTGACCGGATTCCACCCGGCAACGGCCGCATACGCCCCGCCCTGCCGACTACCTCTGACGCCAGTCTCACCGAGTCCACCGTCGCCTGGGTCCGAGCACAGGGGCACGACGTCTGACGCATCACCACCCGCGTCAGCCGTCGGTCTAGTTGTGATGTTCAGGGACGTTGTTGTGTGAATCGCGTTTGATGTGCTGACGGGTGAAGGCCTCCCTGTTGTGAAGTGGAGCTGTCTAAGGAACCGCTTGACGGAACACAGGAGGCCTTCGTGTCCCACGGTAACGCTGCTTTGACCCAGCGTGCTCGACTGCGGTTGGCGCGACTGATCGTCGATGACCGATGGCCGGTGATCGTCGCGGCGAAGATGTTCATGGTTTCGCCGGTGACGGCCCGGAAGTGGGCGAGTCGATATCGTGTCGAGGGGGTATCCGGGATGGCTGATCGCTCCAGCCGGCCGCACTCGATGCCGACGAAGACACCGCCAGAGATCGTGAAACGGATCGTGCAGGTGCGGTGGCGACGCCGGCTCGGGCCGGTGCCGGACCCGGCGGCGCGAGCTGCCAGGTCCGTCCCCGCCTCGGCCTTCTCTGTCATGCGGCGGCCTTCGGGGTGCGCAGGATGTGAACGGCCATCCACGCCATGCCGACGGCTGCGAGCACGGTGCCCGGGAACGGCACGGGAAGCATCGACAGCACTTGGAATGCGATGATGAGCACCACGGCCGTGCGCGGCAGAGTGTGCGAACGCCACACGGCGATCATGAGCAGGATGATACCGCCCGCGGCCCCACCCTCGAAGGTGATCATGAAAGCGAGCCCGGGCACGGAGGGCACCGGGTTCGCACCGAGTGCTGTACCCAGCGCGGCCGCCGAGATGTGCCCGCTGTTCGCAATCTGATATGCCGCGAAATCGACGCCGTTCAGCACGGACTGACCGCTCAATCCGAACGCGAGCGCGATCGCACCGATGAGGGCCAGTTTCGGCGAGCGTGGCCGCGCCAGCGCCACCAGGCGAGCGTCGCACCCGCCAGGAATGGAACGGCGATGATGTCGCAGGTCAGGCCGATCCCGGCGAGCACCGGGGCATCCGCCATGAACTGGAGCTGAGCGACATCGTCCAGCCCGAACCCGATGAGCTCCGCGGCGAGCCAGAGGATGCCGGCTGCGAACAGACAAACCGCGGCCGCGGCCCGGGTTGCGGCCGTCCAGCGCGCCGCCGGAGAGAGGGGAGTGGTGCGCTCGCGCACTGCTGTGGACATGGGATCTGCTCCGTTTCTCACCACGGCTTTCACGGTGACGACGAAAGCGTCCCGCCGCCCATGTCCCGGGCACACGGGCCCGGCGTCCCGATTCCCGTCGGGATCTCGACGCTCAAGGGCGGTCAGGGTGCGAGGAGAATGTTCGGATGGAGCTCGCGAGAGGTGGGCCCGAGTCCGTAAGACGCCCAGACGCCACGCCCGAAGCACGCGAGGATTCCAGCGAACAACCCGAGCACCACCGTGTAGGCGAAGAGGTCCACCGCGTCCGCAGCACGCACCCCGAAACGGGCAACGGCAGGCTCATCCGGCGAACCCTCGACGGAAGGCAACGAGTCCTTGAGTTAGGTCTAACCCACCACCACGACTCAACCCAGTCCTCGACTGTGGCGGAAGGGATGCCGGCAAGTTCCAGAATGCTGCGCCGGCCGCGTCAGCAGCGGATCCTCCCTGCGTGGTGCTATGTGGTGTTCATTCTGGATCAGGACGGAAGATGTCGATGGCCTCGCGGATGGCGTAGTAAACGATGACAAGGGTTGCTGCAGAGTCTGCCCACCACCAGTCCAGAACCGTATTCAGCAATACTCCGAGCAGGACGGCACAGGCAAGGAGTCCATCGATCATCGTCACGTGGCCCTCCGTGCGCAGCACGAGGTTGTCCAAGGCCCGGCCGGTACGGGTCTTGAACGTCGCAAGAATGAACATGCAGACTGCCGTGATACCGGTCCAGATGATGCCGCCGACGCTGCCGTCTGGACGGTGCTGGGTGAGCAGGGCGATCGTGGTCTGCACCAGGAGGTAGGCGGCCAGGGTGATAAATGCGGCACCGATTAAGCGCAACGCAATCTTTTGTCGTCGTTCGCCGGCGCCCGAAAGCTCCCACAGTACGACCGAGCTGGCCCCGATCTCAATGAGTGAGTCCAGTCCGAAGTCGGCCAACGCGATCGAGGATGACGAGACGCCAGGACAGCGAGGACGACGACGCCGACGACATTCCAGGCCAGCGTGATCCACTCCAACATGAAACCGAGCCGCAGCAACCGGGGCCGCTTCCCTGCGTCGAGACTCGTCATGGCTCGATTATCGGACCAGTCGAACTGAGCCTTGCCTGCAAGCGGGTCCACGACCGTGTCGGGATTGGTCCCTGTGAGCGACGCGTGGGTTCGCCAACCGCATCCGTCAGTTGCGGATCCCTTTAGGGACGTATGGTCAATGCTCGAGTCGAGGGCTGAGCCCGACCCCGGTCAGTCGGTTTCTGGGTCTTTCTCGGCTTCGTCGAAGTCGACCGCCTGATAGTCCACTGCCCAGAACATCACGCGGTCGAGGATCCTGTCGCGGAGTGTCGCCAGCGTGATCTCCGAGCCCGGCCTCTCCGAATCGTGGCAGTCGCGGAGAATGCCGATAACGAGATTGTCGATACCCATGGTGTCGGCACCCGTGCGCTCGACATCGGCCTTTACCGCGCCAGCTGCGGCCTCGTACCGACTCGGATTGTCTTTCATGCTTCGCAGGCTAGTGCGTGGTGAACGTCGCGAACAGGCCCCATGGCAGGGTGACATGGCGCCTGCCCCCGGAGGCATTGGGCGTGGTTCAGTCCGGGAAGGGAAGCGATGAGGGCGCGCCTGCTCGCCGCTATCATCGCTGCCGGACTGGCGGGCCGCTCGCGCGCCAGTATCGCCGGCCACCACGGCCACGATAGACAGCCCGCCGTGATTGCTACTAGTCCCTCTCGCAAACCGTGTGCGCCAAGGCGACAGACAGTTTCCAGGGCGGCACCACTGCCAGCAGCCCGCTGTACTCCGTGACCAAGGTCGAGGACAACACGTTTTCACTCTCGGTGCGTGAGATAACACGGACTTGCAGACCGTGATCGTGCAGGGCGTGTCCGGGGTGGACCCCAACGTGTCGGCAGCGGGGACCCCGACATCAGAAATGACACGACGCCGTTCTGGGGGATTACCTGAAGGATTCGTTGACCTCTCGCTTGTTCCACCCTCCGCAGCGCTCGATCCAAGTCACCAACAAGATCCTTGCCTCGTCCAATGGCCTGCCGCACTTCTCCGCGGGATCCAGCGGGTGGGACCAACCAATGCTCGGCGCCTCGGAGGCCCCGGATCTCGGAGTAGGCTCGAATGAAACTGAAGATTACTCACTACGACTGAGGGAATCGAAGGTGGTTCGGATGACCGATATTCCGTTCGAAGCCACGGCAAATCTCCTGCAGGGAAAGGGTCGAGGCACGGTAGCTGTGGCAGCACTACCAGGCGAGATTGTCCTGGATTCAACAGTCGCCAATTTCATGAACCTCATCGGCGGCGCGCTACTTTTGTCCAACGTGCGACTTGTCTTCGCGCCGCTCGACGTCGCTGACGTCACGAAGGTCTTCACCTGGGGTATCAGTTTTCTTGGCGGGCCGGATATTGCAGCCAAGCTGGTAACCGATGTCGTGGATAGTGCGAGCCGTCCGCAGGTTCTTGGTAACCTGTCCGGCGCTCGAGCCGGAACCAACGCGTCCGTCATGCATCCACCGACCCTGATTGCGACAGGTCCCCATGGCGCTGAGTTCACGTTTGGTGTTCTCTACTCCCAACTGACGCCGAGCATTTCTTCCCGAAATAACGACGAGCGAGACAGGTTCGTGAATTCGATCAATAGCGCGACCCGCGGCTAGCGTCCGCGGTCGGCCACGGTGCGAACGTGTAGTTGAGCCAGCGGCCCTGCCTCTGCACGTGGGTCCCGCAAACCGAGCTGGACGAATAGGTCAGACCGTGACCCCGGCTCGCGGGCGGACAGGTACGGAGTCGACTGCATTTCATCGCGCCAAAGGCCGCACAGCAGTGGCCTCTGCGCGGCCGGGTTGTGGGTCTTCTGGTCCCCATTGGATCCCGTCCCACTAGCGGATGCTGCGATGAGAGTCGTCATACCAGTCGGGACTGGCCGCTGGAACGGCGTCGTTCACTGCGCGAGTCTAGGGGGCCGAGTGAGGTGGGGGCTGGCCTGAGAAGTGGAACCAGGTGTGTCTCAGGAAGACATCGACACTCGGCCTAGTCGAGGGGGTAAATGGTGTTGCGAGGGCTGGATGTGGGCTTCGCCGCGGTCCTCGGTTGAGCGGTAATTGCCGTGCATCGCTTCCGCGCCCTTGCGGACGACTGGTGCAAGAGCTGAGTCGGCCGTTGTCATGACGGTCCAGCCTTCGTCGACAAGCCAGATGGCTAGTTCGAGGGCTCGCACCCGTTCGGTGGGTGTGAGTTCGTCGAGTTCGGTAGACAGTAGGACAACTGTTTCGGTGCCGTCTGTGGTGACTAGGTTGACGAGTCCGGCTTTCATTGGTCTCTCTCCTTGCTTTGTGGTGTTGCCAGATGCGTTCTTCTGGCCGCTCCGGTGAGAGAGATCGATTGCCGGGCGGAGTTGGCGGAGTGAGTGGAGGGAACGGTTGCTAAGCGGAGGTCGCCGTGGCGGCCGGAGTCTGCAAATAGTGAGTGGAGGGATCGCAGCCGACGTAGCTGGCTATGATCGACCGCCGGAGCGGCTAGAAGACCCGGATAGACGGCACGCCTCGGCGTTCCAGACGACGATCGACTGTGCCGCAACGCGGCTCGGCTGGTTCGCTTATCCCGGTGGCGGTTCGGGCAGCCTCGCTCGACTGTGTCAGGGGTGGCTGTCACCCTGGCGGTAGGGGGACGGAGGCTCGCATGGGGTCGGTGGAGGCGTACCAAACGGCGGCGGGTCGACGATATCGGGTGCAGTACCGGAAGCCGGACCACAGTCACACCATGAAGCGAGGCTTCCGCACGAAGCGGGACGCGGAGCTGTTCCTAGCCACGGTGGATCTTAGCCAGGCCAGGGGCGAATGGGTGGATCCGACCAAGTCACGGACGCCGGTGTCTGTGGTGGCCGAGGAGTGGTTCCGTGCGCAGGTGCAGGTGAAGCCGACGACACGGTCGGGTTACCGGTTCCATCTGGACAAGTACGTCCTGCCCAAGTGGGGCCAGTACAGCCTGGTGAATGTCCGCCACGGCGAGGTTCAGGCCTGGGTCGGAGAGCTCTCCGAGCGTCTTGGCCCGTCAATGGTCAGGCAGATTCACCTGGTGCTGGCGGGAGTACTGAGGTACGCGATCCGAGATGGCCGGCTCATCACCAACCCGTCTGACGGCATCCAGCTGCCCAGACTTGCGAAGCGTGAGCACGGGTACCTAACGCATGCGCAAGTGCGGATGCTCGCTACCGAGTGCGGAACACAGGCAGTCGTGGTCCTCTTCCTCGCTTACACCGGGCTGCGGTGGGGCGAGATGGCCGGCCTCAAGGTCGGCAGGATCAACTTCGAGCGTCGCCGAGTCGACGTCGCGCAGGCGGTGTCAGAACCTCGAGGTGTTATCGTCTGGGGCACTCCGAAGAACCACGAGCGACGCTCGGTGCCCTTCCCCGATCTGCTGTCCAGCGGCCTGGAGCAGCGGTGCGCAGGACGCGACGCGGATGACCTGGTGTTCGCCGGCGCGGACGGTGGAGTATTCCGTGCCGGCAACTTCCGCAACCGGATCTTCAACGCTGCCGTAGCCCGGTGCATGGAGCAGGACCAGACCTTCCCGCGGCTGACACCTCACGACCTGCGGCACACGGCCGCGTCCCTCGCCGTGTCGGCGGGAGCGAACGTGAAGTCTGTGCAGCGGATGCTTGGCCATGCATCCGCAGCGATGACACTCGACGTCTATGCCGACCTCTTCGACGATGACCTGGACGCCGTTGCAGTCGCCCTGAACGCTGGTGCGTCGCACTCGGGTGCAGTCAAAATATAGTCAGAAGTCCTTCGGCGGCCTCCGAAGCAGAGACAAATGGGCCCCCGATTCCCGTGGGATCGGGATTTTGGTGGTTCCGACCGGAATCGATCCGGTGACCTTTCGACACTTGGCCTGGGTGGCTCGTGATGCGCGCGTGGTGTCCGTCGGACGGTGGTGTCGATCCTGAGAGTCGAGGTCGGGATCCGGTGTCGTGGGGGCCGGAGCGTAGCCTGATTCGTGCGGTGATCACATCGCCCTCGAAGGCGGAAACCCCCGAGTAGTCCGTGGAAGCACGGAGTTGAGTGTCGGCACGTTCGCAGCGTGACGGCCGAAGGGGGTTACTGATGCGCGATGTTCGGACAAGAGAGCCGGCCTCCACAAGGTTACCTCGATCGATCGCTGAGCCCGCCGAAGCGGTGGAGCCTTGGGATGGTGGGGGTGAAGCGATCGCGCGCGCGTCAGATTCTTCCAGCGTCGACGGCGGCGACCGCGAACGGCTTGCCGCGCAGGCAGAGTTCGAGCGATCGGGGATTCACGATGGCTCCGGTGGCGGCGGCAGGCATGACGTCCAGCATTCACCAGGTTCCCGCTACCGCGCTGTCGGCATCCACGATGCGGCCGCGTCGAAGGCGTTCCCCGCGCGAGCAGAGACGTCGGCTCCGTCACCTGAAGCCGTTTCGAACGAGGACCAGTCCGTCACGCTGAGGGTCGTGGACGATCTGACCGGCATCGAGACGATCAACCTCGTGCTGGTCGCGGTTGACGGAGACCTCGACGAGGTGCGAAATGACGGTGGCACCATCGGATACATCCGTCATGTAGGGAGACTGTTCGTTGCGCTGCATGGATCGCGCCGCGATCGAGCCGAGGAGTGCGGACAGTTCTCACTCTGGGATCACGCAGCGCAGAGTTTGGTTGGGTTTGCTTGAGGCGACAGTAACCGGCCGGCTCGCAGTAGTCGGTTCGCGCCGCAGCAGCCCAGTAGCGCCGAGGTGTGGGGAAGTCCGACGCGGAGGATGCCGAAAGGTCCAGGGCTAACTGTAGTGAGGGAGGCGATCAGGTTGACCGCTGAAAGTGATCGGGATGATGGCCGAATCGATGAGCCGAGCAAGGCTCACCACCCTGAAAGGACGACCGTTTCACGGGCTGATCTAGGAGAGCGTGAGAAGAGGGCCGTACGTTGGAAGGCCGCCAATGATGCCCACTGGCACAATGAGGGCTATTCCGCGGAAACGCAAGATCGATCCGACACTGAAGATCGGTCCTGAGAATCCCGAGGTTCTATCATCTGCGCACGTAGAGTTGCACCGTTTGCAGGTTCAACGGCTTCGCGCGGCAATCGCGCGCCCTCTGCATCGGGAGGCCGATACGGGCAACTCCACCCGCGTCACGGCCGTTATGTGTTTTCGTGTCCACCTGTTGTCCGGCGCTCGTGACCTGAACCCTTTCGGGGCCCGATAAACGCGCCGCGCCCTCCGAAGCGTCTGGTCTGGGGCGTCAAGCCTTCGGTGTGCGGTCTTGCTGAATGAGTTCGAGCGGCGCGTCCCGGAAACCCGGTTGTCTGGTACAGAGCGCCGGCAGGAAACTGTGTCGTCACGTCATCTTTCGAGCCTTGATCGTGACGCCTCGGAGTAGAGCCCTCTAGAGCACCGTCCTGTCTATCGCACCTGACGTGTGAGGTGGGCGGGGTCTATGGTGTGGTCGATTACGGATGCAGCCACGTTTCGCAGGGTGGTGCTGTGGTTGCGGGCGTATCGGCGGAGGGCGTCGAATGAACCGTCCATGCTCAGCCCGGTGGCTTGCGCAACTGCCCCCTTTGCTTGTTCCAGGAGCACTCGGCTATCGAGGGCGTATTGGAGTTGCTCGATTACGAGCTGTGTCCTGCTGCTGATGCGTTCATGCAGGATGCCAATGGTTGCCACGTCGGCCAACGCCTGCGCAACGGCCACATCCGGCTCCGGAAGTGCGCCGGACTGCGTGCGAAAGAGGTTCATTGTGCCGATGATCTCGCCGCGCAGTCTCAGGGGGGTGGCATGCATGGAGTGGAAGCCGTGGTCAAGCGCGATCTCCACGAAGCTCGGCCAGGATTCGCGACGGGCTGCAATGTTTGGGACATCGACAGGGCGACCAGATTCGAAGCAGTCGAGGCAGGGTCCGCGGCCGGCCGACAATTGCATGAGCTCTACGAGTTCGGCGTCTTCACTGGTCGACGCGACGAGATTCAGGCGGCCGCCGGGTTGATCACTGAGTAGGAGGCCGCCGGCCTGTGCATCAAGAATGTCCGTGCATTCGATGACGAGGGTGTGTAGCAGGTCGACGACGTCGTAGTCCGCGGTGAGTGTGTCGGCGACGGCGACGAACGCGGCGTTGAGTCTGGACTCTCGTGTAGCACTTGCCATGTTTGATCCCGGTATGCGGTGAGTCTACGTCGCGTCATCCTGCAACGCGGCGAAATCCAGCTGGCGGTTGACTACGTCGAGCGCGACGGCCTGTACGGTACGCCCGGAGGCGAACGCGTGTGCTCGGAGACGGGCGAACGCCTCGGTTGCTGTGGTGTTTAGCTGTACCACGATCATGCCGATCGCTTGGTGCACTTCGCGCCGAAGCGCGGGAGCCGTGTCGGACTCTTCGACCACGTCCTCGCGTGCCGTTTCAGCCGCAAAGCGAGCCGAGGCTAAGGCGGTGCGTCTGGTCAGCGTCTCCGCGGTTTCGAGCGCTTCAGAGCCAAAAGGCCCGGCCAGTCGGCGGTTGAGGTCGACCACCCCGATCGTGGTGGCGCCAAGCTTGAGGGGCAAAGCGATCACCGCATGCACGCCTATACCAAGGGCGGCAGAGGCAAACATGGGCCACGCGTCGGACTGAGCGGAATCCAGATCGGTCACGGAGACCGATCGTCCGGTCTGGATCGCCTGCCAGTGTGGGCCCTCGCCTAGGTCGAACTGGAGCTCTTCCAAGGCTGCAGCAACACGATCGCTTGCCGCGATGGTCGTCTGCTGCCACCCGATGCCGAACACCGATATCGATGCTCCGTCTACCGGGAGGGTGTTCACAAATCGACGACAGAGCGCGGCGGCTGATCCGCTAGCGCGGAGGTTGTGTGCTTCGCGGTCCACGCTGGGACCGTCCGGATTCATGACTACTCGCAGGCTTCGCGCCGATGGCGCACTCTCACCGTACGCCCGTATTGCCAAGGGGTGACACGTATCGTGAGGACAGGTTGCTTCAGACCCGGCTGCCTCGTGATTCACACCAAATCGGGTTAGAGCACGGAGAGGACGCAATGATCGGTTCGAGACCATTGTCGGCTCCGCCGCAATTACGAGTCGCGGCAACTGAACCGGATCATCACGTTGTCGCGGTGGATTGGGTTTCCCGTCCTCAACCTGGTGGCAGGCGATGAGTGTGAAGCGGGCGGCTGTCATCTACAACCCGACCAAGATTTCACGAGATCGATTACAACCAGTCGTTCTGGCGTACGAAAAGCAGTTTGGGTGGGCGCCGTCTCACTGGTATCAGACTGGCGCTGATGACGCAGGACGTGGTGCTGCAGAGGCGGCATTACAGGGCGCGGCGTCCGTGATCGTTGTGGCCGGCGGCGACGGCACGGTGCGGACGGTGGCCGCGACTATCTATGAGTCAGGTACCCCTCTTGCCTTGGTACCTGTCGGCACAGGCAACCTGCTCGCCCGCAATCTCGGCATACCTCTCAATGATGTTCGCGGTGCGATCGGTGCCGCCTTCGGGAACAACACACGCGCCATAGATCTAGCGGTTGCTGACTTGGAGAACCCGCATCGCCAACAACATTCGGAAGTGTTTCTTGTCATGGCCGGGATCGGGCTCGACGCGGAAATGGCTAACAACACAAGCGCTGTTGCCAAGAAGTACCTTGGGTGGCTTGCCTATGTGACGCCGATTGCACGATCGATCATCACCAATCGCCTGTTTCAGGTCGACTACAGGATCGATGGAGGTCACGTCAGGTCGTCACATGCGCACACCGTAATCGTCGGCAATTGCGGCACTCTCACCGGAAACATGCTCCTGCTTCCGAGTGCCGTCGTGGACGACGGCCTCTTGGACGTGGTCATGCTGCGCCCGCGAAGACGAATCGGCTGGGCCGGCATTGGCACACGCTTGACCCTGCAAGGAGTGGGGTCTCGTACTCGCTTTGGGCGTCGTATTGTTCAGCTCGCTCCAGACCTCAAAGCGCTTGCCTATGCGCAGGGGGAACGATTCGAAGCCCGATTCGAGACCCCTCATGACGTTGAACTCGACGGCGACGGGCTCGGATCCATTTGCCGGGTACGAATCACGCTTCGGTCACGGGCACTCACGATCTGCATGCCCGATACGAATGAACCTCCAAATCAGTCGAACAATATCCAGGGCACCTGAAGTCAGTCGGGCGGACGAACCGTGCCAGACGAAACGGTGCTGGCGCCGTGGTCGCCGGGTTCGGTCCGCGATGACGTCCCCGTAGAAGCGTGGCGGACACCCGTCCATAGCCGGGCGTCTGTTCGACCCCGGCCGACCCTTGAACGGACGACGACCACCCTGGTTAAGTGGTCGGGTGGCTTCCCCGGTCTCGTACCTGGCAGTAGTGTCGCCTGGCGTCGCAATATGCGGTCCCGGAGCGTACGCTCAAAATAGGTTTTGCCTGGTTTGATCGGACTCATTTCGAGGTAGTCCGAGGAGCCTGAACCCCGGGACGGGGTGTGCATCATGTCAGGTTTCGGTTATGACTGTCGCTTTTTCGGCGGACCCTGGCATGGAGATAGGCAACTGGACGGTGTAACGCGCGTCGAGAACCTACCGGGGGCCATAGAGTTCGGTGCCGGAAACTACATCTTGAATGCCGCGCCGAAGCCGCTGGGGCTCCGTGTACCTACGTACCACTGGGTTGACCGATTGGATCACGGCAGTCCGCGCTAATATGCCCAATTTGGCAGCTCGTCCGGAGACCTTGTCCGGGACCAGCTAAGACGCAGACATCCTTCCTCGCCGGGCCCTTGTCGCACAGCTGTATGAGAGCCTGGGCGGTCGCCGTCGCGGTCGGAGCTGGCGTCCTGCACGATGGCACACGAGCTAGTTGTGACCGGCCGCTCGATCGAGCGTGGACTTCTTGAGACGCCAGGTCGTGATGAGCAGGAAAGGCCGTTCGAGCAGTCGAACAGCGCCGAACGGACGCGCGGCACGCCTGTCGGAGATGCCTTTCGCCGCCGTAGCCGCTGAAGTACACCGGAAAGTGGTCCAGTCTGGAATACCAGGTTGTGTGCACAGGCATCCTGCCGGTAGTCACTGCAAACGGTGGGGGAGGGTGAACGCCACGCGAACGCCGCACTCCAACGCCCCGAGGATCTATTGGCTGATTGATCGCGTGGAGGAAGGAGGTGCGCTCGCTGGCGGCTGCTCATTTCGCGTTGCAGCCCAGCTTGACCATTTTGTCGTGAAAGCAGGTCGAGGAGGACCGCCCTCAAGCGGCCAACAGCCAGTTGATGCCACGGCCGCCGGACGAGGACTTACGGTGCGGCCCCGATCAGTTCGCCGGAAACGATCATGCACACCCAGGTCCATCGGGGTGCGGCCGCGACGAAGTCGAGCTGGTGACCGTGGATCGGTTTCACTGTCCGCAGCTTCTTATGAGCGCAGCAGCGTATTCTGCCGTCAGGTTGTCCCAGACCCCGGCCGCCTGATCATTACCTGCTGCGGAAGCGGTGAAGACGGGGAGGACACCATGATCAGCACAACGGCTCCAATCGGCCTGGGTCCGGTGAGAACGGTCGAGCCGCGATCCGCGGCCGTGAACGACTACACGCTTCTTGCGCACACCATCCACGAGTCCGGCCTGATGCGTCGACGCTATGGCTATTACTGGACGAAGCTCATCGCTGTGCCGCTCGCCTATGCCGGATGCTTCACCCTTTTTGTGATGATTGGTGACACCTGGTGGCAGCTCATGATGGCGCTGTTTATGGCGGTCCTCTTCACTCAGACCGCTTTCCTCGGGCACGACGCCGCGCATCGCCAGATCTTCCGTTCAGGTCGGTGGAACGATTGGATGAGTCTGATCATCGGCGACTTTTTCGTCGGTATGAGCTACGGCTGGTGGCAGCACAAACACACGAAGCATCACGCGAATCCGAATCGCGAAGGACACGACCCCGATATTGACTTGCCGGTCATCTCTTTCAGCCCGGCGCAGGTGGGGCAACGGCGACCGAGACTTCTGAGATGGGTGTTAGCGCACCAGGGGACCTTCTTCTTCCCCATACTGTGCCTCGAAGGGGTCTCCTTGCACGCATCCAGTGTGCGCCGGGTGTTCTCTCGTGAACCGATTGCTCGACGACCAGTCGAGATCTCGTTCCTGGCCGTGCGCACGCTCGGCTACCTGGGAGTTGTGTTCTTCGTGTTGCCGCCGGGAAAGGCCGCCGCGTTCCTCGGGCTCCAGTTGGCTCTCTTCGGTTTCTATATGGGGATGTCGTTCGCCCCGAACCACAAAGGCATGCCGCTCGTACCCAAGGACATGAAACTCGACTTCTTGCGACGCCAGGTCATGATGAGCAGGAATATTCGCGGTAGCCGAATTCTCGACACTGCTATGGGCGGACTGAACTACCAGATCGAGCACCACCTGTTTCCATCGATGCCCAGACCAAATTTGCGACGGGCGGCGCCGATCGTGCGCGGCTACTGCGCGGAACGCGATGTGCCGTACGTGGAAACGAGTCTCGTGCAGTCCTATGCGATCGTCCTCCGATACATCAATCGGGTGGGCCTCGGAGAAAAGGATCCATTCGCCTGCCCCATACTCGAGCGGCGGATGAGCATCTAGTGGCGCCGTCTGAGATGGGGTTATCCCTTCGCTCTGCTCCTCACGCTTGCCACGGGCTTCGGGCTATGGGCCGCCTTCAAGCGCAAACGGTGGCTGTGACATCTCCGCCGCAATTGGCACCAGCACGGATTCCTCGGCGACGACGTGTCGCGCGGTCCACGACGCCGTCGCCGACTGGCTTCAGGCGCACAACCTCTTTGCAGAATGCATCGAGATCACCGTCGCCCAAGTGGGCGTTCGGAGAACGAAAGACAAAGAAAGAGGTAAGCCCGTGTGGGTAGTACTTGTGATCTTGCTCGTGGTCTGGGTGGTGGCGTCGGTCGTTGGTTTCGCGTTCCACGGCCTGTTGTGGCTCGCGATCATCGGAATCGTGCTGTTCCTCGGCACGCTCATCTTTGGAATCCTCCGACAGCGCAACAAGGGTGCGAAGATCTGATTTTGCCTGGATTGCCGCCCAGCGAAGGACTTCATTCGCCAGGCGGCATCGAAGCTTTGATCGTTCGACGTGGAATCCGGTCGAACTACTGCGGAGGTGATTCGTGAGTCTCGCTTTCGTCTCCCTGACACCCGCCCAGACGTTGGGTATTCCGGTCGCGCTGGTGGGATCGATCTTCCTCGCGGTAGGAGCCGAGTTCCAACAACATGGCTTGACCAGGGTCGGTAATGCCCAGAACGGCACCGAACGTTCCGGTCTGGGCTGGAGGCAACTGGCCGCTCTCGCGCGGCGTCCGTCTTGGCTGCTGGGCACGCTCATGCTCGGACTCGCCATCGTGTTCCAGCTGTTCGCCCTCTACTTGGCGCCGCTGACAGTCGTGCAACCGCTCGGCGCGATCGCGCTCGTCGTGACGGCCCTGATTACCGCCCGGCTGACCAGAACCATGCTCCGGCGGCCGACGATCCGCGCAATTCTGTACTGCGTGGGCGGGGTCGGTCTCTTCGTCACCGTTGCCGCACTGACCACCACGACCATTCCGATCACCGACGCTCAGCTCCTGATCGTGGTGATCATCCTTGCCGTCATACTCCTGGTGTTCGGTATCGCCTTCGTGCTGTTGCGCACCAGGTTGACCAGGATCTTCTACGTGGTTGGTGCCGGCGTGCTCTTCGGTTTCGTGGCCACGCTCGCCAAGGTGTTGATCACCCGCATCCAGACGATCATCCACAACGGCTTCCACCTGAACCCGGCCGACTGGCTGACCGTGGTCTGCCTGCTCGGATTGGCGGCGGCCGGCATCCTCGGTTCCTACTTCGTACAGACGGCGTACTCGGCCGGATCCCCGGAGCTCGTGATCGCGGGGCTCACCGTCATCGACCCGCTCGTGGGCGTGAGCATCGGGATCATCGTGCTTGGCGAAGCCGCCACCGCACCGTTCTGGGCCGACGCCGTGTTCGTCGTCGCTGGCGCGATCGCCGTTTACGGCGTCATCCAACTCGCCCGACACCAGCCGCACGCTGCTGCCACCCTGAGTACGCAATCGGCAGGAAACGAGAGGTGAGGGTGCTCAGGGGTGCCGCCGGTGTGGTTGCCAGACGAGCGCACCGCGCGGTTGCGTCGGATGACGACCTCACGCGCTCACCTGGTGCGGCAACGTACCCAGATCAAGAATCGCATCCAGGCGATGCTGCACCGCAATCTGCTGCCTCGCCCACCCGTGACGGATCTGTTCGGCAAGACAGGCCGGTCCTGGCTGGAGCGGCAGCCTCTGCCCGAGGACGAACGGGTGGGACCTACGACCACGAGGTCGACATCTTCGGGAATCGTCGCAGGCACGTCGGCGGACGCTACGAGTTCCACCGTGCAGTGCCGCGCCAGACCGACGGCGATGGCTCGTGCAACCCGATGCTCCGCGTCCTTCCAGCCGGCCCTCCTTAGCTGCCACGCTTCTTGCTCACACCATCCACGAGTCCGGCCTGATGCGTCGACGCTATCCATTCGCGCCCCATTCTCGAGCGGCGGATGAGCATCTAATGGCGCCGTCTGAGGAGCGGATGTCCAGCGAGCATGCCGTATTCGATGCCGGGACTCAGGGGCTCGAGCGTCATCCGGGGCACGAAGGTAATGTTCGATCATGAATACACAAACACCCCCTATCGATGCCGACGTGGGACTGCTCGGACTTCGATCGGTGCTGATCAGTTCTTTACCTGCCGCTCTCTTGACCGATTCAGGTCCCGAGCGGTATACGGTAGAGGCAGTGTTCACGAGGCGACCTGATCATGACGAGATCGCGGAGATTCTTGGGAACAACACCCGGACGTTTTTGACCGAGAACGACCACTCAACCATCGAATTGAAAATCTCCGATCGTCGCTTGGAGATCGCCAACACAAACCTGGAGGAGCTTCGCGACGGCCTGGCCAGCCAACTCGCGAAGCTACTGGCAGACATCTCTATTCGCGTGAAATCGCAACGCGTGATTGCCGCCGCACGCTCGCAGCTAGCCGCCGACCTCGAACAAGAGCGAGCGACGGCAGTGGTCCGCTTGGCTGAGTCTGTTGTGTTCTCGGTTCCGTCAGCCCGTACACCACCGGTCGAGGTGGACGACGACGTGTCTAGCTCAGGGGACTACGAAGCCGGCGCCGCCAAAGAGAGTCAATACGAGTGATCACCCTCACTACGACATCGCCGAGTATCCCGGTGGCTAGAACCTCGGGGGCGTGATCGTCCCGGGTTGCCCGAAGGCCCTCGAGGGTTGTCCCTCGTCCCCAAGCTGAGGTCCAGCGGGTTGGAGTCGTGAAGTTCAGGATGGGGTCGGATCACCACGGTGTCGCCGGACGGGGCGGCAGACTCGCGCGGGTGACTTCGGCATCCGAGTCCGACCTTTCCCGGCGCACTCCGCACGATCAGCGACACACTGCTGGGTTGAGTGAACGGGAAGTCCGTGCAAACAAAGCTGGGTCACATCTCCGCCGCCATGACACTCGACGTCGATGTCGACCTCTTCGACGATGACCTTGATGCCGTTGCAGTCGCCTTGAACGCTTGTGTGTCGCACTCGGATCTAGTCGAGCGGCCTTAGCAGCTTGTGACGCAGAGACCATAAAGGCCCCCGATTCCCAGTGGGATCGCGGGCCTTTATTGTCGCCCCGTGCGGCATCGATCCGGTGAACCTTCGATTTTCAGGGCATCGATGGTGTGAGCAGCGACAATCCACGCAACGAAGGGGCTCGTTGACATGGTTAGTTCGAGTAGCGACTGTGCGGACGGGCTTGGTTCAATAGGGCCAGGCTGGGCGAGGAATTGCACGGAATCGGACCGCCGTCGGACCGGTGATGGGGTCAACTTCCGTGAATGCGCGGGTGCAGTGACCCTGGACTGTGATCGTTCCTTCGAGACCCGCGGAGCGGGGCCTCAACAGTCGGTGAACCCACGAGCCGCAGTCGCTGGGCCTGAGGTCTTCTCGACGGGGAGTGTTAGATCCCGCTCCCATGCCGACCACGAATCGATGTAAAGGTCGACCCGCTGTCCGATCGTCGCTCCGGCGAACACTAGTGCCGAGCTTGCGACGCCGCCTCCGCAGTATGCGGCCACCTGATGCCGCCCAACAGCGTTGCGAGCCAGGAACCACCGGCGTAGCCAGGTAGCGTCGCGGAGCCGCCCTCGTGGATCCAGGAGTTCGGTCATCGGTGCGTTTCGGGCCCCAGGAATGTGGCCGCTGCGTTCTACGTCCGCGGTTCCGTTGTAGGCGGCCTCCGGGCGTGCGTCGAGCAGGGTTCCCGTGGCGGCAACCCACTGAACCTTTTCGACGTCGAGGACGTCGAAGGGAGGCTTGGTCGCCACGGAGTCATGTGCTCCGTCTCGTCGCGGCACGGACGGTCGATCGCTTGCCGATCCGGAAGCCGAGTGAATGCTGTCGCCGAGCGGCCCTCCGGCTTCGGCCCATGCGGGGAGGCCGCCATCCAATACCCGCACGTGCCCGATTCCCGACTGGAGCAGCGTGAACCAGGCTCGGGTTGATGACGAGAACTCTTCGCAACGCCGCGTGTATACGACGATTGGCGCGTGGCTCACGTCGAAGGGCATCGGCTGTTCCGGCGTAGTGTCGCCCCACGATGCGACGAGCGCGGTCACACTCTCGGCGTCCGGCAGTGGGAGGCGGCCGCTCGTTGGCGTGGGTGTGCCGGCAAAGTCCGTGGCGACTGAAGCTAATCGTGCCCCGGGAATGCTGCCCTCAATCGGGTCAGGCGACACCGTCATCGCGCGCCAGGGTGCGATCTCGACGAATACCAACTCGCTCATCGCGGTCATCGCTTCGCTGGCCGAGATGAGTAGTTCGCTTTGTGCAGCAGGTCCGAGCCGGGGTGACATGTCAGGCCCGCGTTACATGTGGAATGAAGACAATGGGCAGGCTGTCCTTGACCGCCGCGTAGATGCGGCACCGTCTCTTGTACTGGTCGACGAGGTCTTCGGCCGTGATCGAGTCGACGTCGTCGAAGAAGCACTCGAGGATGAGCGTGCCTAGCGAGTCCGCGGTGAGGTCGCGTTCTACGCGAGCGAAGATCTCCACTGACCGTTCCGGGCGTCCGGGCGGCACGAGGTCGTAGCGGAATGCGTTGAGGGCGCAGGAGACGAGGGAGGCTACTAGAAGGTCGAGCGAGCTCGCCGCCTCCCCGCGACCGCCGCTGCGCACGGATCCGTCGGTGACAAGCTCGAAGTCGGCCCCACTGATGACATATCGGCCGCGCACGTCGGTCATTGCGCCGTGCACGTGGCTCGCGACGATGACGCGGTCATCGTCCGGGTCGCTGATCATGCGCCTCGCCTCCTGGTGCCGGCCCGAACCCATCGGACGGGCCTGTTCGGGTTGAGGCTAAGCGGCGGGGCGTCCGCCCGCGCAAGTGTTGAGAAAGACTACGAATGGAGTGCGACGGGGTATCCGGTGGTTTGTATGGCGCTCCGTCCGTCGGACAACGCATCAACCCCTCGGAGCTGTCCAGCGAAGAGGGACGCGACCCTGGTCAGCGCACGGTTGTCCTCTTCGAGCGTCTGAACCTGCTGCTCCAGTTCAAGCACGCGGGCCAGGAGTTCCGAACGCGATGATGAACCGTACGACCGATGCGTCGGCACCGGATCGTCATAGCCATAGCTGCCGTCGTCGTAGCGCGCGACCCACTGGCGAAGGGACTGCGGACCGACCTCGAACTCCTCGGCGACTTCGCGGAGAATGGCACGGTTGTGTGGCTCGGCACGTCGTCGCTCGAAGACCCGCTCGACTGACTTCTTGCGCAGGTCGTCGCTGTACTTGCGTTCGAAGGCCATGACGCCCCTCCGGTGTCGATGATGCAGTGTGGGTCGCGTAGCCGTGGTATCCGTCGCGACTGTGGCGTACGAATTATACGGTGCGGATATAGCACTTCTATAGGTTCGCCTCAGCGTTCAGCAACCCGGGGGCGGCCACCGTAACGTCCTCTATGACCGCGATTGTGGTGTCGATCAGCGGTATGTTCTGGTCGTCGTTCCGCTCCGCCCATTGTGGCGATGCGTGGTAGAGGCGATCCTGTTCCGCGAGTTCTTCGGGGGTGCCGTCGAACTCGAGGGCCCAGACGAACTGGTCGTTCGCGTGGTCGGCGGAGGCGAATCGGATGCCGAAGCCGAACTCCCGGCGCAGGGGAGCGACGTCTCTGCGCCAGTATTCGACCCACGTGGGCAGGGTTCCTGGCCGCAGCTGATAACGGCGGAGCTGAATGGTCATTGTCGTTCCTTCTCGTCGCGCAGTTCAGGGCAGAGATGATTTCTGGGCAGATACGTTCAGGGCAGCGGACCGGTCGTGATCGGGTTGTGGGAGTTGGTGCTCCACGCCGACCATGATCCGGGATAGAGTCCGGCGCGCAGGCCGAGTGTGCTGAGCACGAGTACGGTGTGGGCGCCGACCACACCTCCACCGCAGTAGGCGGCGATGGGTGTGTTTCCGTCTGCGCCGACGGAACCGTAGCGTTCGCGCAGTTCGCTTTCGGCCAAGAGCAGTCCGCGTTCGTCTACGTTGCCCCTCGAGTCCACATTGACGGCGCCAGGGATGTGCCCGGTCGCGGGTTTGTCTGGATCGCCCTCGTACTGGCGCGGGCTGCGTACATCGAGAAGCACGCCACCCTCAATGAGGTGGTCGATGTCGTCCTCGCCGATCACGTCTAGATGACCAGGCGACAGCGTCACGTCGCCGGTGGCGGGCACATGCGCGGCGGTGCTGGACGGATTGCCGCCGGCCAGCCATCCGGAATACCCGCCGTCGAGCACGCGAACACCGGGGACGCCAGCCCAGGTGAGCACCCACCAAGCGCGAGCGGCGGATAGACCCTGCCTGTCGTCGTAGACGACGACCGTGCTGTCAGCACTCACGCCCCAGCGTCGCGCGAATGCCTGCAACAGCTCGACGGCAGGCAGCGGATATCGTCCAGCGTTTCCGCCGCCCGGACCAGCGAGCTCCGCAGGCAGATCGACGAACACGGCGCCGGGGATGTGTCCTGCCGCGTATTCGGCGGGCTGAGCTCCCTCGACCGGCTGGAAGCGCACGTCGAGGACCACCAGCTCGTTCCGGCCAAGCAGAGAGCGGAGGTCGTCCGCTGAGATGAACGCGGTCTCGCGTGTGCTCATGCGTTCTGCACCTCCCGTTCGGACCGATCTGCTGCGAGTCGGTCGTCACCACTGGCGTCCGCGGAGGCCGGGCCGGCAAGGCCGTCGGTACCGAGCCTGTCGGCACCGAGCTCGTGCAGGATTCCGTAGATCGCCGCCTCGAGGTCCAGCAGCTGGTGGTCGCCGCGTTGCCGCGGCCTCGGGGCATCGACCTGGATCTGTCGGTAGACACGACCCGGCCGTGGGGACAGTACGACGATCCGGTCGGCGAGGAACACAGCCTCGCCCACGTCATGCGTGACGAAGACGACTGTCTTGCGGTCCCTCTCCCACAACGAGAGCAGCTCGTGCTGCAGCTGAATGCGAGTGAGGTGGTCGACGGCGCCGAATGGCTCGTCCATCAGTAGCACTTCCGGCCGGGTGGCCAGTGCGCGTGCGATCCCGGCGCGCTGGCGCATCCCTCCCGAGAGCTGGTGCGGGTATTTGCGCTCGAATCCGGCGAGGCCTACGGATGCCAGCGTGTCCGCAGCAATGGCACGCCGTTCTGTTGTCGGGGTTCCCTTGAGCTCGAGGCCGAGTTCCACATTGTGCGCGATGGTCCGCCAGGGATAGAGCGAGGCATCCTGGAACACGACGCCGAGTTCGGGGCTCGGGCCGTGGATCTGCGACCCGTTGAACGTGGCAGTGCCTTCGGTCGGTTCCTGGAGCCCAGAGAGGATCTCAAGCAGGGTGCTCTTGCCGCATCCGCTCGGTCCGAGGAGCACGAGGAATTCTCCGCGCTCGACACGCAGGTCGATGTTGTCGAGAGCGACGACGGGCGGGTTGCCGGGGAACGTCTTGCCGATACCGGCGACCTCGAACGCGATCTCCTGTGCGGCGTTCGGGTTGCTCCCCGACGCTGACGTGGAAGCCCGCGCGGATGTGCTGTCGGCCACGGTCATCCCTCCGTTGGCTTTGCGGTCGGATAGGAGAACGGCTTCACATACTTTTGTGGAATCAGGTCGGTGTCGATGTACGGTTTCGGGTCGAAGACGGATGTCTGGTGCCCGGCTGCCACCTCGATCTTCTGGCTTTCGTTGATGGCTGTGAGGTCGATCGCCGGGTTGCTGTCCCAGATGTCGTTCTCCTGCTCGATCGCCGCATTGACCGCTCGCGGATCGATGGTCTTAAGCTGCTTCTGCAGCCATGGGATGTAGGCGGACTCGTGAGCCCTTGTGTAGGTGTAGATCTCGAAGTACGCGGCCAGCGCACGCTTCAGGACGTCGGGGCTCTTCGTGATCGTGGACGTGCCGGAGATGAGTGCACCGGTGTGGTACTTGGGGAGATACTCCCAGCCGCGGGCGAGCGTCGTCGTGATGCCGTCGAGCTCGCCGAGAGCTGCGTACGGCTGGTGGATCATGACTGCATCCACCTGTCCAGTCCTCACGGCGGTGTAGAGGGTCTGGTCCGTGGATCCGCCGGGAACGAGGGTGAGATCCTTCGCCGGGTCGAGTCCGTTGTCCGTGAGGATGACCTTGGCGTATGTCTCCATCGCGGATCCGGCTCCGCCCGTGCCCAGGGTCTTACCCTTCAGCTGGCTGATCTTGCTGATGCCCTTCTTGGCGATGAGCCAGTATGGACCCTTACTACGGAACGCCGAGGCCACAAGCCGTATCGGCGACCCCTTCTGCGCCGCCTGCAAGAACGAGGTCGTCGCGCCGAACGCGAACAGGAGGTCGCCGCTGGCCACCGCAGACAGCTGGCTGTTGTAGTCGAGCGTCTCGAACTTCGGCTGGAGACCGTGCTTCGCCCAGATGCCCTTCTGCTCGCCGTACAAGATGGGCAGCTGCGTGTACGTCGACGACGGGTCAGCCAGCGTGATGGTGTCGAGCTTGCCCGATGCCGAGCCCGAGCCGTTCTCGGCGGCCGCCGATGAGCATCCGGTGAGCGCGAAAGTGGAAAGGGCGAGGACGCCGCCGAGACCGCCGCCGAGCAGCGTGCGGCGCGAGATGGTGCTGGTCATTGCAGTTCCTTCGGTTCGTGTGTGATGCGGGAATGGGGGTGCGTGTGGTCGACGGATGGATGCGTCGCCGCCGCCGTCACTGGTGCTTCCACTTGAGGAGCACTGTTCGCTCGAGCAGGTTGACGGCCGCGATGAGCAGCACGGAGACGATCGTGATGACGAGCACCAGTCCGAAGATCGACGGTGTGTCATAGAGGCCAAACGCCCGGTTGAGCAGGTTTCCGAGACCCGCCTTGGAGGCGACGATCTCGGCGAAGAGCGCGGCGACGAGTGCCGTGCCGGTCTCCACGCGCACGGCCGCCATGATCGAAGCTGCAGCCGACGGGAGGATCACCTTGGTCACCACTTGGCCACGGCTCGCGCCGAATGCGCGTGCCACCTTCACGTGGCTTTCTTGCACCTGGCGGATGCCCGCGATGGTGTTGTAGACGAATAGGAAGTAGCCGAAGAGGAAGACGATGACCACCTTGTGCAGCACGCCGATGCCGAAGTACAGCGTGAGCAGCGGGATGATCGTCACCTTCGGCACGGCCATCGCCGCTGCGACGAACGGGTTCAGGAATCGGTTTGCCGACAGCGATAGACCCATCCAGAGGCCGGTCGACACGCCGAGCACGAAGGCTGCAGCGACACCGGCGATGGCCTCCCCGAGCGTGACGAGCAGGTTGCCGAAGAGGTTCTGCTCAACGACGAGATTCGGTAGGTTCGCGATCACCTGGCTGGGCGATGCGAGGTAGATGGGGTCGACCGTTCCGCTGTCCACGAGCCACTCCACGACGCTGAGAATGACCACGACGAGTGCCACCTGGCCGATCAGGATGGCCGTCGTGCGTCGCGTCAGCCGAAAGCGCCTGCTGTCGGAACGGGTTCGTGCCACACGTGGGGCGTCGAACTGCGGCAGGGCTGCCGCCGTCTGGTCGATTGCCATGGCCGTCTCCTTCGTTGCTGTGATGGGGATGCTCGTCGTTGTCGTGCGGGATCGCGCGAAGAGCCGTCGCTCAGTCGGCGGTGACCTTGCCCGGCCCGCCGGAGAGATCGCCCTCGAAGAGGCTGCGCAGCTCCGCCTCCTCATCGACGGTCGGTCGCCATTTGGCCGCGGCATGGTTGGCACGTACCTGCTCCGGGCCGGTAACTCCGGCGATGACGGTGGAGACGGTCGGCTGCGCGAGAAGCCAGCCAAGAGCGACGGATGCCGGCGACACCCCGCGTGCATCGGCGAACGCGACGAAGCGCTCGAGCGCATCCCACGGGGCCTCCTTCAGCAGGTGACGCTTCAGGTTCGTGATCTTGGCGCCCTCCGGTGCCGAATCCCGCGAGTATTTGCCGGTGAGCAGACCGTTCTGCAGAGGGAAATAGGGGATGAAGCCCGCGCCGATGTGCTGCAGCGCAGGGATCAACTCCTGCTCGGGGCGCCGCCAGAGCAAGTTGTACTCGTCGGTCGTCGACGCGAAGCGCGACCAACCGTTCGCCCGTGCTGTGTGGTCGGCGTCGACAAGCGTCCAGGCCGGAAAATTGGAGGCCCCGACGTAACGCACCTTGCCGGCAGTCACCAGATCGGAGAGAGCGGACAGCGTCTCCTCGATCGGCGTGAGCGGATCGGGGAAGTGGATCTGGTACAGGTCGATGTAGTCGGTGCCGAGCCGGCGCAGGGCATGCTCCGTGGCACGCACGATGTATTTGCGTGAACCGCCGGTCGCGAACGACGGACCGAGCGCGCCGCCGAGCGCGCCGCCAAACTTGGTTCCGATGACGACCTCGTCGCGCCGTCCCCGCAGCGCAGTGGCGAAGAGTTCCTCGCTGAGTCCTGGCCTGTCGCCGTAAAGCTCGGCGAGGTCGAAGTACGTCACACCCAGCTCGAGTGCTGCATCCACGATGCCGTTAACCTGCTTGGCCGATGTCGCCTTCATACCCGAGCGGCCGAACGTGCTGGCGCCGATGCCGAGCTCCGAGACCACGAGACCGGTAGAACCGAGCGTGCGATAGCCGGAAGGAAGGATGCCGCTGGGGGCCATGGGTGCTCCGAGACGTGTCAGGCGGATGAGGTGAACGCCGGTCAGCGTATGGAGGTTCTTGTATCAATGGCCAGCAACGTTACGGAATGTGCATGGGCATGACCGTAGATTTCGCACGACAACGCAGTACAACTTGCACGTTATCTAGCCTGTCAAGGCAATGACACTCACCGGTATGACAGGAAGGCCGACAGATGGCTGCAGAGCGCAAGAGACTCAGAATCGGGCTTGCCGCATACGGCACGGGCTGGGACCAGGATGCGTGGCGCCTACCCGAGTCCAACAACCGTGGCCTCACTGACCCAAGCGTCATCTCGGATCTCGCCATCACCGCTGAACGCGGCAAGCTCGACTACCTGTTCGCCGGAAGTTCGCTCGCGTCGGAGCCCGACGTGCTGAACCGCGTCTTCCGCTGGGACAGTGCGGTTTTCGCCGGCCACGCGGCCGCGCGCACCGATCACGTCGGATTCCTGCTCACCTACAACTCGTCGTTCGAGCATCCGTTCCACGTCGCGCGTCAACTGGCCACTCTCGACCGCTTCAGCGAGGGGCGTACTGCCATCAACGTTGTGTTCGGCATCGATCGTCAGGGTGGGCCGGTCGAGAACTTTGAGGGGTACCCGCTGCCCGACCAGGAGTCGAAGTATCGGCGAGCCGCAGAGTTCACTGAAGCCCTCTACGCGCTGCTGCACAACAGTTGGGACAACGACCTCTTGTTGGACAACAAGGCGGACGGCATTCTGATCAGGCCCGGGTCCTGGCATCCGATCGACTACGAAGGCGAGTTCTTCCGGGTGCGAGGGCCGCTGAATGTGCCACCGCCAGTGCAGCGACACATTCCGAACGTGCACGTCGGGACTTCTCCGGAGTCGCTGGAGTACGGAGCGAAGTACGCGCAGGCCAGGTTCTCGCCCTACTTCGGACTGGAGGCCGGTAAGAAGCACTACGCGGAGCACAAGGCCCGTGTCGCGGCGGCGGGCGGCGATCCGGATGCCTTCCTCATTCTTCCCGGCGTCACGTTCTACCTTGGCGGTACGGTCCAGGAGGCCCGGGCAAAGTATCGCCAGATCCTGAACTATCAACGTGAGGTCGAGCTGCCGCTCGTGCTCGCCCAATCACTCGGGATCACCGCTGACCGCTTTGCCGCCGATGTCCCGTTGGCTGTCGCGCTCGGCGCGGAGGGAATTGATCCCGACCGTCTCGTTGCACTTCTGGACAACGGGGATGTCGCTGCCGAGGACCCGACCGTCAACGGCTACCCGACACAGCCGTCGAGGCAGAGGCGCCACTCCAACGTCGATGTTGTGCGAGACGTACTCGCTGCCCTTGGCGACGACGAGCACTTAACGGTGCGGGACTTCTTCGCCGCGATGCAGAAGCGGCAGGCGGGACAGGGCCGATACGTCGGCGACGCGATCGGTTTCGCTGACTGGTTGGAGGAGCACCTCGAAGAGGAGGTCCTCGACGGCGTGCAACTCTTCCCGCCGTACCATCGCGGCCCGGCCGACTTCTTCGTCGACCATGTCGTGCCCGAACTTCAGCGTCGGGGCATCTTCCGCACCGAATACGAGTCGACTCGTCTGGAAGACAACCTCGGCCTGAGCTGACCGTCGGAGCGCGTGAGAGAAGCCTCCGAACATGCATGCAGAGACACGAAACGAGAGACGCATGAACGCAAAAGCAGAGCGACAGCTCCACCTGGGCTACATGTATTGGGTGAACGGCACCCACTGGGGCGGATGGCGGTTGCCGAACGCTCCAGCCGACGGCGCATTCGACTTCGAGTACGCGCTGCGAGCAGCCAAAACGGTGGAGCAGGCCAAGTTCGACTTCTTCTTCCTAGGCGACACGCTGCCGGGTGACATCGTGCGCGAGCAGTGGCGCACGACGCACAACACGGGCCGGCTCGAGCCGTTCACACTCGCGTCGCAGCTCGCGTTGCAAACAAAGGACATCGGGCTGGTGGTGACGGCACATCCCACCTATTACGACCCGTACATCCTGGCCAGGCTGAGCGCATCGCTCGACCACCTTTCGAACGGGCGGGTGGCCTGGAACGTGGTGCTAGGAGCCTCCGACGTTGCTGCCCGCAACTTCAGCCTGCCAGACCTCGGCGGAGAGAGCCGCTACGAACGAGCTGACGAGTTCATCGGGCTGGTCAAGCGGCTGTGGGACAGCATCGAAGACGACGCTTACATCCAAGACAAGGAGAGCGGCCATTTCGTCGACGACGGCAAGATCCATCGGCTGAACTGGCGGGGCAAGCATTTCAGTGTGGAGGGTACGCTGCCGCTGCGCCGGCCACCGCAGGGGCACCCGCCTCTCCTTTACGCAGGAGCATCCGAGCTCTCGCGGCAGCTCACCGCGAAGCACGGCGATATCAACTTCACGGGTCCGAAGACGATCGCCGAGTCCATCGCGTTCAACGAGGATGTCCGCGCCCGTGTCGCCGAGGCCGGCCGCGACCCTCAGGCAGTCTTCTTCCTCCCGGGCATCACGCCCATCATCGGGGACACCAGGGATGCCGCCATCGCCTTCTACGACGAGCTGAACTCCTACCTGCCCCTCGACGACGACATCGTCTGGGGCGGTCGCGACGCCGCCTACTGGGCGGAGTTCGCCGCGGGACCGGCCGGTCGCGCCCCGTTGGAGTACGGAACGCGAAACCTGGGATCACTCTCCGCCAAGATCGGCGTGGACCTTACGTCGCTTCAGCTTGAATCGGATCTGCCAGAGCGACTCGCCGACGAGTTCGACGGCTACGGCAGGCATCTGCTTGACCTCGTCTTCGAGCGCACCGGGCGTACCGTCGCCGGCCTCAGGGCAGCAAAGGTAAAAGACCTGCTCTATTCGGCCATCATCGACGGGTTCCCGGTTGTCGTAGGCACGGCGAGTGCGATCGCCGACGAGCTCGAAGAGTGGTTCAGCACAGGGGCGGCCGACGGTTTCAACGTGCAGTCGCCCGGGCTCTGGGACCAGCTGGACCGGTTCACAAATCAAGTGGTGCCCGAACTGCAGCGCCGTGGAATCTATCGGCGAACATATGAGAGCCACACCTTCCGGGATCACTTCGGGCTAGCCAGGCCTGCCGGGTACTTCGATACAACCAAGAGCCTTTCGCGAGTGGCCGGAGTCTAGAAGTGGCCGTAGGGCGATGGCGGCACTTCCGTGCATTTAACCAATGCACATTCGCGTTCTTCGACGTCGGGCGGGACCAATCCACGTGCGTCACGAAGAGACGACCATGAGCATGGCGGTCGGTTTCGTCAGCGACCCGAAACGAATGCGCGCGGCCTTCGAAGGCTTTCCCTCTGGCATAGCGGCTATTGCGGCGATCCAGTCGGGCGTGCCACTGGTTATGGTCGCCTCGTCGTTCTCGGTTGGCGTTTCTCACGAACCACCGATGGTCTCCTTCGCTGTGCAACGCACTTCGACCACCTGGCCGGTGCTTGCTGGAGCGCCGGTGATCGGTGTTTCGATCCTGGGCGAGCGCCATGTCGGCATCATCAGGCAGCTCGCGTCACGCGACCGTCTTCACAGGCTGACGGGCGTGGGTCATACGGTGACGGAGTCCGGCGCTTTGTTCATGGACGATGCCCCGATCTGGCTCGAGTGCTCTGTCGAGCATGCCTACCCAGCCGGGGACCACGACATCATCGTGTTGAAGGTGCATGCGATCACAGCGGATGAGAGTGGCAATCCCTTGGTGTGGCACAGGCACGTTCTGAAAATCGTTTCGAACTGAAGGCACTGTGAGTGACGACGCCGCTGTTCGGACCCGAACACCAAACTCGCTGTCTGATCGCTCCTAGGGATTCTGTTGCGAGGGAGTCTGCCCCCGCAGGAGCCAACAGCGCTTTTGGGCGCGACCGGGTTTACGCCGAGTCGCGGCGGCAGGTGGTGTCTGGAGGGCTGAATGCGGGCTGGGCGCGGTCGGCGATTACGCGATCGCGCCCCGCATTGTGTCGGCTCCTTTGCGCGAAGGACCCGACTTTCTCAAGGCTGACTCCTCACGACCTACGACACACCGCTGCGTCCCCCGCAGCGTCAACGGGAGTAAACGTGAAGTCGGTGCAACAAATGTTCAGGCGCGCCCCGCAACGATGACACTCGACGTCTACGCCGACCACTTCGACCATCACCGTGACGCCGTTGCAGTCGAGATGAACGCTGGTGCGTATCACTCAGGTGTAGTCAAAGTGTAGTCAAACGACTCCAAGGGACTCCCGAGGCAGAGACAAAAAAGCCCCCGATTCCCAGTGGGATCGGGGGTTTTACTTGGTGGCTCCGACCGGCATCGATCCGGTGACCTTTCGATTTTCAGTCGAACGCTCTACCAACTGAGCTACAGAGCCATGGCATCCGAAAGACGCCTACTGGAAAAGAAGCCCTCCACGAAGGAGGGCTTCTCCAGAGCGACCCTGACGGGACTTGAACCCGCGACCTCCGCCGTGACAGGGCGGCACGCTAACCAACTGCGCTACAGGGCCATATGGTGTGTTCAGTTTTATGTTTCGGAAGACAATCATAGCGTGACCCCAACGGGATTCGAACCCGTGCTACCGCCGTGAAAGGGCGGCGTCCTAGGCCACTAAACGATGGGGCCGTCCACGCTCACGGCGCTGACTTCCGAGGGTTTAGCTTAGATGACCCCTCGGCGATTGCCAAACCGAGCGGATGCGGCCGCGCACCCCGGGCGAGTCGCCCTCCGCACGTCGATTCCCGCCACCCCCGAGAATGTGCCGAACCCCCGTCACCCCAGGGGTACAGTCGCTCAAGCACACCGCCCGACGGACACTCCGCGACCCACCCGAGGACGAGCGCCATGACGCCAGACGAAAGCACGCGACGACGCGCGCTCTTTCGAGGAGTGTCGCGCGCGTCCGCTGTCGGTGCTCTCAGCCGGATTCTGGTCGGTGTCATCGCTGTCGTGCTGGTGGGCGGCGTCGCCGCTCCAGCTCATGCTGACGACTACCCGAGCTGGGCCGACGTGCAGGCAGCGAAGGCCAACGAGGCCGCGGCGCAGGCCGAGGTCACGAAGATCCAGGGCCTGATCGCGGGCCTGCAGGCGCAGGTCGGGCAGACCCAGGCCGCATCCGTCGCTGCCGGCAACGAGTTCAACCTGGCCCAGCAGAGGTTCGACGCGGCCGACGTGAAGTCGCAGACGATGCAGGCTCAGGCATCCGAACTGACGAAGAAGGCGGATGCCGCGACCACCCAGGCTGGACGCCTCGTCGCGGAGCTCTACCGCACCGGCGGGGGCGACCTGTCGGCCAACATCTTCTTGAGCGGATCGAAGGATCCGAAGGATGCCGCCAAGCTGCTCGACCACCTCGGATCCGCCTCCAAGCTCGTCGAAAACACGAGCGGCGTGTACCAGCAGGCTGCGCAGGCGCGGAACACGGCCAAATCCATGAGCGACCAGGCAACGGCCGCGTTCCACGAGCGCGAGCAGTTGCGATCCGCAGCGGATGCCGCGCTGAAGAAGGCCATCGCCGCAGCACAGGCCGCGCAAGCGGCGTTGGCGGCGCAGCAGGCGCAGTCCGTCATCCTCGAGGCGCAGCTCAAGGCGCTGCAGGACACGACGACCGCGACCGTCGCCGGTTACCAGGCCGGCGTCGAAGCGCGCCGCAAGGCGGAAGAGGCCGCCGCGGCGGCGGCACGACAGGGTGGACACGTCGGACCACAGGGCTGGGCGGTACCGGCGAGCGGTCCGATCACCGACTACTTCGGATACCGAGTCGCGCCCTGTTCCGGCTGTACGACCTACCACGAAGGCGTGGACATCGGGGCGGGTTGCAACAACACGATCTACGCCGCTCACGACGGTGTCGTCACGTGGGCGGGTCCGAACGGCGGGTACGGGAACTTCGTCCTGTTGGACAACGGAAATGGCATTTCCACCGGATACGGACATATCGTGTCAGGAGGCATCATGGTGAGCATCGGCGAGAACGTCGGTGCGGGGGAGCCGATCGCGAGGGTGGGCTCAACCGGGAACTCGACAGGATGTCACCTGCACTTCGAGGTGCGGAACGACGGGAGCGCCATCAATCCGATCCCGTTCATGGCTGATCGGGGAGCCCCGCTCGGCTGAAAATATCGCGGGGGGCGATATGGCAACCGAATCGCCGAACGAGAGCGCGCGGGCGGAAGAACGTCTGCGCCGTGAGAACGACATCCTGCAGGCACAGCGCCGCCAGCGGGCACGTACCTCTGCGTGGGGTCCTGCCGGGCATCCCATTGCAGATCCACCCATCGAAGACGATGGGGGCGAGCATCCGCAGCACCGCACGTCCGGCTTCGGGCTCGGATCGCTGTCCCTTGGCGCCGCCGCAGTGGGTGTGATGACCGGTGCCATCGGCATCGCTGTGCCGCCCGCGCACGCCGACGACTATCCGAACTGGAACGACGTGCAGCAGGCCAAGCGGAACGTCGCGGACCAGCAGGCGCTCGTCGACAAGATCACCGGCCTGATCGGCGATCTGCAGAAGCAGGCGGATGCCGCAAGCGTTCAGGCGGACCTCGCCGCGGAGGCGTACCTCGTCACCAAGGGCAAGCTCGACGACGCCACGGCCAAGTCCGACGACCTGCAGAAGGAGTCCAAGGCGGCGGAGAAGACGGCGAAGGCGTCCGCTCTGCGGGCGGGGCTGCTGGCATCCCATCTGGCGAAGTCCGGCGGCGACTCCTCGGTGAACCTGTTCCTCTCCGGTGGCGACGCCGACGCATCCGATCAGTTGCTCGACCAGCTCAGTGCGATGAGCCAGCTGACGGAGCAATCCGCAACGATCTACCGCCAGGCACTCAGTGACAAGAACGCCGCAGCGTCGATCGCCGACCAGGCGACAGCAGCCGAAAAGGCGAGGAAACAGCTCGCGGATGCCGCGGCCACCGCCTTGCAGAAGGCGAAGGATGCCGCAACAGCGGCTCGTGCGGCTCTGGCGACCCAGCAGACGAAGCAGGCCGAACTCGTCACCCAGCTGGCGTCGCTGCAGAACACGTCCGAACAGGTGGCGCAGCAGTACGCCGTCGGTGTGGCGGCGAAGGCCGCGGAGGACGCCGCGAAGTCGGCTCCGCCACCGCCGCCACCCGCTCAGGCGGCGGGTGGCTCGCCAGGGTCGGCAGGCGGCTCGTCGGGCGGTACCTCGTCCGGTGGATCGGGCGGCGGCGGAGGTTCTGCACCCTCGGGGGGTGGCGGATCGGTCGGAGCGCCCAACAGCAGTGCGGTCGAGACGGCGATCGCCTATGCGACGGCGCACATCGGAGCGCCGTACGATCTCGGCGGCGCGGGACCCGTCTACTACGACTGCTCCGGCCTCGTCATGGCGGCCTACGGTGCGGCCGGGATCTACGTCGGCTCGCACAGCGTTTCCGACCAGTTCTACACGGCGCAGTCGCGCGGTCAGGTGGTTCCGCTGAGCCAGCGCCAACGTGGCGACATCATCTTCTGGTACGACGGCGGCTTCTACCATGACGCCATCTACCTAGGGGGCAACCAGATCATCGCCGCACGGGACTATGGAGAGCCGTTGGCGATCGAGAGTCTGTGGGGATCTCCCTATCCGTACGTGGCGAGGCCGTCCGCCTGAGGCGCGTCCCGCTCGATCCGCGGCGCGGCGACGAGCCGTGTCATGTGCCGCAGCGGATCATCCGTTCGGCAGGGCACCGACGACCGCACGTGTGACGGTGGCGATGAGGTCGTCGTCGGAGGCGGCATCCGCTGTGCTTCTGGTGGTGTAGATCGCCAGCACGATCGGTCGGGCGTCGGGCGGATAGAGCACCGCGATGTCGTTCCGCGAACCGTAACCCCCGTTGCCGGTCTTGTCCGCGACCCGCCAGCCGGATGGGACCCCCGCGCGGATGAAGGAATCCCCTGTGGTGTTCGCCAGCATCGTGTCGACCAGGGTCTGCCGGCGGGAGCTCGAGAGCCGATCACCGATGAGCAGCGCCTTCGCATTCGCCGCCATCTGTGCCGGCGTCGACGAGTCGCGAGCATCGCCCGGCAGCGCCGAATTGAGGTCCGGCTCGATCCGGTCGAGGTTCGTGACGGAGTCGCCCCAGGAGCGCAGCCGATCCTGGGCGGCGGCAGGCCCGCCGAGCTGGTCGTACAGGAGATTCGCGGCCGTGTTGTCGCTGTACTGCAGAGCCGCTGCGATGAGGGCGGAGAGTGTCATCCCCGTCTGCACATGCTGCGACGTGATCGGCGAGTAGGACTGCAGCTCGGAGCCGTCGTAGGGGATGACCGTAGCGAGGCGCGCGTCGTCGGCCTCCTTCAGCAGCATGCCAGACGTGAGCAGCTTGGCGGTGGAGTCGAGCGCGAAGCGTTCGTCGGCTCGGTATCCGAACGAGATGCGAGTGCCGGTGTCGATCAGTTGCACGCCTACCCGCGCGCCGTAGTGAGACTCGATGCCTTTCAGCTCGGCATCCAGCGCCGCGGCGTCGATGGAAGGTACGGGCGTCGCGCCGGTCGCGGTGTGCGCAGACGAGTGCGTGGGCGGCGGCGCGTCCTGGGCCGCGGAGCATCCCGAGAGCAGAGCGAGAGCAGCGCTCGCCGCGATGGCGGCGAGCGCTGCTCTACTCGGTCTCCGCGCCACCAGGGGCGCTACGGGCGGTCTCAGTGACCCTGCTCGGCGAGGCGGGCGATGGCCTCCTGCACGAGCCGGTCGGCGTCTGCCGCGTTGCCCCAGGCGTCCACCTTGACCCACTTGCCGGGCTCGAGGTCCTTGTAGTGCTCGAAGAAGTGCTGGATCTCCTTCTTCGTGTACTCGGCGATATCGTCGACGTCCTGGATGTGCGACCAGCGCGGATCCTTGTACTGCACGGCGATGATCTTGTCGTCGCCGCCTGCCTCGTCGCTCATGTGGAGCACGCCGACCGGGCGCACCTTCACGCCGACACCGGGGAACAGCGGGTAGTCCAGCAGCACGAGCACGTCGAGCGGATCGCCGTCTTCACCGAGCGTGTTCTCGAAGAATCCGTAGTCGGTCGGGTAGCTGAAGTTCGTGTACAGCACGCGGTCCAGGAACACCCGTCCGGTCTCGTGGTCGACTTCGTACTTGTTGCGGCTTCCGCGCGGAATCTCGATGATCGCGTCGTAGTCGGCCATGGGTGCTCCAGTTCATTCGGTGGATGTGCGGGATGGCTGATGGGATGTCCGAAGCGGCCGGACACACGCGTCACCGCCGCAGACATGCGCATCCAATCTACCCGTGGGCACTGGGCACCCCGCCCACGCGCTTCTCCGGATGCCGTCACCGTGAATGCCCGGACAACATCCGCTCGGCCGGTGCCCGGCGTCGCCCGAGGTACGGAAGCGCACGGCAGGCCGTAGCGTGGAGACGTGACCGATGCTGAACGTCGCCCGCGGCTGACACCGCCGATCGCGGACATCCGGCGCGCTGTGCGGGAAGGTCTGGCATCCGCGGGAGTCGCAGAGGGTGACCTCGTGCTGGTGGGGCTCTCCGGGGGTCCGGACTCGCTCGCGCTCGCGGCCGGTGCTGCTTTCGAGGGGCCGAGAGCCGGCATCCGGGTGGGCGCCGTCATCGTGGACCACGGGCTGCAGGATGCGTCCGCCGAGACCGCGGACCGCGCGCGTGCGCAGGCGGTCGCCCTCGGCCTGGCCCCCGCGGTCGTCAAGCGGGTTCGTGTCGCTCAGGGGGTCGACGGCGGGGGTCCGGAGAACGCCGCCAGGGATGCGCGATACGCCGCGTTCGCCGAGGCGCTGACCGAGACCGGTGCGACGCGGGTGCTGATCGCCCACACGCTCGACGATCAGGCAGAGACCGTTCTGCTCGGGCTTGCCCGCGGGTCCGGCGCCGCCAGCCTTCAGGGGATGGCGAGTGAGGCCGGATCTGTGCTGAGGCCCCTACTGGGCATCCGGCGCGCGACGACGCGGCAGGCGTGCCTGGATGCCGGACTCGATCCGTGGGACGACCCGCACAATCTCGACCCCTCTTATACGCGCGTGCGCGTGCGACGGAACGTTCTGCCTGCGCTGGAGCGTGAGCTCGGTCCGGGTGTTGCCGAAGCGCTCGCGCGCACAGCTGAACAGCTCCGCGAGGATGCCGAGGCGTTCGACGAGATGATCGAGGAGGTCATCGAGGACATCTGCGCGCCGGCCGAGGCCGGCATCGCCGTGTCGGTCGGTGCGCTGGAGGCCAATCCGCCTGCGCTGCGCAACCGCATCATCCGTTATGTCGTGTCGAGCGAATTCGGCGTCGCGCTGGAGCGCGTTCATGTGCTCGCCGTGGCCAGGTTGGTGACCGACTGGCACGGGCAGAAGGCGCTCGACCTGCCAGGTGGGATCAGCGCGTCACGATCCGGTGGTCACGTCGTCTTCTCCACGACAGGGTCGACGACGGTGCTGCCCCACGAGCACTGAGCGCGTCCGGCGGCATCGTTCCGCTGTCCGGCCGAGCGCGAGGAGCGCCGCGGCGTGGGCCGGAAATGACCTTGGGTCCCG
This sequence comes from Planctomonas sp. JC2975, assembly GCF_012985205.1. Lineage (NCBI taxonomy): Bacteria > Bacillati > Actinomycetota > Actinomycetes > Micrococcales > Microbacteriaceae > Planctomonas > Planctomonas sp. JC2975. Next base: position 2,078,061 of record NZ_JABEKS010000001.1, on the reverse strand, counting down.
GCTCCAGCGCGCATGCGAGGATGGACGCATGCTGCCAGAAGACATCGAAGGCGACCTCACGACGGTTCTCGTCACGGAGGAGCAGATCCAGACTCGGCTCGCCGAGATGGCAGCGGAGATCGACTCGGATTACGCAGGCAAGGACGTCTTGCTCGTCGGCGTGCTCAAGGGCGCCGTGATGGTGATGGCGGATCTGGCGCGGGCGCTCAGCATCCCGATCAACATGGACTGGATGGCCGTGAGCTCGTACGGCGCGAGCACGAAGTCCAGCGGTGTGGTGCGGATCCTGAAAGACCTCGATGCGGCGCTCGCCGGACGGCACGTGCTCATCGTCGAGGACATCATCGACTCGGGCGTGACCCTCTCGTGGCTGCGCGAGAACCTGCTTTCGCGCGGACCGGCATCCGTCGAGATCTGCGCACTGCTGCGCAAGCCGGCCGCCGCCAAGGTGGAGGTCGATGTGAAGTACGTCGGATTCGAGATCCCGAACGACTTCGTTGTCGGCTACGGGCTGGACTTCGCCGAGCGCTACCGCAACCTGCGGTCGGTCGGCATCCTCGCTCCGCACGTGTACGAGAGCTGACCGTCCGCTCCTCGCGGATACTGTCGGGCGCGGGGTCCGGTCGCGGTCTTCCACGCGGTGGACGAGGGGGTGGCCGTCGACTCCGACGGCGTGCGTGCCGCAGGCAGGACGCAGGTCGCACCGAGGCGGACGTGGGCCGCTCCTGGAGTCGGCGGCGTGCACGTCGCCGGACTCGTTTCGTCGCGAGGCCGACAGCGGTGCGCAGGGCAGTGACCGGCGCACAGGAAGCACAGTGCACGCCGAGGGCGAACACGCAGACGGCCTCCAGGAGCGTGGCGGTACCCTGACTTCACCATGAACCTGAAAAAGATCTTCCGTGGCCCCATCCTGTGGATCGTGCTCGCGGTCATCATCGTGTGGATCGGCTCGAGCCTGATCACGATGTCGGGCTTCAAGCAGATCAAGACGGAACAGGGTCTTGAGCTTCTGAAGGACGGCAAGGTCTCGTCGGCTGTCATCGTGGACACCGACCAGCGCGTCGACCTCTCGCTCAAGGAGGCCGACGGAAGCAACGGCACGCAGGTGCAGTTCTACTACGTGGCTCCTCGCGGTGCCGAGGTGGTCAAGGCCGTCACGGACGCCAATCTTCCCAAGGGCTACGACGATCAGGTTCCGCAGCCCAGCTGGTGGCTCTCCGCTTTGAGCATCCTGCTCCCGGTCATCCTGATCGGCGCCTTCTTCTGGCTCATGCTCTCCGGCATGCAGGGTGGTGGCAACAAGGTCATGCAGTTCGGCAAGTCGCGCGCCAAGCTCGTCTCCAAGGAGAGCCCGAAGGTCACGTTCGACGACGTCGCAGGTAGCGACGAGGCCATCGAGGAGCTGCAGGAGATCAAGGACTTCCTGAAGGAGCCGGCCAAGTTCCAGGCGGTCGGTGCGCGCATCCCCAAGGGTGTGCTGCTGTACGGCCCTCCCGGAACCGGTAAGACGCTGCTCGCTCGCGCAGTCGCGGGCGAGGCGGGCGTGCCGTTCTACTCCATCTCGGGTTCCGACTTCGTCGAGATGTTCGTCGGCGTCGGCGCAAGCCGCGTTCGCGACCTGTTCGACCAGGCCAAGCAGAACGCTCCGGCCATCATCTTCGTCGACGAGATCGACGCAGTCGGCCGTCACCGTGGCGCGGGCCTCGGCGGAGGACACGACGAGCGCGAGCAGACGCTGAACCAGCTGCTCGTGGAGATGGACGGATTCGACGTCAAGACCAACGTCATCCTCATCGCCGCCACCAACCGCCCCGACATCCTCGACCCGGCGCTGCTGCGTCCCGGTCGTTTCGACCGCCAGATCGGCGTTGACGCGCCCGACCTGCTCGGTCGCAAGAAGATCCTCGAGGTGCACGGACGCGGCAAGCCGCTGGCTGCAGGCGTCGACCTCGAGGTCGTCGCTCGCAAGACCCCGGGATTCACGGGTGCCGACCTGGCCAACGTGCTCAACGAGGCCGCGCTGCTCACCGCGCGTTCCAACGCCCAGCTGATCGACAACCGTGCCCTCGACGAGGCCATCGACCGTGTGATCGCCGGTCCGCAGCGCCGCACCCGCGTGATGAAGGACCAGGAGAAGCTCATCACGGCGTACCACGAGGGTGGTCACGCGCTTGCCGCCGCTGCTATGCGCCACACCGACCCGGTGACGAAGATCACGATCCTGCCGCGCGGCCGGGCACTCGGCTACACGATGGTGCTGCCGCTCGAGGACAAGTACTCCGTCACGCGCAACGAGCTGCTCGACCAGCTCGCGTACGCCATGGGTGGGCGCGTGGCCGAAGAGGTCGTCTTCAAGGACCCGACCACCGGCGCCTCCAACGACATCGAGAAGGCCACCGGCATCGCACGGAAGATGGTGACCGAGTACGGCATGAGCTCGGACATCGGATCCGTCAAGCTCGGCCAGTCCTCCGGCGAGATGTTCCTCGGTCGCGACATGGGTCACCAGCGCGACTACTCGGAGAACATCGCGGAGAAGGTCGACTCCGAGGTCCGCACGCTGATCGAGAAGGCCCACGACGAGGCCTGGCAGGTCATCAACGACAACCGCGACATCCTCGACACCCTGGCGCGCGAGCTCCTCGAGAAGGAGACGCTCGACCACCACCAGATCGCCGAGATCTTCAAGAACGTGAAGAAGCTCCCGGAGCGTCCGGAATGGGTGTCGGCCGACAACCGCGTGTCCCCCGGGATCCCGCCGATCGCCTTCCCCGAGCCGGCCACCGCGCCCATCGACGAGGGTGTCGTCGACGGCGACATCGACTCGACTCCCACCCCGAAGCGTTCGCGCCAGATCAACCCGCGCCCGGCCACCGCGTAGCCCCGGCACAATAGCTGTATGGCTATCGACCGCGCACGTGTGGAAGCGGCCGTCGCCGACATCCTCGCCGCTATCGGCGAGGATGTCGCGCGTCCGGGGCTCGCGCAGACTCCGTCGCGCGTTGCCGACTCCTACGAGGAGTTCTTCGGCGGGCTCGGTCTGGATCCGGCGGAGCCGTTGCGCGACACCGTTCCGCTCGGAGACAGCGACGCCGAGACGGTGCTGCTGCGCGACATCCACTTCCGCTCGATGTGCGAGCACCACCTGCTGCCGTTCACCGGTGTCGCCCACCTGGCGTACCTTCCGCGCGAGCGCGTGGTGGGTCTTGGCCGTCTGCCCAAGGTGGTGGAGATCCTCGCTGCACGGCCGCAGGTGCAGGAACGGCTGACCGAGGAGATCGCCGACACGTTCGTCGAGGGCCTCGATCCGCGTGGCGTTCTCGTGGTGCTCGACGCGAGGCACGCGTGCGTGACGACGCGCGGCACCCGCCAGACGGATGCCTCGACAGTCACGATCGCGAGCCGCGGCGAGCTCAGCGACCCGGTCGTGCGAGCCGAGCTCATCGCCCTCATCGGCAGGGGCTTGCAGTGAGTTTCGCAGGCCAGACGACCCTCATCATGGGCGTGCTCAACGTGACGCCGGATTCGTTCAGCGACGGCGGGCGGTGGGCATCCACCGATGCCGCGATCGCACATGGCCTCGAGCTCGCCGCGCAGGGCGCGCACATCGTGGACGTCGGCGGTGAGTCCACCCGTCCGGGCGCTGAGCGCGTGCCCGTTCCTGCTGAGCTGGAGCGCGTGCTGCCGGTGGTGCGGGAACTGGCGGGGCGCGGCATCCGCGTGAGCATCGACACGATGAACAGCGAGACTGCCAGAGCAGCCGTCGACGCGGGAGCGCAGCTCGTCAACGACGTCTCCGGCGGTCTGGCCGACCCGGCGATGGGACCCCTGGTCGCCGACCGTGGCGTCGACTACGTCGTGATGCACTGGCGTGGACACAGCCGAACGATGAACGACCTGGCCCACTACACGGATGCCGCGCGCGAGATCCGCGAGGAGCTCTTCCGTCGTGTCGACGCGCTCGAAGCCGATGGCGTGGCGCCGGAACGGATCATCGTCGACCCTGGGCTGGGCTTCGCGAAGACGTCGGATCACAACTGGGATGTGCTGCGGCACCTGCGCGACTTCGAGACCGCCGGCCTGCCGGTGCTGCTCGGAGCCTCGCGCAAGCGGTTCTTGTCCGACCTGATGTGGGACGGAGCGACACCGCAGGACCGCGACCTGCCGAGCGCGGTCGTCGCTGCGCTCGCCGCCAGGGAAGGCGTGTGGGGCGTGCGCGTGCACGATGTGGTGTCCACCAGGATCGCGCTGGACGTCGTGCGGCATTGGGACGGCGGATCCGCCGCGATGGGTACGGAAAGCGGGAGGGGCATCCGATGAACGCCGATCGCATCACGCTGAGCGGGCTGCGGGTGCACGCCCACCACGGGGTGTTCGACTTCGAGCGCGAGCAGGGTCAGGACTTCGTCATCGACGTCGTCGCGTGGCTCGACCTGGCTCCCGCCGCGCGCGGCGACGAGCTCGCGGCCACCGTGCACTACGGGGAGCTGGCGGAGGCCGTCGCGGAGGCCGTGGCATCCGATCCCGTCGACCTCATCGAAACGGTGGCGGAGCGGGTGGCACGGGTCGCGTTGTCGTTCCCTGTCGAGCACGTCGAGGTGACGGTGCACAAGCCGAGCGCACCCATCTCCGTGCCATTCGATGACGTGGCCGTCACCGTGGTGAGGGACCGCGCATGGGCCGATGGCACGACCGCGCCGGCCGGCGCGCTCGGACGCTCCGATGCGACGACCCAGCCGGACGAGACGCCGGGCGAGATGCCGTCCGGTCAGGAGCAGGCGCTATGAGCCCGGTCGCACCGAAACCGCAGCGGATGCGGCCCCTCGAGCCCGCCGTTGTCGCGTTCGGCAGCAACCTCGGCGACCGTGAGGCCACGATCCGAGCGGCGCTCGACGACCTCGCGTCCACTCCGGGCGTGCGGCTGGACGCCGTCTCGTCCCTGCACGAGACCGCGGCGCTGAGGCTGGACGGCGTCGACCAGGACGCCCCGCGCTACCTCAACGGCATCGCGCTCATCTCCGCGGCGCTGGATCCGCACGCGCTCCTCGACGAGCTGCACCGCATCGAGGATGCCAACGGGCGCGTGCGCGTAGAGCGCTGGGGCGACCGCACGCTCGACCTCGACCTCATCGCGATGGGCGGCAGGTACGTGGACGACGAGACGCTCGTGCTGCCGCATCCGCGCGCCGCAGAGCGCGAGTTCGTGCTCGCACCGTGGCTGGACGTCGACCCGGATGCCGAGCTGCCGGGGCTGGGACGGGTGGACGTGCTGCTGGAGCGAGTGCGGGCATCCGCATCTGCCGATTCCGGAACCGGACCCGGGGCCGGGGCTGAAGCCGTAGGTCGATCCTCGGATGCCGAGCCGGACGGCTCGGGCGAGGGGAGCCGGTCGTGAGACGCACCGCAGCGGCCGCCCTGATCGCGCTCGGCATCGTCGGCATCGCCGTCGGATACCTGCTCGAGGTGCTGCTCGTGGCGGCGGGGACGTCGATGTTGATCCCGCCGGTGTCGCTGTCGATCACGTTGGTGGCGATCGGCGTGATCGTTGTGCTGCTGGCCATTCCGATCCGGCGTGCGGTGCGCAGCAAGGTGAAGGTGCACGTGGATCCGTTCCGGGCCATGCGCATCGCCGTGCTCGCGAAGGCGTGCAGCCTCGTCGGGGCGCTGCTCACCGGCACGGGCATCGGCGTCGTCGTCTACGTGTTGACTCGTCCGGTGCCGGCCGGGTCGGACGCGATCTGGCTGGCCGTCGTCGCGGCGGTGAGTGCGATCATCCTGCTGGTCGGCGGCCTCGTGGCCGAGTTCTTCTGCACGCTGCCGCCTCCTGGAGACGAACAGGACGAGCAGACGGACCACGTGCACGCCCGCTGATGACCACAGCCCCGAGCAGGCCGCCGCGACCGGCGCTGCTCGCAGTGGTGTCTGTCAGACTGGTGCGATGGGCGTCGACCTGAACGAACTGCGCCGACTGCGCAGGGCGCGGGACCGCATGGACCGCGAGTTCGCGCAGCCGCTCGACGTGCCCGCGCTGGCCGCGACAGCGCTGATGTCGCCCGCCCACTTCAGCAGAAGGTTCAGGGACGTCTACTCGGAGACGCCGTACTCGTACCTCATGACCCGTCGCATCGAACGCGCGATGGCGTTGCTGCGCCGTGGCGATCTGAGCGTGACGGATGTCTGCAGCGCCGTCGGCTGTACGAGCCTCGGCTCGTTCTCGTCCCGGTTCACGGAGCTCGTCGGCGAGTCGCCTTCGGCCTATCGCGATCGCGACCATGAGGCGCTGGATTCGTTCGCATCCTGTCAGGCCATGGTGCTGACGCGGCATCGCAAGGGCGAAGGGCGAGCGCACCTCGACGAACGCGGCCTGGAGCTGGGTGGCGAGGCGGAGTCCGTGACGGCACCGGTCGCTGCGTCGGAGCCTCTGTCGGCGTCGGCATCCGGCTGACGCATCCTGAAGCGAGCAGTTTCCGAGAAGCGTCGCATCCGTGGCCGCCCTAGCGTGGGAGCCATGACAGTAGCAATCAGTGGCGTGCACGTTCTGGTCGACGACCCGAAGAGCGCCCTTTCCTTCTACCGCGACATCCTCGGGCTCACCGTGAAGAACGAGGTCAACCAGGGAGACTTCACCTGGATCACGCTGACCACGGCATCCCAGCCGGAGATCGAGATCGTGCTGGAGCAGCCCCACGCCGGACGCTCGCAGGAGGACGGCGACGCTGTCGCAACCCTGCTGGCGAAGGGGGAGCTGCAGATGCTCCAGCTGCGCACGGACGACCTTGCGACGACATTCGACAGGCTGGCAGCAGAACCGGGCGTCGAGGTGCTGCAGGAGCCGACGGACCAGTTCTGGGGCGTGCGGGACGCCGCGGTGCGCGACCCCAGCGGCAACATGATCCGGATCGCGCAGTCCTGAGGGCAAGGACGGCAGCTCGGAGGTTCGAACGACGATTCGGCTGCACGAACCAGCCGATCGGACCCCGAGACTCGGACCGAGCCGCCGCGCCCGAGACGAAGAAGCGGCGGTCGCCATGCAGGCGACCGCCGCTTCCGGCTCCCTCATACGGATGATGAGGAACCGATCGGACTATGCCACTCCGTCGGCGACCACCTCGGCGACCGGCTCCTCGACGGTCTTGTTGCGGAACTTCTGCGTCTTGTGCAGCACCGTGAACACGAGCATGAGCACGCCGAAGATGACCAGGGTCCAGTACGTGTTCTCGTACGAGGTGACGGTCGGGATCTGCGTCGGGATCGTTCCGCCCTTGCCGTCGGGGATCGGGACGGTGATGGCGAACGCGTACAGGATGGCGGTGAAGATCGGGGCGGCGAGCGACCCGATCGTCGCGACGATGGTCGAGGACGCCGCCGAGAAGTGCGCACCCTCCGTGTTCTTCGCCGCGTGCAGCACTGCAGCGTTGGCTGCCGTGCTGCCCAGCGCGTAGGCGATGCCCCAGATTCCCATGCCGACCGCGTTCGCCCAGACCTGGTCGTGCAGAAGTGCCATGAGCGTGAAGGCGACGATGGTGCAGATGCTCGCGATCGCGAACGTGGTCTTCACACCGATCTTCGTGATGATGCGGCCGACGGTGAAGCCGCCGATCAGGATGAAGAACGCCGTCGGCATCAGGAACAGCGATGTCTGCAGGACGATGAGTCCCCAGCCGTATCCGAGAGGGCCGGCGAGTGCAGGCACCTTGGAGAACGGCTCAGGGTTGAACTCGCCGTACATCGTGACGGCCAGGTTGGAGATGACCGCCACCATGCCGAACAGGCCGCCGAGGATGAACGCGGGGACCGTGTATCGGCGGAACGTGCGCCGCAGGTCGATCATCGGATCCTTGACGTTCAACTCGACGACGACCCAGAGGATCATCACGACGAAGCCGCCGATGAGCACGAGTAGGCCGGTTCCACCCCAGCTCTCGGCGAAACCGATGCCGATGGCGATGAGCGTGAGACCGACGACCAGGGTGATGGCGCCCAGCAGGTCGACCCGTTGGCGTGTCGTGGTGCGGTAGTCGGGCACGATCACCAGGCCGACCAGGAACGTGAGCAGGCCGACGGCGGCCATGACCCAGAACACGGTGCTGACGTGGCCGCCGATCTGCAGGATGAATCCGCCGAGCAGGAACGAGAACACCACGCTGATGCCGACGGCGGCAGTGACGACGGCGAGCGCGCGGTTGGTGCTGTGCTCGGTGTCCGCCTTCTCACGCACCAGGGCGAGGGCGATCGGCATGGCGGCGCTGAAGCCGATGATGCCGCGTCCGATCAGCAGGAGCGTGAATCCGGGTGCGAGGGCGCAGATGGCGTTGCCCACGGCGACGAGTGCGACGCCGATCAGGAGGAAGAGCCGCAGGCTGATGCGTTCGGCCAACCGGGTGAGCACGGGCAGGAATCCGGCGCCCACCAGACCGAGGATCGCCAGCACGAGGCTGGCCTGCGACGGACTGAGCCCGTATTCCTTCTCCATGGTGCTCGTCAGCGGGATCAGCGCGAGCGCCTGAGCGTCGCCGACGAACACGATCATCGCGGCGACGATGGCGACCGCGTTGACTGGCTTGATGCGAAGTGACGCCAGGCGCCGGTCGACGCCGGCGGAGGCGAGAGTGGTTGTAGTCATTCCTATCCTTGGCTATACGGGGATTGCAAAGGCAGGCGTTCGGCTGGGCGCCATTGCCCTGAATCGATCGTTATTCGGATGAACCCCCGGACGACTTTGTCTCGGGTCCCACTTCATTTCGAATGCAGTCGGGTTCGGTTTATGGGTACCTTACAGACGGCCATACCGCTTGTATAGGGAATTTGTGTTATTCATCGAAGCATTATTTCGGCCGCGACATTGCATGCCGAATTGCGCAGGATCAATCGGAAAAGCAGGCATTTCCGGACGAAATAGCGAATTGCTCACTATTCGTAATCAGAACGCGAATCCCGAAGGATTCATAGTTGCGTTGAGCGGGAGCGGGTGGGGGCATCCGCGGTACGGCCGGCGCTCACGACCGATGCCGCCGAACGCCCCCACCAACGCGTCAACGCGTGGCGGGCGCTACGGCCTGCGGTTGGACAGCACGAGGCTCCCTCCCGCGCCGAACATCATGCCGACGCCTTGCACGAAGCTGGTCTGCACATCGGGAACCTGCACCGCGGCCTCGCCGCGGAGCTGCCGCACGGCCTCCTGGATGGCGAACATGCCGTACATGCCGCTGTGCGTGTAGGAGAGGCCGCCGCCCTGGGTGTTGATCGGCAGCTTTCCGCCCGGCCTCGTGTGGCCGTCGCGATAGAAGTCGGCGGATTCGCCCTTGCCGACGAATCCGGTGTCTTCCAGCATGTACAGCGGCAGGTGGGCGAACGCGTCGTAGAACATCACGTGGTCGATGTCGTCGTGGGTGACGCCGGCCGTCTCGAACGCCTCCTCGGCACCGCGGCGGAATGGTCCGAACGACTCGAGGTCGTCCATCTGCGAGACGATCACGCTCTCGGTGCCCTCGCCGGATCCGAGCACGTACACGGCCCGCTCGGCCGAGGGCAGATCGCGGGCCCGCTCGGCGCTCATCAGTACGAGCGCGCCGCCGGCATCCGTCACGACGCAGCACATGTCGCGGGTGAACGGGTAGGCGATGGGCGGTGCGCAGAGCACGCCTTCGACGTCGATCGGCGAGCGGCGCTGCGCGCGCTCGTTCGGCATGGCCCACAGGCGCTGCGACACGACGACCTCGGCGAGGTCTTCGCGCGTGAACCCGCGCGACTTCATGAACGCGAGCACAGGGGTGGTGAACGACGAGTACGGCGCGAGGGCGCCGAATGGCGCCTCGAACTGACCGCCCATCGAGCTCGGGGAGTGGCTGTAGTTCGGCACGCCGACCCGCGAGCGACCCGACTCGCCGTGCGTGACGAGCACGACGTTCGCAGCGCCGGAGGCGATGGCTGCAGATGCGTGGCGCACGAGCGCCATGAAGCTGCAGCCACCGAGCATGGTGCCGTCGGCCCAGCGCGGCCGGATGCCGAGCATGTCGGCGACCTCGATGGCGGTCGGCCCTGCGGTGGCGACGCCGTCGATCTCCGAGATGTCGATGCCGGCGTCGGCGATGGCCCGGCGCGCGGCACCTGTGTGCAGATGGATCATCGAGACATCGGGAACGATGCCGATGTGCTCCGTCTCCGCCGCGCCGACGATGGCGATGTTGCCCTGATGCATACTGGTGGTCGTCACGGTCAGTTCCCCTCGGTGTTCTCAGGAGTGAAGACCGGCAGGAATTGGTCTCCGCGTGGCTCGAATTCGACCTTCAGGCGCAATCCGAGCGGGAGATTCTCCGGCAGCGGATCCACGCCGATGATGTTGGACATCAAGCGCACGCCTTCATCGAGTTGCACCAGCGCTATGACCTGCGGCTCATCCGTCTTGAACATGGGGAACGGCCGGTAGTTGATGTTGTACGAGGCCAGGGTCCCCTTTCCGGAGACGACCCGCCATTCGACATCGCCGGAATTGCACAGAGGGCAATAGGGGCGCGGGTAGAAGTAGAACTTCTCGCAGGAAGTGCAGCGCTGAATGCGCAACTCCCCGACCGCGGTGCCCTCCCAGAAGTGCTTGGTCTCGGGAGTGGGTACGGGCACGGGTCCTTCTGACACGTTCGCCCCTTTCTTCTTGGTGGATGCTGTCGTCTCTCCTGGAAGGTGCCGTCGGCCCGGCCTCGACCAGTGGCGCTTCAGTGCGCCGCAGCGGCCGCCGCCCGCTCCTTCGCGTGGGCGGCCAACTGCTGGTTGTACTTCTCGATGTCGGCGAGGATCTGTTCGCGCTGGTCGGGATCCGCGATCCCGTGCTCCCCGTCGAGGCCCGCCAGGTACTCGACGGTGGAGATCACCGTCGAGGCGCCGAACATGGCGCGGGATCCGGTGAGGTCGGGGTAGAGGCGCTTGATGAGGGTCAGCAGCGTGGTGTCGCCGTCTGCGATGTATCCGCGCAGCTCGTTGATTCGCCTCGTGCGCACATCGATCACCTTCGTGGCGGATGCGACGAGGTCGGTGAACGCAGGGCCGTGGCCGGGGAGCGCGAGCACATCCCGATCCGCTGCGAGGTTCCGCAGCAGCTCGAGCGAGGTGAGAAGGTCGCCCAGCTTGCCCATCACGCCGGACGACCGCGCACCGAGCACGGTGTCGCCGGTGAGCAGGGTGCCGCTGTCCGGCATCCAGAGGCACACGGAGTCGTCGCTGTGGCCCGGTGTGTGAATGACGTGCACGTCGAGTCCGTCGACGTCGAGCACCTGGCCGCCTGCGAGGTAGTCGTCGGCGAACCGGGGAGACATGCAGAGGATCGGCACGCCGAGCGAGTCGGCCAGCGCCCTGGCTCCGTCGCTGTGGTCCGGATGGTCGTGCGTGAGCAGCACGGAGGCGACCTCGCGGCCGTTGGCGCGGCCCGTGCGCCGCAGCGCTTCCAGATGCGTCTCGTCGAGGATGCCGGGGTCGATGAGTACCGACGCGCCGCCGTTCGCGATGACGTAGGAGTTGGTTCCCTCGTAGGTCCACGAGCTCGCATTGGGCGCGAGCAAGTGCTCGACGGCGGGCGCCACACCTCGGGCGGAGTCGGGCTCGGGCGGCCACGGCTGCGTCACGGCGATTGTCATCTTCGACCTCTCCATGCCGGATCCAGGTGCTTTCTGCACGGCTCTTCCCCGCTCGGGGCGAGGATGACTGCCGGTGACGGAAGGCTTTCCAGGAATCCAAACTTGATTCTAGAATGATGTTCTAACACGGCCTCGGACGAGGTTGCAAGGTGAGAGTCGCGGGGGCCGCCCCGTACGATGACAACGCTGAGTGAGCCCAGGGGGCGAGCACACCCACCACGAGAGGGACCACGTGAGCACCGAATCAGTTGCCGCAGACGAGCGGCCGGCTCGCCAGTGGGGGCGGACGCAGCAGACTCGGCGCACCATTCTGGATGCGGCACGAGACGTCTTCGTCGACGAGGGCTACGCCGAGGCGAACATCGCTCACATCGTCGAGCGATCCGGGCTCAGCGTCGGCAGCGTTTACCACCACTTCAACGGCAAGGCCGATCTCTTCCTGGCGCTCTGGGAGGAGTTCGAGGCGGTCTACAGCGAGGCGGCCACCAAGGCCGTTGCCGATGCACGGCATGCCGGCGTGACGGATGCCGTCGACTTGTTCGTGGCCGGATCCCGCGGCTATCTCGACGTCGCCCGCGACAACTCCAGACTCACCCTGCTGTTCCGCGGCGGTGACGGCCCTCCCGGATACGACGTGCTCGGCAGCCACGTGGGCGCCGAGTGGATGAAGAACAACATGACCCTCCTGGAGCTGGAGGACACTCCGGCGAACCGGCTGCGGGTGCGCATTCTCACCTCGGTCGTCGTCGAGGGCGAGCGTTCCATCGCGGCTGCGGAGGACAAGAGCACCATCGACGAGCTCATCGAGGAAGTGCTCGCGATCATCCGACGGATCGCGTCCGTTCGCTGACCTCGATACCGCCGGTTGGGTTCGATACGGCCGGTTGAGTTCGATGGAGCGGGTTGAGTTCGATACTGCCGGTTGAGTCCGATGGAGCGGGTTGAGTTCGATACGGCCGGTTGAGTCCGATGGAGCCGGTTGAGTACGTCGCCGCCGGTCGTGCTCGTTGAAACCAGGGGCCGGGCCGCCAGCTGAGCTTTGGGTCATTGGCCGCCGCTTTCGTGACGTGATGGCCGTGCGTTGTGCGGAGCCACGCCTCACCGTGTTCCCGGGTTCGACGTGCTCGGCCAGCGATTCACCGGTTTCGGCGAGCTCGGCAGCGGTTGACTGGTCTCGACGCGCTCGATCAGCGCCGGTGCCCTTCACGGGCGACCCGACTTGACGGATGCGCGGCACGCTCCTATTCTCTGAATCGTGTTCTAGAACGGGGTTCTGTTCTCCGTAGGGCACAATCCGAAAGCACATGGTTCCAAAGGAGGCACCCGTGCCGGCATCGCCGACCCTCATGCACGCCCGCCTTCGCGGGGCGTGGAGAGAAGAGGGCACGTGGCTCAGCTAGAAGGAAAGATCGCGGTCGTCACGGGCGCGGGCCGGGGCATCGGAGGCCGCACCGCGGTGCGTCTGGCATCCGATGGCGCCGCCGTCGCCGTCATCGACATCAATGAGGAGGCCACCGCCGCCACCGTCGCCGAGATCGAGGCGGCAGGCGGAAGGGCCATCGGTGTGGCATGCGATGTCAGCGACGAGGATTCGGTCACGGCCGCCGCCGAGCGCGTCGCCGCCGAGCTCGGCGCGATCGGCGTCCTGGTCAACAACGCGGGCGTCCTGCGCGACAACCTGCTGTTCAAGATGAGCGCGAACGACTGGGACACCGTGCTCGGCGTTCACCTGCGCGGCGCCTTCCTGTGGTCGCGTGCTGCACAGGCGCAGATGGTCCCCAACAAGTGGGGCAAGATCGTCAACCTCTCCAGCACCTCAGCCCTCGGCAATCGCGGACAGGCGAACTACTCGGCAGCCAAGGCCGGCATGCAGGGCTTCACGAAGTCCCTGGCCATCGAGCTCGGCCCGTTCGGCATCAACGTCAACGCCGTCGCCCCTGGCTTCATCGCCACCGACATGACCCGTGCGACGGCAGAGCGCACCGGTGTCGACTTCGAGCAGATGCAGAAGGCGGCGTCGGAGCGCATCCCGGTGCGTCGCGTCGGACGTCCAGAGGACATCGCCAATGTCGTGGCGTTCCTGGTCAGCGAAGACGCATCGTACGTCTCCGGCCAGACCATCTACGTCGCGGGCGGACCGGTCGGCTGACCTGCGCACAACCCGGTTGAGCCGACACCGCCGGTGAGCTGGCGAATCCGGCCAGGACGGACCGGGTCGCTGCTGTCGCTCTCCAACGCACGACCGTCACGCCACCTGTGCGGCGCGCCAGAACCGGCCTTCTGCACAGGCTCGACCATCGGATGGCGCCCCCACAGGCCACACACCCCCCACGAACATCACCCAACCCAACACGATCTGGAGACAGAAGCAATGATTGATTTCTCGCTATCCGACGAGCAGCGGATGGTGCGCGACAGCGTCCGCGACTTCATCGAGAAGGAGGTCATGCCGCTCGAGCCGCAGGTGCTGCGCAACGAGCGCGAGGGCCGCCCCGGCCTGGAAGACGGCCAGTACAAAGACCTGCAGCGCAAGGCGAAGGCAGCCGGCTTCTGGGGCATCGGAACGCCGGAGGAGTACGGCGGGATCAACCTCGGCCCGATCATGAGCTCGATCATCGCCATGGAGACCGGGCGCACGTTCGTGCGATTCGGCTTCGGCGGCACGGCGGACAACATCCTGTACGGCGCGAACGAGAAGCAGAAGCAGGAGTATCTGATCCCGACGATCAACGGTGACCGCCGCAGCTGCTTCGCGATCACGGAGCCTGGTGCGGGGTCGGATGCCACGAACATCCGCACGCGCGCCACCCGCGACGGCGACGACTGGATCATCAACGGCGAGAAGATCTTCATCACCAACGGCAACGAGGCCGACTTCGTGATGGTCTTCGCCGTGACCGACCCGGAGAAGGGCGCCAACGGCGGCATCACCTGCTTCTTGGTGGACCGCGAGATGGGCTGGACCTCCCGCCCGATCCAGACCATGGGCGAGTGGGGACCCGCTCAGCTCTACTTCGACAACGTGCGCGTTCCGGGCGACCACGTGCTGGGCGAGGTCGGCTGGGGCTTCAAGCTGGCCATGCAGTGGATCGGCAACGGCCGCTACCTGATCCCCTCCGGCGCGATCGGTGCCGCCGAGCGCCTGCTCGAGATGGCGATCGAGCACTCGAAGAACCGCGTGTCGATGGGGCACCCCATCGCGGAGTACCAGGCCATCCAGTGGCACATCGCCGACTCGCACGTGGAGATCGAGCAGGCCCGCTGGCTCACCCTGTACGCAGCGTGGCTCCTGGAGAACCAGAAGGACAACCGTCACGCGGCATCCGTCGCGAAGCTCAACGGCACCCAGATGGCCAACAAGGTCGTCGATCGCGTGCTGCAGATCCACGGCGGCATGGGCTACACGAAGGAACTCCCGATCGAGCGCTGGTACCGCGAGCTGCGTCTCCTGCGCATCTTCGAGGGCACAGACGAGATCCAGAAGCGCACCATCGCCCGCAACCTGATCAAGGGTCACGCGAAGGTGAGCGAAATCGGCGCCTGACCTCGTACTTCGCCCCCATCTCGCGGCCTCATCCGATCAAGGAGGATTCATGACGGCCACCGAAATCCTGCTCCCCGACGCCGGCCCCGGCACGATCGGCGGCCTGTCCGTCGACCGAGTGAAGCAGTTGTTCAACCCGAAGTCCATCGCACTGATCGGAGCCACCGACAAGTCGTTCTGGTCCCTGTCGATCTACAAGAACCTGCTCGAGGGCGGATTCGACGGTGCCATCTACCTGGTCAACCCGCGCGGCATCGTCGTGCACGGCCAGCAGTCGTACGCCACGCTGGACGACCTCCCGGAGACCCCCGACCTGGCGTTCGTCATGGTGTCGACGGCCGTCGTGCTCGAGGTCATGGGCAAGGTGGCGGATGCCGGCGTCCCGACTGCTGTCGTGCTCACCTCGGGCTTCGGCGAGGTCGGCGAGGAGGGGGCGAAGCTCGAGACCGAGCTCATCCGGCTCGCCCAGGACCGCGGCATCACGGTCCTGGGCCCGAACGGCAACGGATACGTCAACAACGCCGCCTCCATCACGCCGTACGGCCTGCCGATCACGACGCCGCTCCGCAAGGGCAACATCGGCGTCGTCCTGCAGAGCGGTGCTCTCGCCAGCGCCGTCATCCAGCTCGCCCAGACCCGGAACGCCGGCGTCAGCCTGCTCGTGTCGATGGGCAACGAGTCGATGGTGTCGATGACGGATGTCATGCGGTACCTCGTCGAGGACGAGGCCACGAAGGTGATCGTGCTCTTCATCGAGTCGATCAGGCATCCGGAGGACTTCCTCGAGGTGGCGCACCAGGCGCTGCTGGCCGGCAAGCCGATCGTGGCGCTCAAGGTGGGACGCAGCGAAGGCGGAGCGCGCGTCGCCAAGGCGCACACCGGATCGCTGGTGGGTGACGACGGCGTGATCGAGGCGGTGTTCCGGCAGAACGCGGTGATCCGCGTCGACTCGCTCGAGGACCTCATGGTCACGGCGGAGCTGCTGTCGCACACGGATCCGTTCAGCGGCCGCCGCATCGGATTCGTCACCCCGTCGGGCGGCGCGTGCGAGGTCATCTCCGACCGTGCTGAGGACGAGGGGATCGAGATCCCGTCGTTCGCCGAGGCCACGGAGGACAAGCTCCGCGAGGTGCTGCCGGACTTCGCGAGCGTGCACAACCCCATCGACGTGACGGGATACATCCTGATCGACCCCGACCTGGCCGTGAAGGCGCTGAAGGCGGTCGAGGACGACCCGAACATCGACGAGATCGTCTACGTGGCCGACCTGCCGCACGACGAGTCCGACCTGGAGGTCGCCGTCGCCCGTGCCCAGCACCAGGCGGAGGCGATCGCGAGCGTGCGGAAGCCGGTGATCGTGGTCTCCAACACGATCACGGACATCACGCCGTTCGGCCGCAAGGTCGCGCTGGCGAGCGGATTCCCGGGCGTCGTCGGCGGCATCCATCACGGCATGACGGCGCTCGGCCGGGCTGCCGAATGGGGCGAGCGGTACCACGCGGCGGTCGCCGCCGAGGTCGAGACCGCCGAGGTCGGCGAGCCCATCGTGGTCGATGCGAAGCCGGGCGACGTGTTCGCCGAGCGGCAGGCATCCGCACTGCTGGCCGAGCACGGGGTGCCCGTTGTGCCGAACGTGCTGGTGCGCACCGCAGACGACGCCGTCGCCGTCGCGGAAGAGGTCGGCTACCCTGTGGTCGTCAAGCTCGCGGCCGACGAGATCGAGCACAAGAGCGACATCGGCGGCGTGAAGCTGAACCTCCGTGACGCGGAATCCGTGCGCCAGGCGTTCGTGGACGTGACGGAAGCCGGCCATGGTGCGGGCGCCGCGGACCCGGCAGCCCTGGTCCAGCCGCAGCGCTCGGGAGGCATCGAGCTCATCGTGGGTGCCGTGCGCGACCCGAAGTGGGGCATGGTGCTCGCCGTCGGCCTCGGCGGGGTGTGGGTGGAGGTGCTCAAGGACAGCACCCTGCACCTGCTGCCCGTCAACAGGGAGCAGATCAGGGCCGGCCTGACATCGCTGCGCGGAGCCGCGCTCCTGGACGGCGCCCGCGGAACGCAGGCCGCCGACCTGGATGCCGTCACCGACGCGGTGCTGAACATCGCGCAGGTCGTGCAGCGGCTGGGCACGGGCCTCGAGTCGCTCGAGGTGAACCCGCTGCTCGTTCGCGGATCCGAGGTCGAGGCGCTCGACGCCCTGATCACGTGGAGGTAGAAGGATGACCCTCAACCTGGATGCCGTCGGCACCACCAGCGAACCCCGCACGGTCAGCTGGACGCCCGACGAGGCGATGCTCTACGCGATAGGCGTCGGAGCCGGCCAGGACGACCCGCTGGCCGAGCTGGCGTTCACCACCGAGAACAGTCACGGCGTTGAGCAGCGCGTGCTGCCGACGTTCGGCGTGGTCCTGAACCAGTTCCGCGGTGGGTCGCGCCTGAACATCGGCGAGTTCAACCCGGCGATGCTCGTGCATGCCGAGCAGAGCGTCGAGCTCAGCGGCGCCCTGCCGGCGACCGGATCGCTCGAGATCACGTCGACCGTCACCGGGATCTACGACAAGGGCAGCGGTGCACTGGTGGTCAGCGAGGCCTCTGGACGCGTCCCGGGATCCGAGGAAGCGCTCGTGGTGACCCGCTCGTCGGTGTTCATCCGCGGTGAGGGCGGGTTCGGCATCCCCGGTCCGAAGGATGCCTGGGCGCAGCCGGAGCGTGATCCGGATGTCGTGCTCACGGCATCGACCCGCGAGGATCAGGCCCTGCTCTACCGTCTCTCCGGCGACCACAATCCGTTGCACACGGATCCGGCGTTCGCGGCGAGGGCGGGATTCCCGCGGCCGATCCTGCACGGCATGTGCACGTACGGCGTCGTCGGCCGCGCGCTGCTCGGTGCGCTCGCCGACGGGGATCCGGAGCGGTTCGCCGGCATGAGCGGACGCTTCAGCAAGCCGGTCTTCCCCGGCGAGGCCCTGAGCATCCGGGTGTGGCAGAACGAGGGACCCGACCAGTTCCAGGTCGTGAACGACAGAGACGAGATCGTGCTCGATCGCGGCACATTCGCGCTGAGGTAGCGTGACCCGCGGCAGCATGAGAGTTTCCATGGAGGGGTGGCGCGGCGGCACAGCCGCGACAGCGCAGCGCCGCGGGCGCCACCCATCCAGGAGACACCGAGAGAGGCAAGTGAGAGGCACAGCATGAAAATCGTCGTGTTGGTCAAGGAGGTGCCAGACACCTACGGCGACCGCAAGCTCGACCTGGAGACGGGTCTGGCGAACCGGGACGCGAACGACCGCGTACTCGACGAGGTGGGCGAGCGTGCGACGGAAGTCGCGATCTCGTACGCCGAATCGACACCGGGCACCGAGGTGGTCGTGCTGACCGCGGGTCCCGTATCGGCGGTGAACTCGCTGCGCAAGGCTCTCGCCATGGGGGCGGATCGTGCGGTGCACGTCGTCGATGCCGGCCTCGCGGGCGCCGACCTCACCCTCACGTCCGAGGCCCTGGCGAAGGCGATCCAGACGCTGTCGCCGGATCTCGTCATCACCGGAAACGTCTCCACCGACGGGTCAGGTGGCGTGATGCCTGCACTGATCGCCGAACGGCTCGGACTGCCGGCCGTGACGGCGCTCGACAGCGTGGAACTCGCGGACGGCGTCGTGCGCGGCGACCGCGCGACGGATGGCGGACGCATGAAGGTGGAGGCTCCGCTGCCCGCCGTCATCTCGATCACCGAGCAGCTGCCCGACCCGCGCTTCGCGAGCCTCAAGGGCATCATGGCGGCCAAGAAGAAGCCGTTCGACACGCTCACGCTCTCCTCGCTCGGGGTGGACCCCGACGCGTTGACGCCGCGCTCGATCATGATCGCGGTCGCTGAGCGTCCGCCGCGCGGGGCGGGCGTGAAGGTCGTCGACGACGGCACCGCCGCCCAGCAGCTCGCGGACTTCCTCGCCCAGAAGGGACTGGTGTGACCATGGCCGACTACCCCGAGAACTCCATCCTGATCCTTGCCGAGGTCTCCGCAGACGGTGTGCCGGCGAAGTCGGTGGCGCAGCTCGTCGCGACGGCGGCCGGTGTGGGCGCCCCGGTCGTCGTCGCGGTGGTGCCCTCTGCTGCTGCGGATGCGGCGGCCACGGCACTCGGCGGCCTCGGCGCGGCGCACGTGCTCATCGCCGAGGCGACGGGCGAGACATCCGTTCCGAGCGCCGCGTATGCGGATGCCATCACGGCGGCCGCGTCCCTCGTTCAGCCGGAGGCCGTTCTCGCCTCGAACACGATCGACTCGCGCGACGCGGCCGCCCGCTTCGCCGTGCGCAGCGGCAACGCGCTCGCCGCCGACGCCGTCGCCGTCTCGCGTGACGACGAAGGAGTGGTTGCGCACCACTCCGTGTACGGCGGCGCGTACAACGTGGACTCCGCGGTCACCTTCGGGGCTGCGGTCATCACGCTGCGTGCCGGATCCGTTGACGCGGCACCCGCCGCAGTCACCCCCTCGGTCGAGCGCATCCAGCTGGATGCGACGACCCCTGTCGTGACCGTGCTGTCGCGCGAGCAGACGGAGACGGCGTCCGAGCGCCCGGAGCTCAGAGGCGCGTCCCGCGTCGTCTCCGGCGGACGCGGACTCGGATCCAAGGAGCAGTTCGAGCTCGTCGGCCGGCTGGCCGACGTGCTCGGCGCGGCGGTGGGCGCATCCCGTGCCGCGGTCGACGCCGGATACGTGCCGTACGCCCATCAGGTCGGCCAGACCGGCGTCTCCGTGTCGCCGCAGCTGTACGTCGCGCTGGGCATCTCCGGCGCCATCCAGCACCTGGCCGGCATGCAGACCGCGAAGACCATCATCGTCATCAACAAGGACGGCGACGCGCCCATCTTCGACATCGCCGACTTCGGCGTTGTCGGCGACGTGTTCGAGGTGGTTCCGAAGCTGATCTCCGCCATCGAGTCGAAGCGGAGCTGAGGTCCATGGCACTTCAGGTGGGCTCACGCCCTATCCGCCGCGGACTTCCGCGGGTGCATGGCGGCGCGCCATGGCCGGAGGCGGCCGACGTGCCCGTCCTGCGCCGCGTCGCAGGGGCGACGCCGGCCGCGGCCGCCGCGGCTCCCGGGGTTGTCTCTGACATTGCGGACCTGGACACCACGGGCACGGACGCTACGGGCGTGGAGGCCACAGACGCGGTCGCCTCGGTGGAGGCGCCAGTGCCCACCGAGGCGGCCGTCGCATCCGCAGCGACAGCAGGCGGGGCAGCTCCCACGGGTGCTGTGACGGGCCGAGCGCCTTCGCGCGTTCGGCGCGGACTGCCGCGCGTGCGCGGCGGTGAATCCTGGCCCTCCGAATCCTTCGCTGCGGCCGTTCTTGGTGCGGCGCCGTCCGGCACGGCCGCCGAGGTCGCAGGAGCGGCATCCGTCGCGCGGACCGCAGGAGCGGCCTCCGCACCACAGGCGGGCACCGCGGATGCCACGGGCGCGGATTCCGTGCCGGCGGCGGTATCGCCAGCTCCAGCGCCTACGGCGGCCGGACCGGCTCCGTCGTCTGCGGCCGAGCCGGCCGCGATGCCGGCACGCTTCCGCCGCGGCTTGCCGCGCACCCACGGCGGCGACCCGTGGCCCCCGCTGCCCGACGCCGCAGCGCTCGCCGCGGCGGGTGCCGTCGCCGCATCCGTTGCGGCTGCGCCAGCGGCCACAGCGATCGCAGCGACCGAGCTCGTTGCGACCGAAGCTGCCGCGACCGAACCTGCCGCGACCGAGCCGCCGACCGAACCTGCCGCGACGGCGGTCACGCCGTCGCCCGAGACGAACCCGCCGGTCGCTCCTGCGGCCGCAACGGCGGCTTCGGTGGCAGCCGCCGTCGCCCCGAACGAGCCGAGTGGGTCCGCCCCTGCCGCCGCTTCACCGGTGGCACCGACGTCGGCTCCGGCGACGCCTGCCGCGCAACCGACCACTCCGGCCAAGCCAGCAGCCCGGCCGGCCGCCGAGCCGAAGCTCTATCGCGGTCTCACGCTGACGCAGTGGGTCTGGCGCTCGGTCGGCGTGTTCGTCGGTGCTGTCGTCGTGGTGGGAATCCTCATCCTCGCTGCCCGCGGTCTGTTCACCTTCCAGATCGTGCGGGACTTCGTGAAGACGTATCCGGGCGACTATCCGCTGCCGAAGGGCGCTCCGGTCGGGTTCCCCGGCTGGCTGAGCTGGCAGCACTTCCTCAACGCGTTCTTCATTGTGCTGATCATCCGGTCCGGCATCCAGGTGCGCCGCGAGCAGCGGCCGAAGGCGAGCTGGACTCCGCGCTGGAACCCCGGCCGCAAGATCAGCCTCACGCTGTGGCTACACCAATCGCTCGACCTGCTGTGGGTCATCAACGGCGTGGTGTTCCTCGTGCTGCTCTTCTCGACCGGGCAGTGGATGCGCGTCATCCCGACCAGCTGGTCCGTGTTCCCGAACGCCATCACTGCAGCACTGAACTACGCGTCGCTGCAGTGGCCGACTGATGACGGCTGGGTCAACTACAACAGCCTCCAGCAGCTCGCCTACTTCGTGACGATCTTCATCGCGGCGCCGCTGGCGGCGGTGACCGGCCTCCGGATGTCGGGCCTCTGGCCCAAGAAGGCTGAGCGCCTGAGCAAGCTGTACCCGGTGGAGGTGGCAAGGGCCATCCACTTCCCCGTGATGATCTACTTCGTCGCGTTCATCGTCGTGCACGTCGCGCTCGTGTTCGCCACCGGTGCACTGCGGAACCTCAACCACATGTACGGCGGATCCGACGAGGTGAACTGGGTGGGGTTCTGGATCTTCGTCGCCTCGCTCGTGGTCATGGCCGCAGGATGGGTGGCCGCGCGTCCGCTGGTGATCGCACCCATCGCATCCCTCTTCGGCAGGGTCGGCCGGTGACGACGGCGGAGGGGCCGGCGAGCGAGAGCGGATTCGTCACGCCGGCTGCCTCCGCCTACCGCGGGGCGACGGTCAAGCTGCTGCTGCTCGCTGCCGCCATGTTCATGGTCGGCACGAACGCGTCGATCATCGCCGGTCTGCTGCCGGAGATCGCGCATGGGCTCAAGGCGACCCAGTCGACGGTGAGCTATTCGATCACCGTGTACTCGGTGGTGGTGGCGATCGTGGCGCCTGTGGCATCCATCGTGCTCGTGCGGATGCCGAGGGCCGTTCTCATGTCGATCGGCGCCGTCTTCTTCTCGGCTGGAACCCTCGTGGCGTCGCTGAGCACGAGTGCCACCGGCTTCGTGGGCGGGCGCGCCATCGCGGCGCTGGGCGGTGCCGCGCTGGTGCCGACCGCCGGCGCCGTCGCCGCCACGCTCGTTCCGCCGGAACGGAGAGGACGAGCGCTTGCGCTGGTGAGTCTCGGCTTCACGCTGTCCAGCGTGCTCGGCGCGCCGATCGGAACGGCTCTCGGTAGCCTGGCGAGCTGGCGTCTGCCGATGCTCTGCCTGGCAGGGCTGGGCATCATCGTCGGGATCGGCATCGGCATCTTCCTCCGCGGCGTTCCGACACCGCCGGTCACCCCGCTGCGGCATCGGTTGGCACCGCTCGCGGATCGTCGGGTGCTCGGCGGCATCGGCACCACGCTGTTCATCGTCGTGGCCTTCAACGTGGTCTTCATCTTCAGTGCGAGTCTCACCGCGGACGCCACCGGCGGCAGCGGGGTGCTGCTCGCGGCGCTGCTCATGACGAACGGGCTAGCAGGCATCGTCGGCAACTTCTTCGCCGGGAGGTTCACCGACCGCTTCGGCAGTCGCTACGTGGCTGTCATCGCTCTTTCGGTGATCATCGTGCTGCTGGCCGTGATGCCGCTGGCACTAGGGTCGCTGGTCGCGTGCCTTGTCGTCTTCCTGATCTGGGGGCTCGTCTCGGCAGGCACGAGCGTGCCCGTGCAGTATCGGCTGATCGCGATCGATCCGGATGACGCGGTGGTGACCCTGTCGTGGAACTCGACGGCCATGTACGTCGGCATCGCTCTCTCGCCGCCTCTGGGCAATCTCGCGATCGGGATCGGTGGAGTGCATCTCACTCCCGTCGTCGGTGCGGTCTGCGCGGCTCTTGCGTTGTGCTCGTTCCTGATCGGCACGCTCCCGGTGCGCGAGCGTGGGCGACGCCGTCGGCCCGAGGCCACTCGGCAGGTCGCGAAGGCCGCACGTACCGCTCGGCGAGCCGAATCGGATTCCCTTGCCTCGAACGCCATTGCATCGAACGCCACGGGCTCGAATCCCACCGCACAGGGCCTCACCGCGCCGACGACGGCCGGCTGCGAGCACTGAGCTGAGCCGTTCGACCATATGCCGGCGAAGCCGAGCTCACCGCCGCCTGCGGTGCGTGGCAGCGGCCGCGGGGCGCCTCCGAGCTCCAGTGCTCCACTTCGGACTCCAGTGCCCTCTGTCGTCGTGCTGTCCGGATCGACGGATCGTCGACGCAGGCGTCCCGGCCCCCTAAGCTGACGCGGTGATCGTGGACGAAGAGCGCGATGGGGTGCGGAGGCAGACAGGTCGATCCGTCTTCTGGATCGGCAGCGTGCGGCGGCGGCCGGCCTCGTTCGTGTGGCTTCTGGCCCTCTCCACGATCGCGATGGTCGTCTCCGTGCTCGCGCCGATGCTGGTCCGCGCTGTCGACGAGGCCACCCTGGCGCAGACCGTGCAACGAGCGGGCGCCGGCCGCACCGCGATAGTCGCGGCATCCGATATCCAGACGGGGTCGGCGGGGGGCGGTCTCGTCTCGGCAGAGGCGGTCACGGACGTGGTGCACTCGCGCGTCTGGGGGGCGCCGTTCCATGTGATGGACTCGAGCACGGCGTACTCCTGGGTGCAGACAGGCGGGCACGCGCACGGGAGTGCAGCCGTCGCAGCTCCCGCGACCACCTGCGGTGCCACCACCTTCGTCTCCGGGCGGTGCCCCGTCGACGACGGTGAGGTCGCGGTGGCCAAGGCGACCGCCGGCACGACCGTGAAGGTGGGGGCGTCGCTCGAGCTGGACGCCGCACCCGCGGTGACTCTGAAGGTGGTTGGCATCTACGACGATCGCCGTGGCACGGGCGCTGTCCTGAAGAGTCCGTCGCAGATGGCCGAGCCCGGTGACGGCTCGGCAGCCCCGGACCTGGTGGTCACTCGGGCGCAGTTCGAGCACCTGCGCATCGGTGGGACGGCTTATTCGCTGAGGCTCCTGAACCGGACGGTGACGCTCGACGATCTGCCGGGTATCCGTGCCGACATCCAGCGGGCCCAGGATGAGACGCTCACCGCAGTCAGCGCCGCAAACGGCACCCGAGCGAGCTCCGGACTACTCGGGGTCGTCGACGCACTCCAGCCGCAGCAGGGCGCCGCTGCGACCCTGCTCGCTGTTCTCGCTCTCGAGGCGCTCGGGCTGGCCTGGTTCGCGGAGGCCTTGCTGGTGCAGCGGATCGGTCGCGATCGCGCGGCGGAGTGGGGGCTCGCCCGGCTTCGCGGGCTGCCGCGCCGCCGCCATCTCGCGTCGGTCTTCGTCGAACCGACCGTCGCTGTGGTCGCCGGCTCCGTCATCGGCGCCGCGATCGGAATCGGCTCGGCCCAGCTGGCGGTGACCATGGTGCTCGGGCCCGGCGTAAGGGTCGACCCGCTTCAGCCCCTGGTGATCGGGGCCGCCGCCCTGACCGTCGTGGGGTCGCTGGTGGCCCTCGTCGCGGCGAGCGTGCGGTCTGCCCGGCTCCCGCTGTCGGTACTGCTGCGCGAGACCGCTGAGCCTCGCACGATCTCACGTCCCGCTCTCATCGGGCAGACGGCCATCGTGCTGCTCGCCCTCGTCGTCATCTACTCACTTGTGTCGCAGACCAGCATCAGCGGCCCCCAGGTGACCCTTCTCGCGCCGGCGGTGGTCGCGGTCCTCATCGGCATCGTCGGGCTCCGTCTGGCCATCGCGCTCATACGGCGGGTCACGAGGAAGGTGCCGAGGTCCCTGAACGGGCTGCTGGTCGGCCGGCGACTCAGTCGTACCCCGTCTGCACTGTACGTCGCCGTGATGGTGACGATGGGGCTCGCCGTCGTCACATACTCCGCTCAGACGGCGGTGGTGGCGGATCGTCTGCAGGATCAGCGTGCCGCGGCATCGCTGGGGGCGAGCGAGGCGGTGACCGTCTCCGTGCCGTCGAACGTCGATTTCCTGCAGTCGGTCCGGCGAGCGGACCCGAGCGGGACCCAGGCGATGGCCGTGGAGCTGCTTCCGAGCAGGGGAGACGCCCCGTCATTGATCGCGGTAGACGCCTCCAGACTGGCCGCGGTCTCCTCGTGGGACCCCGCTTGGGGCGGGTCCAGCGCGGCGGCACTGCGTGCGAAGCTGTCCCCTCCGACCGGCGCGTCGATGAAACTCACCGGAACGCGGATCTCGATCGGGCTCGCGCGGGTGAGCAACGTCGGAGACGAACCACCGGACCAGACCGGGCCGTTCCTCATGATGGTCGTGCAGAACGCGAGCGGCTGGCACGACATCTCCTTCGGTGCACCGCGTGACGGCACGCTCGTCGGCGCAATCCCTTGTTCCGGCGGATGCCGAGTGGTCTGGCTCGGCGAGAGCCGTGACGGTTCGGACGACTCCTTCGCGACGGTGATGACCATCACCGGGTTCTCGACCGATACGCAGCCGGCGTCTCGGCTGTCGGCCTGGCTCGACCCGGACAAGTGGCGCAATCGCATCGGAGAGGGATCCGCGTCGGTGCTGACCCCGGGCGCCGTGCTGAGAAGCCGGGAAGACGGTCTGGGACTCGAATTCACCGGTGCGGCGGGCAGCACGGCGAGCATCGCCCCGCAGGATGCGCCCGAGCCGCTGCCCGCCGTCGTCGGCCCGTCGACCGATGTCACCCGCTATCCAGGGATCTCAAACGCGTTCGTGGGGGCCGGGCCCGACCAGAGCAGGCTGCTGCTGCAGCAGGTGCAGCGCGCGCACATCCTCCCCGGGGTGCTGGGCGACGGGGCGATGGTCGACCTGGCCGTCGCGGACAAGGTCGCGGATCCGGCGCGGAGCGTCGCGAGCCATGAGGTGTGGCTCTCCCCGGGAGCTCATCCCCAGGTGATGGCGGCCCTGGCCCGGGATCGGATCCACGTGACGGGAACGACGACCCTCAGCAGTGTCGAGCACCGGTTCGCCAGCGAGGCGGCGCCGAGATCGGCACAGCTCGGCCTCGCCGTCGGGGCCGGTGCGCTGCTGCTCTTGTTGCTCGGCGTCATCGCCATCCGCATCGTCGGAGCCCCGGGCCGCCGCCGCGACACGGAATCCCTGCGCATCGCCGGGGTTCCCGAGAGACGACTCCGTGCGGTGGCCTTCATCGACATGCTCGTTCCGATCGGGCTCGCCGTCGTGCTCGGCGCCGCCGCCGGCGTGGTCGCATTCGCGCTGACCGTGCCGCACCTTCCGCTCACCCGAGGCGACGGTGCGGTCCCGCCGCCGGACTACTCCGTGGCTCCGGTGCCTCTTGCCTTGACTGTCGTCGGCGTTCTCGTCCTGGTCGCCGTCGTCGCGTGGGTCAGCGCACGCCTCGAGCTGCGGGTCAGGAGACCGCGATGACCACTCGCTCAGCGCCCTCGGATGCCGCCGAGAGCTTCCCCGCTCTGCGCTGCTCGGGGCTCGTGCACGTCTACCGCGAAGCTGGAACCGACGTGGCCGCGCTGCGCGGCATCGACCTCGTGGTCGAGCCCGGGCAGAGGGTTGCGCTGCTGGGACCTTCCGGGTCGGGCAAGTCGACGTTGCTGACGGTCGTCGCGGGCATCATGCGGCCCTCGGCCGGAAAGGTCGCTGTCTTCGGCACGGATCTCGGCAACGCGAAGGAGAGCGACCTGCGACGGTTGCGGGCCGGCACGCTCGGGCTGATGCTGCAGGGTGCATCCACGAACCTGTTGCTGCACGAGACGGCGGCCGCGAACGTCGAGTGGGCGCTGCGGGGGCTCGCGCGCGGCGACGCCCGGGTCGCCGATCAGCTCCTGGACGCCGCGGGACTCCTCGCGGATGATCGACTGGCGGGTGCGATGAGCCCCGCCGAGCAGCAGATGCTCGCACTCGCCGTCGCGATGGCGGCCCGGCCGCGACTGCTCCTCGCCGACGAGCCGACGAGCCAGCTCGACCATGCGGACCGTGACAAGCTGCTGGGACTGCTGGTCGAGATCGCCGACCAGCAGGGCACCGCGGTGCTGCTCGTCACGCACGACGAGGTGGTCGCCTCGCGGATGCAGCGCAGTATCCACCTGCGCGACGGGCGGATCGGGGAGGAGGCGACCGCCGCCGGGCGGTACGCCGTGATCGGTGCGGACGGCTCTGTCCCGCTTCCAGAGGCGCTGCGTGCGGAGTGGGGCGCCGGCGCCCTCGTATCCATCGATGCCGTCGCCCCAGGCGAGCTCCGCATCCGCGCGGCCGAGGCAGGAGCAGCGCGTGGCTGAGGGTTTGCAGTTCGAGAGCGTGCGGATTCTCCGGGACGAGACAGCTGTCGTGACCGACCTCGATCTGAGCATCGCCCCCGGATCCACCGTCGCGATCATCGGCGCCTCGAGCGCGTGCCGTGCTGTTCTCGAGGCGGTCGTCGGCACTCGAGCTCCCGCCGGCGGCCGCGTCCTGCTGGACGGCTCGCCTGTCGATCCCGCCACGGTCGGCGTCGTCACCCAGCGGCACGAGCTGATCGGGAGCCTGAGCGCCGCGGAGAACGTCGCCGTGCGGATGCTCGCTCGGGGGAACCGCCGCCCGTCTGACTGGTCCGAGATCGAACGGCTGCTGACCGCGCTGCGCCTGCCCGAGTCGAGCTGGCACAATCTGCTCGAGCAGCTCTCCGGCGGCCAGCAGCAGCGCGTGGCGGTCGCACGGGCGCTCATCGGTACGCCTGCGATCCTGTGCCTGGACGACCCGACGAGCGAGCTCGACCCGGTCAGCAGCACGGCGGTGTGGGATCAGGTGTCCGCTGCGACCCGGCGAGGCGCGATCGCCGTCGTGGCGACAACGGACGAGCAGGTGATCTGCGCCGCCGATCACCTCATCGAGCTGACCGGGTGACGCCCCGTGCCGCGGCTGAGCTCATGAGGGAGTGTTGCCGGACTCGTGCTCGGGCGAGGATGCGCCGGTGCGCCGATATGACGGATGTCATGCGAATCCGGTGACGAACGTGTGCGGGTGATCGGCAGCCCGTCCCCGAGAGTGGGTGCATGGACACGAACCCTCTCCTCAACGAGCGCACTGCGGATGCCTCGCGGCGCGTTCCCGCCGTCGACGCGCGCGGCATCACCAAACGCTTCGGCCAGGTGCTCGCCGTCGATGGCATCGACCTCACGATCGCCCCGGGCGAGATCGTCGCCTTCCTCGGCCCGAACGGCGCCGGGAAGTCGACCACGATCGACATGCTCCTCGGCCTCAGCCAGCCCGACGAGGGCGAGGTGAGCATCTTCGGCGGCAGCCCACGGGCCGCGATCGCCCGCGGTCTCGTCTCGGCAGTGCTGCAGACGGGCGGGCTCTTGAACGACCTGACCGTGCGCGAGACGGTCACGCTGACCGCGAGCTTCTTCACCGCACCGAGTCCAGTCGAGACGGTTCTCGAGCGTGCCGGAATCCTCGACATCGCCGAACGACGGGTGGGCAAGTGCTCGGGCGGACAACAGCAGCGGCTGCGTTTCGCTCTGGCCCTGCTCTCCGACCCCGGACTGCTCATCCTCGACGAGCCGACCACCGGCATGGACGTCGACGGACGCCGCAGCTTCTGGCAGGCCATTCGAGCGGATGCCGCACGCGGCCGCACCGTCGTGTTCGCCACGCACTACCTCGAGGAGGCCGACCTCTACGCGGACCGCATCGTGTTGGTGCGCAAGGGCCGCATCGTCGCTGACGGGACGTCCGCCGAGATCAAGAACCTGGCATCCGGACGCGTCGTGCGCGCCACGCTGCCCGACGCGGACGTGGCCGCGCTGGGTGCGTTGCCCGGAGTCACGTCGGCCGAGACCAGGGGAGACGCGGTGATCGTGACGACGACGGACTCGGACACCGCCGCCCGCTACCTGCTCACGCGGACGGCAGCGGTCGACCTCGAGGTGACCTCGCACAACCTCGAGGACGCATTCGTCGCACTCACCGGCGACGATGACGCCGACCTTCCCGCCACTGTGTCCACCGCCGACCGAAAGGCCTGAACTCCGATGACCGTCCTGAACCCCATCGCCGAGTCGCGCACCGTGCGCCCGTTCGGCGCCTTCAACCTCACCTACCTGTGGATCGAACTCAAGCGCAAGCTGCGCAACAGGCGCACGCTGGTTCTCACCCTCGTCTTCCCCGTCGTGCTCTACCTCCTGGTCGGATACCCGCAACGGAACGTCGCGCTGGGAGACACCCCTGTCGCGCAGGGTGGTGTCTCCGTCGCCGCCTACATCATGATCTCCATGGCACTGTACGGCGCCATGATGTCGGCCACCACGGCAGGCGGATCCGTGGCCATCGAGCGCACCCAGGGCTGGAGCCGACAGTTGCGCCTCACTCCGGTGAGCGCGGTGGCGAACGTGGCGACCAAGATCATCGCCGGGCTCGTGGTCGGCCTCATCGCCGTGGTGGCGACGTTCGCCGTCGGCGCGCTCACCGGTGTGCGGCTGCCCCTGGACGATTGGCTGCTCTCCGGGCTCGCAGTCTGGCTGCTGGGCACGCTCGTGTTCACGGCGCTCGGCCTGATGATCGGCTACCTCGTTCCGAGCGAGAACGCCATGCAGTTCGTCAGTCTCGCCATCGTTCTGCTGTCGTTCCTCGGCGGCCTTTTCATTCCGGTGACGCAGATGCCCGACGTGATGCGCGACATCGCCGTGTGGACTCCGGTCTACGGCATCGGTGAGCTGGGACGGGCACCGCTGACGGGCGATGCCTTCAACGTTCTTGCCCTGTTGAATGCGCTCGCCTGGCTCGTGATCTTCGCCGTCGGCACCGCGCTGCTTTTCCGCCGCGACACCAAGCGCGGCTGAGCGGATGCCCGCTGCCCTCGCGCAGACACCCCCGGCTACTGTGGGCACGGTGTCATCGAAGCTGATCGACCTCGAGGTGCCGGTGCCCGAACCGCCGGCGGATCTCGACCTGCGCAGCGGTCCCAGGATCCCCATTCTGGGAAACGTCACCCCCAGCGGCACGATCGTCTTCGGGGGCGGACGACGCTCGATCGTGCGGTTCATCGCGGTGCTGGTGTCGCTGTCGTTCGTCGTGTCGGCCGACATCCGCAGCGATGAACCGTGGCTCATCGCCTACGCCTCGGTGATGGTCGTCGTGGTGGCTGCGGCAGGTTCACTGGCCGCGGTCATCACCTGGCGCGTTCCGCGCCGTCTGCGACTCGTGGTCTGCGCCTGCTATCTCGCACTCGCGTTCGCGATGTGGCCGGTGCTGCAGTGGAACGTCTGCATACTCTGGATCTTCGCGGCGATCGTCGTCGGCGTCAGCATGTTCACCACGGCGATGACCGGGGTTCTCACCGTGGTCATCGCCGCGCTCGCCTTCGCATTCCAGTATGCGAACGGCGAGCGAGGAGTCGAACTGGTGTGGCTGCCGTCGATCATCGCATCGGTCTCGCTCATGATGTCGGCGTTCTCCCGCCAGGCGGCGTCGATCGTTCAGCTCCAGCAGACTCGTCACGAGCTGGCCCAGCTCGCCGTGGCCGAGGAGCGTGGACGTGTCGCGCGGGACATGCACGACATCTTGGGGCACTCGCTCACTGCGATCGCCGTCAAGGCAGAGCTCGCCGGCATGCTGATCGACACCGACGACGGGGGGAAAGCGCGCGAGGAAGCCGCAGCCGTCGAGCAGCTCGCACGCGCCGCGCTGGCCGACGTGCGCACCACCGTCGCTGGCTACCGAGGAACCAGTGTGGCCGCCGAACTGGCGAACGCACGGTCCGTGCTCACCAGCGCGGGCATCGAGGCGGAGTTCCCCGCCACGGTGGAGGCACTGCCGGCCGCCGACCGGGAACTCGCAGGATGGCTCGTGCGCGAGGGCGTGACGAACGTGCTGCGACACTCGAACGCCCGGATCTGCCGCATTCTCGTGGAGGCCGATCGGGTGGAAGTCGCCGACGACGGGCGCGGTCAGGGATCCGGGCCGACACCGCAGTCCTCGCTCGGGAACGGGCTGCGCGGGCTGCGTGAGCGCGCGGAGACCGCCGGCTGGCGCGTGGAGACCGGCAGCAGCGAGCTCGGTGGGTTCCGGCTGTCCCTGCTCCGCGGCCCGACAGAGCTCAGCGTCGAGTCGGAGCCGTACGGTCGAGACGGTGCGAACGACGATCAGGCGGAGCCGGCATGACCCGCATCCTGCGACTGTTGCTCGCCGACGATCAAGCCCTCGTGCGCGGCGCTCTGGCCACGATGCTGTCACTCGAGCCGGACATCGAGGTGGTCGCCGAGGTAGGAAGGGGCGACGAGGTCGTTCCGGCCGCGCTCGAATCACGACCCGACGTCGCGCTGCTCGATGTGGAGATGCCAGGCGGTGACGGCATCACGGCGGCGGCCGAACTTCGGGAGCGGATGCCGGGCATCCGCGTGCTCATGGTGACGACGTTCGGTCGGCCAGGGTATCTGCGGAGGGCGATGCGGGCCGGAGTCGCCGGCTTCGTGGTCAAGGACACGCCGGCCAAGCGGCTCGCCGCCATCGTGCGCGACGTGGCCGACGGCATCCGCGTGATCGACCCGGAGCTGGCCGCCGAGTCCCTCGTCGCCGGGGAGTCGCCGCTCAGCGAGCGGGAGGCGGATGTGCTCAGGGCTGCCCAGTCGGGAGGGACCATCGCCGACGTGGCCGGGCAGTTGCATCTGTCGGAGGGCACGGTGCGCAACTACCTCTCGAGCGCGATCGGCAAAACGGACGCCCGCACCCGCGCAGAGGCGGTGCGCATCGCGCTCGACAACGGCTGGCTGTGACGCGCTCATGGTGCGACGGCGCGTCGCGCGACCGTGAACCGCCAGGGCATCGCGCGGCGGCAGCGGCGCCTCACGTCAGCGTCGCGCGATGACCGCGAGCTGCGTGCTGTGCGCGACGGGAGCGCCTGTCGAGTCCCAGGCGTAGCAGGTCTCGTCGACAAGCCCGTCGGCCACGAGGTGCGCCCGGTGCAGCAATTGGATGGGGCCCGGCGCGGGGAGTGCACGAACATAGGTCGTGAACTGGAGCGTCGGCACCCAGCCGGTCAGAGGTCCGATGTCGAGCGTCGCGGGCGGCATCGCGTCGAGGGCGAACTGGAGCGAGATCGGGTCGAAGGGCTCGTCATCCGGAAGCGCCAGCCGCGATCGCAGCTCGCCGCGACCGCTCGGTGACCCGGTGAGGGAGCGCAGCGACTCCGGTGACATCCTGAAGTCCAGCAGGTCGGGGATGCCGCGGGGAAACGTGCCGCGCGGCGGCCGGAACGCGAGGTACTCGGCTGCGTCGCGATCGTCGCGCTCGGGAACGCCACCCGCCCATGAGGCGTCGCGCGATCCGTGATCGCCGTTCGGCTCGTCGGTCGCCAGTGCCGTCGTCCGTGCAGACGGATGCAGGTGCCCGAGCGTGGCGACCACATCCACGCACAGCTTGCCCTCCTGGCGGAGCACCGAGCGCACGCGCGTGATCGTGCGGCCCGACTGCAGCACCTGCGTCTCGATCTCGGCGCCACCGGCATCCGGAGAGCTGCAGAAGTGCGCAGACACGGCCACCGGGTGCGGATGATCGGTGACGCTCGAAGCAGCCTCGGTGGCGGCGCGCGCGAGGATCGCGGTGAGGTATCCGCCGTTCGGCTTGCCGCCGATGCCCCAGCCGGCATCGATCTCTGCCGCGAAACGCGTTTCGTCGAGCCGGGTGACGGCACTCGCTTCGGAGAAGCGCCGGCGTACCGTCGCGTCTACAGGCTCGGACGCAGCTGTGTCGGTCATGAGGTGGCTCCCGGTGCTGTCGGAGATGTGTCGACCCCCGCCACGCTACCGGCCGTGACGAGGGCGTTAGGTCTCGGCCGCGCATCCGAGGCTTCGACCGCGTCCGGTAGCCCGCTGGGAGTGCACGTCGGCGCCGCTCAGTACCATGGAATGCGCAGGCGAAGAGCGATGCCGACACGGCCGATCGCCCGCGCTGCACGACGACGGGAGCGCAGTGTCACAACGGCTGGATGTCGCGGCGCTCGACGACACGACGCAGTGGCGACGGGTCTCGCCCAAGTACGTGTGGGTCGTGATCGTCGGGTCGCTGATCAGCGGGCTGATCGCGGCCGCAGTCGTCGTGTTCGCGTGGCTCGTGCTCCAGTGGTGGTGGGCCTGGATCGCGCTCATCGTCATCGTGGTCATCGCCATCGTGCAGCTCATCATCGCGCCGCGTCGTGCCCGCGCCATCGGCTACGTCCTGCGCGACGACGACCTCGTGATCCGCCGCGGCATCATGTTCCAGCGGTTCGTGGCCGTGCCATACGGCCGCATGCAATTGCTCGACATCGAGCGCGGGCCCGTCGATCGCATGCTGGGGCTGGCCGAGCTGCGATTCGTGACGGCGGCGGCATCCAGTCGGGTCTCCATCCCCGGCCTCGTCGAAGCGGATGCCGCGTGGCTGCGAGATCGCCTCGTCGAGCTCGCTGAGGCGCGCAGGACGGGTCTGTGACCCAGACGTACACCCGAGCGACCGGTCTCGCCGACGGCGAGTGGCACCGGATGCACAAGGCGACGCCGCTCCTGCGAGGCGGCATCGCCATCGTCGCGATCGTGGGCGTGATCGTCGCGAACCTGCGGGAGCGCATCGTCGCGTTCTTCTTCAACACCCCGGACTATCCGTCCGGCGACCCCGTTGACATGATCGTCAGGCACAACTTCGTCTGGCCGGCGATCGGCATCGCGGTCGTCATCATCGCGGCTTGCGTCGGCGTCTTCGCACTGTCGTGGCGGGTGCAGACGTTCCGCGTGACGCGGCAGGCCGTCGAGCTGCGCAGCGGAATCCTGCGTCGCCAGGAGCGTAAGGCGCGGCTGGACCGCATCCAGGGCATCAACGTGCACCGGCCGCTGTTCGCGCGGATCTTCGGCGCCGCCAAGCTCGAGATCGTCGTCGCTGGACACGACGCGAACCTCGACCTCTCCTATCTGCCGTCGAAGGTGACGGAGACGCTGCGGAGGGAGATCCTGCGCCGAGCCTCTGGCGTGCAGGCCCATGAGGCCGGGCAGGCGGAGGGCGTCGGCGCGGTCACGGCATCGCCTGAATCCGCGCCTGTACAGGCTGATCCGGTGTCGCGCGGCGAGGCGACCCGCAACATCGTCGCCGACCGCGTGGACGAGTTCCTGCTCTCGCCGGCCGATCTCGACCCCGACGCCGCGCCACAGGCATCCGTCGTTCGGATGCACCCTCTTCGGCTGGCCGGATCACTCTTGCTCAGCGGACCCACGATGGTGCTCTTCCTCATCGTGATCGCGATGATCGTGGGGGCGTCGACCGGACGCCCGTGGCTGATCATCATCATCTTCCCGGCGGTGCTGAGCCTCGGCGGCCTCTACGCCCGCCGCTTCACGAAGGCGCTGCGCTACAACATCGCCGGCAGCGGCCACGGCGTCCGCATCGGATTCGGGCTGCTCACCACCAGCAGCGAGACCATCCCCCCGCGGCGCGTCCACGCCGTCGAGGTGCTGCAGCCGCTGGCGTGGCGTCCGTTCGGATGGTGGCAGATCCGCATGAACACGGCCGGCCACACCCGCGGCAAGAACTCGGCGGGCGAGTCGCGGACGACCACGCTGCCGGTCGGCAGCATCCGGGACGTGCAGCGCGTGCTGCCGCTGCTGCTGCCTGGCATGGACGACACGGTGCGGGATGCCATCGCGCACGCGGCCATGCGCACTCGCGCCGACCAGTCAGCGTTCTCGTCCGCTCCGCGCAGGGCCGCCTGGCTGCGCCCCTTCTCCTGGAGCAAGACCGGATACACCGTCGCCGACGGCGTGATCGTGTTCCGGCACGGCGCCGTGTGGCGACGGATCATCTTCGTACCGCTCGCCCGCCTGCAGAGCGTGGAGGTCGAGCAGGGGCCGGCTCGGCGCATCCTGAACCTGGCATCGGCCGACGTGCACATCGTCGACGGGCCCGTGCACGCCAAGCTGCCGGTCATCGACGTGCGCGCGGCGGAAGAACTCTTCGGACTGGTCAGCGCAGGCGCGATCGCCTGGGCCGACGCGGAGGCGGGGCCGAGCAGTGCACAGGGAGCCGGTGACTCGGTGTCCCCGGTGACTCACGGAGCCGAAGACCACGAACCTCACGCGGAAGGCGACAGCTGATGGCCGGACGTTCGGGACGCCTCGGCGTCGGCATCGTGGGCGCTGGACGCGTCGGGCCCGTGCTCGGCGCCGCGCTCGCCGGAGCCGGGCACGCGATCGTGGGCATCGCGACATCGAGCGAGCAGAACCGCGAGCGTGCGGAGGCACTGCTGCAGGGAGTGCCGGTGCTCTCTGTGCCAGACCTCATCGAGCGCTCGGAGCTCGTCCTGCTCGCCGTGCCCGGCGCTGAGCTTCCCGAGTTCGTCAGCGGGCTCGCCGCCGCCGGCTCATGGCAGCCGGGCCAGCTCGTCGTGCATACAGCACCGGAGCACGGCGTCGACGTGCTGTTGCCAGCGTTGCAGCGCGGCGCCATTCCGCTCGCGATCCACCCGGCGATGGTGTTCAGCGGGACGAGCCTCGATCTCGCCCGCCTCGCGGAGAGCTACTTCGCGGTGACGGCTCCGGCTCCCGTCCTGCCTATCGGCCAGGCGCTCGTCGTCGAGATGGGCGGCGAGCCCGTGATCATCGAGGAAGCGGATCGCCGGGCCTACGCAGAGGCCGTCTCCACGGCCACGACGTTCTCGCGGTCGATCGTGGAGCAGGCATCCGGGATCCTCGCGGGGCTCGGCATCGAGAACCCCGGCGGATACCTGTCGTCGCTGGTGCGGTCGTCCGTCGACGAAGCGCTGCGCCGCGCCGGCGCGCCAACGGAGCTGGACGCCCTCGACATCCCCGGCCTGCTGGGCGGCCGGCAGGGCCTGTCGATGCCGCCATCAGCGGCAGACGATCGGGGCGAGTGGCCGGAGTCGAACGGATGGCCCGGCGAGAACGGCGCGACGGGTGGCGGCTGGCCAGGTACCGACACCGGCGACGATGGGCGGGAGCGGTGACGGCACGCGCATCCGCTCTCATGACGACCACGAGTGCACGAGCACGATGACGACGGAGGAACGATGACAGACACGACCGCGCCGACACCGGGTAGACCCGCTGTGTCGACGACGATCGCCGAGATCAGGTCGATCGTGCGGGATGCCCGCGCCCGCGGCGAGCGCGTCGCCCTCGTCCCGACGATGGGCGCTCTGCACGACGGCCACCTGTCGCTGGCGCGCACCGCGAGAGGACTCGCGGACGTGGTCGTCGTGTCCATTTTCGTGAACCCGTTGCAGTTCGGCCCGAACGAGGACTTCGACCGCTACCCGCGCACTCTCGACGCTGATCTCGAAGCACTCGGCGACCTCGCAGACCACGTGTTCGCGCCGACGGTCGCTGAGATGTATCCCAACGGCCCGTCGCAGACCAGGATCGTGGCAGGCGAGGTGGCAGGCGAGTTCGAGGGCGCCTCCCGCCCCGGCCACTTCGACGGCATGCTCACGGTCGTGAACAAGCTGCTGGGCATCGTGCAGCCGGATGCCGCCATGTTCGGCCAGAAGGATGCGCAGCAGGTCTTCCTGGTACGCCAGATGGTCGCGGATCTCGACATCCCGGTCTCCATCGAGGCCGTACCGATCGTGCGCGAGGCCGACGGGCTCGCGCTGTCCAGCCGCAACCGCTACCTGGATCCGGATGCCAGGGAGGCCGCCGTGACCCTGTCGCGTGCGCTGCACGACACCGGTGCGGCTGCGGGAGCCGGAGTGCAGGCGGCGCTGGCTGCTGGGGTGGCGCGCGTGCGGGCATCCGCGCCGGTTAAGCTGGACTACCTGGCCATCGTCGACCCGCAGACCTTCCGTTCCGTCGCCGACGGGTACCGCGGAGCCGCAACCGTGCTGATCGCGGCACGGGTCGGCACAACGCGGCTCATCGACAACGCGAGCATCATCATCGGGTAGGCGGCACGCTGCTGGTTGAACCTGACGACAGCAGCAGCCACGCACCACTGCCGGTCGAGCTTGTCGAAGCCGGCCGACGACCGGTGAATGCGCCCGAACGATCAGCATCCGAGAACGAGAACGAAGAGGAACCATGGCGACCGACGAGCGTCGTGCAGACGAGAACCGTACCGACGAACTGAGCGCTGACGAGGTCGGCGAGCAGAAGGCCGTGCGGCTCGCCAAGCGCGAGCGCCTGAACGCCGAAGCGGATGCCGCAGGCGGCGCCTACCCGGTCACCCTTCCGATCACCTCGACCATTCCGGAGCTGCGCGCCGAGTACGGCGGTCTCGAAGCGGATGCCACGACCGGCGTCTTCGTCGGTATCGCCGGCCGCATCGTGCACCTGCGCAACACGGGCAAGCTCTGCTTCGCCGCCCTGCAGGCCGGAGACGGATCCCGCATCCAGGCCATGGTCTCGCTGGCCGCGGTGGGCGAGGAGTCGCTCGCGCGCTGGAAGGAGCTCGTCGACCTGGGCGACCACGTCTTCGTGCACGGCGAGGTCATCTCCTCGCGTCGCGGCGAGCTCTCCGTCATGGTGGACGACTGGGCTATCGCCGCCAAGGCGATCCTGCCGCTGCCGAACCTGCACAACGAGCTCTCCGAAGAGACGCGGATGCGCAGCCGCTACCTCGACCTCATCGCGCGCGATCAGGCCCGCACCAATGTGCTGAACCGCGCCAAGGCGGTCGCGTCGCTGCGCGCCACCTTCGCGTCGCGGAGCTTCATCGAGGTGGAGACCCCGATGCTGCAGACGATGCACGGCGGGGCATCCGCTCGTCCGTTCGTCACGCACTCGAACGCGTTCGACACCGATCTTTTCCTGCGCATCGCGCCCGAGCTCTTCCTCAAGCGTGCCGTCGTCGGCGGCATCGACCGGGTGTTCGAGATCAACCGCAACTTCCGCAACGAGGGCGCCGACTCGACGCACTCGCCCGAGTTCGCGATGCTCGAGGCCTATCAGGCGTACGGCGACTACAACACGATGGCCGAGCTGACGCAGACGCTCATCCAGGACGCGGCGTGGGCCACCAGCGGCAGCCACGTCGTCACGTGGGCGGACGGCACCGACTACGACCTCGGCGGCCAGTGGGACTCGGTGTCGATGTACGAGAGCCTCACGGATGCCCTCACCGCAGCCGTCGCCGCAGGTCGCGTGCCGTGGACCGGCGGCACGGACATCACTCCCGAGACGCCCCTGAACGAGCTGGCCGCCCTCGCCGAGCTGGTCGAGATCGAGGTGAAGCACCCCATTCACGGCAAGTACGTCGAGGAACTGTGGGAGCACTTCGTGAAGGGCGGACTGGAGCGTCCGACCTTCGTGCGCGACTTCCCCGTCGACACGTCGCCGCTGGTGCGTGCCCACCGCAGCAAGGCGGGCGTCGTGGAGAAGTGGGACCTCTACATTCGCGGCTTCGAGCTCGCCACCGGATACTCCGAGCTCGTCGACCCCGTCGTGCAGCGCGACCGGTTCGTCGAGCAGGCGCGCCTGGCCGCGCAAGGCGACGACGAGGCCATGCGCCTCGACGAGGAGTTCCTGCGCGCCCTCGAGTTCGGCATGCCGCCGACCGGTGGCATGGGCATGGGCATCGACCGGCTGCTGATGGCGCTGACGGGCCTCGGCATCCGCGAGACGATCCTGTTCCCCCTGGTGAAGTAGCGCCGCCGGCGCGCCCGGCCTCCGGCCCGGATCCGGCCCGCGCGGCCGCCGGTCCGGCCGGGCTCCAGGCCCGGCAATCTGCAGCCGGCGCGAGAACAGCAGTGATCGCGCTCTAGCGTCGGAAACAGCAGCATGTCTGCTGTTCTCGACGACATCTGCTGTTCTGGTAGCCGCTGGAGCTGGCCTCCACAGGGGCACCGAATCACCAATAGTCCCCAGAGGGTGCAGTCGAACGCTGCACGGTTGATCGTTCCTGCCACGGTGATGCGGTGGATGTCGCCCTTGCACTCAAGAGATACGGCGGTCTGGCGACCCGGAATCAGCTACGGCAGTTGGGTTGCGGTGCTCGCGCAATCGCGGCGTACGTGGACGATGGTGGCCGGGTGGTTCGTCGCTCGTGGGTCGCATCTCCGTACGCGGACCCCGCCGCCGTCCGCGCCGTGACGCTAGGCGGACTCCTCGGCGGCGAGAGTGCCCTCCGCTCTCACGGAATCTGGGTATCCCACAACGGCGGACTCTGCGTCTCCGTCAAGCCGGGGACGAGCAGATTGCCGGAACTCGCCGACGCCGAGTATCGGATCTATCCTCACGATTTCTCGTGGCCGACAGGCATTCGCTGGCGAGCTGATGTACTGGACGCGCTTGTGCACCTGGCTCCACGGGTGGAGTCGCAACATTTCATCGCATCCGTGGACAGCGCGTTGTACACCGCGGTACTTCCTGCGTCGCGTCTCGACGAGCTGTTCGCCCGGCTGCCCCGACGTTGTGCACCCCTCCGGCGGCTCATCGATGCTCGGGCCGAGTCCGGCATCGAGTCACTGTTCCGTCTCGCGGCTCGCCAGGAGGGCTGGTCGGTCGCTGTCCAGGTGAGCATCACGGGTGTAGGCCGAGTGGATCTCGTCATCAATGGGTGGCTCGTGATCGAGGTCGACGGTGATCGGTGGCATTCGACGCCAGAGCAGCGTGCCCGTGATCGGACACGAGAGGCAGAACTGGTCCGACGGGGCATGAGGTCGCATCGCTTCGACTACAACCAGGTGATGTCCGACATCGACGGGTGCATCGGTGTGGTGCGCACGTTGCTTGCGGCCGGACATCCGTGATCGCCGCCGGGGATCCCCAGACGTTCCGGAAACAGCAGATGTCGTCCGCAACAGCAGACATCCTGCTGTTCTCGGCGCGAGAGCGTGACCACTGCTGTTTCGAATCGGCTGTCGGTGGTGACGTGACGCCGCCGGCGCGACCTCAGTGCTGCTGGTACCGCTTCAGGTGTTCCTGCGTGAGCTGGTCCATCTGTTCGTCCGTGAGCTCGTCCATCTTCTTGGCTTCGCGGCGATCGGAGTGCATCCACCGGATGAACAGGATGATCAGCACCGGCACATCCGCGATCTCGGCGATGAACCACAGGAAGTCGCCCGACAGGTGCTGGTCGTGAAGCGGGGAGGGGAACCACGGCGGCAGCAGCCCGATGACGGGCGGTGCATGGTCGAGCACGGACTCGTTGAGGCGCAGCAGGATGCCGGGCACGGCATCCAGGACCAGCTCGACGAACGCGAGCATGAACTCCGCTGTGATGAAGAGGCTCGTGCGCAGCAGTCCGCTGTCGGTGACGGGCAGCACCATCAGCAGGCCGACCAACGGGATGCCGATGGAGATGGCGGCCTCCCATGCCGGATCGAGGCGCAGAGCCGCCGCGAACGGGGTGAGGAAGAGGCTGAAGCCGATCAGGGCGACGACCGGCGCGAAGATCGCGTTGCCCATCATCCGTATGGGCCACGACTTCAGGATGCGGTCCAACACCCGCGCAGGCAGCCCCGACATCGCGGAGCGCGCCAGCGTGACGGGACGTCCGAGTGCGAGAAGCCCCGGCACCACGAAGAGGAGGAACGCGACCCTGGTGGTGAACGCCCACCGCAACTCGGTGCTCCACGTGCCGAGGAATCCGAACTCGATCCACGCGTACGAGCCGAGGCCGAGCAGGTAGAACGCGACGATCGGCCACGCGGGCCACCTGACCCCGTTGCGGTGCGCGAAGAACACTCCGAGTCCGTAGAGGCCACCGGCGACGATGATGACCCCGAGCGCATACGGGTTGAACGAGAACGTCGTGAGGAACGTCAGTACGTCAGGCGTGGGGGACTCCGATTCGTGCAGGAGAGTCGCGTCGAGCGGATGCCGTCGGCGACTCCGCGGTCGCCGTCGCGCGATGCGGCCGCCACGCCATTATCCGCCGTCATCCTCTGTGCCTGCCGGGGGGCGAACCCGCCCCGGAGTCGACGGACAGGATGCTCTCGGATCGCGGATCCGCCGTCGGCGTACGATTCAGCACGAGCGGCCCGCGACGTCCGACCTCGCGCGGCCGCCGAGGGGAGCGGGCGTGGCACAGCATCGAACAGACGATCGGGACACCGGAGCGGGGAGCACGGGCGTCAGCGTCGACGCGCCCGCGACGTCGAGCGGGACGGATCCCGGCCCCGCCCGCGACCGCGAACCCGCGGTGCGCGAGTTCCTGTCAGGACTCGAAGTCCGAGATCGTTCCATCGACCGCTACGCGGCGGCGCACGATGCGTCCCACTATCTGCTCGTGCC
The DNA here is from genome assembly GCF_012985205.1 of Planctomonas sp. JC2975. Taxonomy (NCBI): domain Bacteria; kingdom Bacillati; phylum Actinomycetota; class Actinomycetes; order Micrococcales; family Microbacteriaceae; genus Planctomonas; species Planctomonas sp. JC2975. The sequence goes on along the minus strand of NZ_JABEKS010000001.1, from coordinate 2,036,602 downwards.
CGAGGCGGTGGTGGCGCCGCGCAGCGTCGAGGAGGTGCGGTCCGTGTTCGGCGGTGCCAGGGCATCCCGTCGAACGCTCACGTTCCGCTCCGGCGGCACCAGCCTGTCGGGGCAGGGCGTGACGAGTTCTGTGCTGGTGGACACGCGGCGTGCGTTCCGCGGGATCCGCATCGAGGACGACGGCAGACGAGTGACCGTTCAGCCCGGCGCCACCGTGCGTGCGGTGAACACCCGGCTCGCACGCCACGGATACCGGCTCGGGCCGGATCCGGCGAGCGAGATCGCCTGCACGATCGGCGGCGTGATCGCCAACAACTCGTCCGGCATGGCGTGCGGCATCACGGAGAACAGCTACCGCACCGTCGAGTCGCTGCTTTTCGTGCTGCCCAGCGGCACGGTCGTCGACACGGCGCTCCCTGACGCCGACGCCCGCCTCCGCCACCGTGAGCCGATTCTGCACGCCGGCCTGCTCGAGCTGCGTCGCAGGCTCCTCGCCTCACCGGATGCGGCGGCCGAAGTCCGCCGTCAGTTCTCGATGAAGAACACCATGGGATACGGCCTCAACGCCCTGCTCGACTTCGAGCACGCCGTCGACATCCTGGCGCACCTCGTGATCGGCAGCGAGGGCACGCTGGCCTGGGTCGCTGAGGCGAGGTTCGCGACAGTGCCGTTGCGTCCGGCGATCGCGACGGGCCTCCTGGTCTTCGCGAACCTCGCGGAGGCGACGGCCGCGCTGCCCGACCTGGTGAGCGTCGGCCCCGCGACCATCGAGTTGATGGATGCCGCGTCCCTTCGAGTTGCGCAGGCCGCGTCCGACTCACCGGAGGCGATCCGCAGGCTCGAGGTGGTCGACCACACCGCGCTGCTCGTCGAGTTCCAGGCCGCGGATGCGGATCAGCTGGCCGCCGCGCTCGCGGACGCCCGGCCCGTCCTGGATGCCCTCCAGCTGGCATCCCCGGTCGACCTCTCGTCGGATCCCGCCGAGCGCGCAGCGCTCTGGCACGTGCGCAAGGGTCTCTACGCCACAGTCGCCGGCGCTCGCTCGCCGGGGACGACGGCACTGCTCGAGGACATCGTGGTGCCGGTCGAACGGCTGCTCGACACCTGCACAGCCTTGACGGCACTGTTCGACAAGCACGGCTACGACGAGGCGGTCGTCTTCGGCCACGCCAAGGACGGCAACCTGCATTTCATGTTGACCGAGGACTTCGGCGACGCCGCGTCCTTGGCAAGGTACCGCGCGTTCACCGACGACTTGGTCGACCTGGTGCTCGACCAGGGCGGGTCGCTGAAAGCCGAGCACGGCACAGGCCGCGTGATGGCCCCGTTCGTGCGTCGTCAGTACGGCGACGAGCTCTACGCGATGATGCTCGAGATCAAGCGACTCGCCGACCCGAGCGGCATGCTCAATCCCGGTGTGCTGCTCGCGGACGATCCCGAGCTCTACCTCCGCGACATCAAGACCGCGCCGCAGGTCGAGACCGAGGTGGACCGCTGCGTTGAGTGCGGATACTGCGAGCCGGTCTGTCCGAGCAAGAACCTCACGCTCACCCCGCGTCAACGCATCGTGCTGCGCCGCGAGGTCGAGCGGGCCAGGGCGGCAGGCGACGACGAGCTCGTGGCGGAGCTCGAGCAGGATTACGGATACGACGGCGTCGACACGTGCGCCGTCGACGGCATGTGCGCCGTCGCCTGTCCCGTCGACATCAACACGGGCGACCTCGTGCGTCGGCTGCGCGCCGAGGAGCCGACTCCGCTGCTGGATCGGGCGTGGCGCACGGCGGCGCACCACTGGGAGGCGTCGACCCGCGTCGCGTCGACGGCGCTGACCGTCGCGCACACGCTGCCGCCCTCGCTCGTCGGTGCGGCAACCACGGCGGCACGTGCCGTCTTCGGCACCGAGACCGTTCCGCACTACGACGCCGGCTTGCCGGCGGGCGGACGGACGCGCGGCACGAGCGAACCGGGGGAGTCCGGCACCAGCCTGCCGGACGGCGCCGCCACCGAGGTGGTCTTCTTCTCGGCATGCGTCGGGACGATGTTCGGCCCAGAGGCCGGCGGCATCGGATCCGCCGAAGCCCTGCGCAGGCTCGCCGCACGCGCCGGCGCACGCCTGATCGTGCCCGACGGCATCGACGGCCTCTGCTGCGGCACCCCGTGGAAGTCCAAGGGGCATCTGCACGGGTATCGCGACATGTCCGACCGTGTGCTGCCCGCGCTGCTGAAGGCGAGCGGAGGCGGCCGTCTCGACGTCGTCTGCGACGCGGCATCCTGCACGGAGGGGCTGGAGACCATGCAGCATCTGGCTGCCGAGTCGGGCGCAGGACTGCGGTTCGTCGACGCGACCGAGTTCGCCGGCCGCATGCTGCTGCCGCACCTGACCGCGACCCGCCGCCTCGCATCCGTCGCCGTGCACCGCACGTGTTCCACCGCCGCGCTGCACGTGGATGCCGCCCTCGATGCCGTCTGCGCGTTCGTCGCCGACGAGGTCTACGAGCCGGACGCGTGGGGTTGCTGCGCCTTCGCAGGGGACCGCGGGATGCTGCATCCGGAGCTCACGGCATCCGCCACGTCCGCCGAGGCGCTGGAGCTCGGAGAGCGCGAGTTCGACGCGTACGTCTCGGCCAACCGCACCTGCGAGATCGGCATGTCACGAGCGACAGGGCGCCCGTACCGTCACGTGCTCGAGGTGCTCGAGGAGGCGACTCGCCCCGCCTCGTGATGCCGTCGTCGTGACGCAGCAGGGGATCGCACGAGCCGTGGTGGTGCCGACCTCCTGCGACTCATCGCCGGGGCACGGGTGAGCTCAGTGGACCCCGGACGGCGTGTTCAGCCCCATGACCCGCGGGGACAGCTCCGTCTGCATCACGAGTGCTGCGCCCCCGACGGCGGCGGCGTCCGAGGCGTCCGTCGACAGGCGCACCCGAACCGAGTGCTGCGATCGCACGAAGAAGTCGGTGTCGAGACGGTGCGCTATGGCGCGGGCGTAGGTGGGGCCGGCGACCGTGAATGCCGGTCCGGCGAGCGACACCGAATCGAGGTCGAAGAGATTCGCCATGGTGAGCACGCCGTTGGCCAGTAATTCCGCGGATTCCTCGATCAGCGCTGCCGCCTCGTCGTCACCGCGCACGGCCGCCATCGCTATGGTGCGGAAGTCCTCGAACTCGTCGTGACCGGCCAGCTTGAGCCGGTCCGCGTGTCCGAGCTCGTGCGCGCGCCGCACGACTGCTCCCGGATCGGCGACTTCTTCGAGAGTGGTCCACGTTCCGTCCCGGCCGGTGACCACGATCTGTCCGAGCTCGCCCGCGTTCGAGCTCGCGCCACGGAACACGATGCCGTCGATGAGGACGCCGGAGCCGATTCCGGTTCCCATGTAGATCGTGGCATGCGCAACAGCATCATCGAGCCTGCCGCTCCAGAAGTCGCCGAGCGCCGCGGCTGTCGCGTCGTTGTCGAGGAGCACGGGGAGATCGATGGCCTCGGCGAGCATCTCTCGCACCGGTACGTCTCGCCAGGCAGCCAGATGCGGTGAGTGCAGAATGAGGCCGCGCTGAGGGTCGATCGGGCCTGGGGCGACGACGCCGACGCCGACCACGGAGCTCTTGTCGATCCCGAGTCCGGCGAGAGTCTGCTCGATCTCGGATGCGATGCGGTCGACCATGGCCCGCGGAGCTGCGCGTCCGCTGCCGCCGGTGCGCGTGCGCCCGACGATGTCGCCGGCGAGGTTGATCACGACGTAGGTCAGCGACTCGATCCCGAACTGCACGCCGACCGCGAAGCGCGAACTCGGATTCACGTCGAGCATGACGGGAGGCTTGCCGCCCGTCGACTCGCCTCTGCCCGTCTCCACGACCAGCCCGTCGTCGAGGAGCTGCCGCACCACAGTGGACATCGTCGCCTGCGTGAGACCCGTCGCCTCGGAGAGAGCGACCCTGCTGATCGGCCCCTGGGCGCGGATGAGGTCGAGCACGACGCCCTTGCTCGTGCCGCCGACGAGTGTGGCGCGTTGTCGTGGCATCCCGGCCTCCTCCCGTCACGAACATCGGAATCCTCGCACAGGATACTAACTTGACACGCTTTATAAAGTGACCTAAGAAAGACCCATCGCAACGAAGCGTCCTTCGTTGCGGAAGCGGTCACCTTGCACCGCACTCCTCCGGTCAACGAAAGGACAAGGATGTCTCCACGCAGCACAGGGCTCCGTCTCGGCGTCGCGATGGTCGCGGTCGCGGCAGCGGCCACGCTCGCTCTCTCGGGCTGTTCATCGAGCGGCACCAAGAGCGCCTCCGGCACCAGCTCGGTCACGCTCTTCAGCGGGCAGGTCGGAAACTTCACGGAGAACTTCAACCCGCTCAACAACACGGGCGCGTACCTGCAGCCCACCAACGGCGTGCTCTATGAGCCGCTCTTCTACTACAACAAGGCTCGCGCTGAGAAGCCGGTATCCCTGCTGGGCACCTCGTACAGCTGGAACTCCGACGGCACAGAGCTCACCGTGAAGGTGCGTCAGGGCGTCAAGTTCTCCGACGGCTCCCCCGAGAGCGCCGACGATGTCGTGTACTCGCTGAACCTCGTTTCGAACAACCCCGCGCTGAACACCTCCGGCACCAAGTGGGTCGCGAAGAAGACCGCAGACGACACCGTCGTGCTCACCTTCCCGTCGACCTCGTTCACGCTCGAGCCGCAGATCCTCGGCAACGAGCCGATCGTCCCGCAGAAGATCTGGTCCAAGATCTCCGACCCGACGAAGGTCACCAACACGACGCCCGTCGGCACCGGTCCGTACGTGCTCAAGAGCTTCACGCCGCAGAGCTTCGTGCTCGAGAAGAACCCGAACTACTGGGGTACCGGCGACAACGCGCCCAAGGTGGACCAGGTCCGCTACATCTCACTCGCCAACGCGGATGCCGCCACCTCGGCACTCGAAGCAGGCCAGACCGACTACATGGGTTCGTTCCTGCCGACGCTGAAGAACATCATGTCGAAGCACAAGAACCTCAGTTACTCCAACTCGCCGCAGGCGACGACGGCGCTCTTCACGTGCTCCAACGCGGACCTCGGATGCACCGGCCCGCAGACGGACGTCGCCGTCCGCCAGGCCATGTACTACGCCATGGACCGCAAGCAGCTCGACACCCAGGCCGCAGCGGGATTCAGCGCTCCGGCATCGTCGTCGCTCCTGCTCAACACGGTCAACAAGTCCCAGATCACCAACCCGGACTACCTCGAGGTGCCGCAGACGGCCAACACGGCCAAGGCGAAGAGCCTCCTCGAGGCCGACGGCTGGAAGCTGAACTCGAACGGCTACTACGCGAAGGACGGCCAGGAGCTCGACCTGTCGATCAACGTGGTCTCCGGCTGGACTGACTACGACACGATCTGCCAGCTTCTGCAGGGCCAGTTCAAGAACGCGGGCATCAAGCTGACCGTTCAGCAGATGGCGCAGAACGCGTGGAGCCAGTCCGAGTCGACCGGCAAGTTCCAGATGTCGATGAACTCCATCAACATGGGCGTCTCCTCCGACCCGTACTACCAGTACAGCGCGTACCTCGCGTCGTCGGCGACGGCCAAGGTCGGCGACCCTGCGCCCTCCACCAACACGTCGCGTTACTCCAACTCGTCGGTGGATGCCGCCATCAAGCAGCTCGCCACCACGAACGACAACTCGGTGAAGCAGGCCGCGTACAAGACGATCCAGGACCAGATCGTCAAGGACATGCCGTACGTGCCCGTCTACGTGAACTCCGCGCTCGCCGAGTACAACAACTCGCGCGCCACCGGATGGCCGAGCCAGGACAACCAGTACGCGTTCCCGCTTCCGTGGGGCGGCAACTGGGGTGTCGGAATCGTGCTGAAGACGATCCGTCCGGTCACGAAGTAGCCATCACGCGATAGGGCCGGAGCCGGGCGGATGCCCTCGCGCATCCGTCCGGCTCCAGCACGTGAGAAAGCAGAATGATGCGGTTCTACCTGCAGAAAATCGCGTTCTATCTCGTTGCCCTCTGGGCCGCGGTGACGCTCAACTTCTTGATCCCGCGGTTGATGCCCGGCAACCCCGTCGACATCATGATCGCCAAAATGGGCGCGGCGGGACAGCCGATCACGCCGGGCACGAGGCACGCTCTCGAGGTCGAACTCGGCGGCTCGAGCGGCAGCCTCCTCCAGCAGTACGGCGACTACCTCGTCAACCTGCTGCACGGAAACCTCGGCATCTCGCTGACCAACTATCCCGAGCAGGTCACGACGGTGATCGGCCAGGCGCTGCCCTGGACCATCGCCCTCATCGGCATCGCGACGATCATCTCCTTCGTTCTCGGCGTCGGCCTCGGCATGCTCGCCGGATGGAAGCGCGGGTCCTGGCTCGACAACCTCATCCCGGTGACGACCATGTTCCAGGCCGTCCCGTACTTCTGGCTGGCCCTGATCCTGGTGCTCGTGTTCACGCGGGTCATACCGCTGTTCCCGTTCGCCGGCGGGTACGACGTCACCACCACCACCCCCGGCTTCACGCTCGACTTCATCGGCAGCGCCATCTATTACGGGTTCCTCCCGGCACTGACCATCGTGATCTCCTCGATCGGCGGCTGGATGCTCGGCATGCGCAACATGATGGTCTCAACGCTCTCCGAGGACTACATCGTCACGGCAGAGGCGAAGGGTCTCAATCCCAGGCGCGTGCGCATGACCTACGCCGCGCGCAACGCCGTCCTCCCGTCGCTGTCGGGTTTCGCGATCTCACTCGGATTCGTCGTGTCGGGATCCATCGTCACGGAGCAGGTCTTCAGCTATCCAGGCATCGGACAGCTGCTCTTCACCGCCGTCTCGAACGACGACTACGCGCTCATGCAGGGCGTCTTCCTCGTCATCTCACTCTCGGTGCTCGCCGCGAACCTCGTGGTCGACGTGCTGTACGGACTCATCGACCCGCGCACGCGGGCGCGATCTTAGGAGCGCTGACCAATGGCATCCACCCTCGCGGTCAACGAGACCGTCATCACTGCTGCCCAGCCGCGCAAGCGCAGCTTCTCGCGCCTGCTCCCGTCGCGTTCGCCGAAGCTCGTCGTCGGGCTCGTCATCGCGGGCGTCATCATCCTCTGGGGCATCATCGGCCCGCTGCTCGTCGGCGATCCGAACCAGATCAGCACGGACGCCTTCGCCCCGCCCAGTCCTGAGCACTGGCTCGGGACGACGCAGACCGGCCAGGACGTCTGGACGCAGATGGCCTACGGCGTACGCGGTTCGCTCATCATCGGGTTCGTCGTCGGCATCCTCGCCACGATCTTCTCCGCCCTCTTCGGCGTACTGGGCGCCTACATCGGCGGGATCGTCGACGAGGGATTCGCCCTCTTCACCAACGTCGCCCTGGTGATCCCCGGCATCCCGCTCGTCATCGTGATCGGAAACTACGTGCCGCCGAGCCAGCGCGGACTGTTCCTGGTCGCCGTCGTCCTTGCCATCACGAGCTGGGCCGGATCCGCTCGCGTGCTGCGCGCCGTGACGCTCTCTCTGCGCAACAGGGACTACGTGTCAGCATCCCGGGTGTCAGGGGAGAAGACGTGGCGCATCCTCGTCGTGGAGATCCTGCCCAACCTCATCCCCGTCATGGCGTCGCAGTTCGTGTTCGCGATCATCTTCGCGATCCTCGGCGAAGCCGGCCTGTCGTTCCTCGGACTGGGCGCGAGCAACACCTTCACGCTGGGCACGATCCTGTTCCAGGCCTACAACGACCTCGCACTCACTCAGGGCGCGTGGTGGTGGTTCATCCCGCCGGGGCTCGTCATCGCCCTCTTCGGCGCGGCGCTCTCGCTGATCAACTTCTCTATCGACGAGATCATCAACCCCAAGCTCCGCAACCAGACCCGCGCGGCCCGCAAGGCGTGGGGTCTCAGCGCGGCCCAGATCAAGCGCCTCGAGAAGGAGGACATCAAATGAGCCAGGCAACGACCATTCGTCCGGCCAGGAGAACGAGCGATCCGGTACTCACGATCGACGACTTCAGCGTCGACTACCTGGGCTCGCGCACGACCCACGCCGTGAAGAACGTGTCCCTCACTCTCGCTCGCGGCGAGGTGCTCGGCCTGGCCGGCGAATCCGGATGCGGCAAGTCGACGCTCGCATACGGGGTCACCCGCCTGCTCAAGCCGCCTGCGCTCATCACCTCCGGATCGGCCACGTTCCACTCGCGTGAGGGCTATTCGATCGACGTCGCCGAGCTGGAAGGATCCGACCTGCGGGCGTTCCGCTGGGACAAGATCTCGATGGTGTTCCAGGGGGCGATGAACTCGCTCAACCCCGTCCTCCGCATTCAGGATCAGCTCACCGACATCTTCGCCACGCACCGGCCGGAGATGAAGAAGGCCGAGCGCGTGAGGGCGGCAGGCGACCTGCTCGAACGGGTGGGGGTCGACCGGAGCAGGCTGCGGTCGTACGCACACGAACTGTCCGGCGGCATGCGGCAGCGCGTCATGATCGCGATGGCGATGGCGCTCGACCCGCAGGTGATGATCATGGACGAGCCGACGACAGCCCTCGATGTCGTCGTGCAGCGCGAGATCCTCAACGAGATCACCCGGTTGCGCTCCGAGCTCGGATTCGCGGTCATCTTCATCACGCACGATCTGCCGCTGCTTCTGGAGATCAGCGACCGCATCGCGGTCATGAAGGCGGGAGAGATCGTCGAGCTGAACGACGCGTACGATCTGTACACGAACCCGCAGCATCCGTACACGAAGCAGCTGCTCGCCTCGTTCCCGAGCCTCACAGGCGAACGCGGCGACTTCATCCGCACCGGCGTGCACGACGAGCGGCTCGGCGCGGGCGGCACTGCGCAGACGGATGCTCCGACCATCCACTCGCAGACATCCGCGGGCCTGCACGAAGGCGTCCTCTTCGACGCTCCGGCCACGGGATTGCCGGAGACGGATTCAGCCGCAGCGGAGATCGATGTCGAGCCAGGGTCGGACTCCGAGTTCGGATCCGGTTTCGAGACCAGTGCCGACACCGAAGGAGACGTGCGATGACGACACTCGAGTTCCGCAACGTGACGAAGCGCTATCGCGTGCGCGGCGCGGGGAAGTCGAACGAGCTGCTCGCCGTCGACGACGTGAGCTTCGTGCTCGAGTCGGGCAAGACCGTCGCGCTCGTGGGCCAGTCCGGTAGCGGCAAGTCGACGATCGCGAAGCTGATGCTGCAGCTCGAGAGCCCGAGCTCGGGCGAGATCCTGCTCGACGGCAAGCCGATCGCCAGGAGGGGCCGAGGGCTGCGGGACTACCGGCATCAGGTGCAGATGGTGTTCCAGGATCCGTTCGCCTCGCTCAACCCGTACCACTCGATCGCCCACCACCTTGCGCGGCCGCTCAAGCTGCACGGCCGAGGCCGCACGCGCGCGGAGATCGACTCGGCGGTGTCTCGACTGCTGGAGCGTGTGCGGCTCTCGCCGCCGGAGGAATACGCGGGGAAGCATCCCCACGAGCTCTCAGGCGGTCAGCGTCAGCGCGTGGCCATAGCGCGGGCGCTCGCTCCGGAGCCGACCATGCTGATCGCCGACGAGCCGGTGTCCATGCTCGACGTCTCGATCCGCCTCGGTGTGCTCAACCTCCTCGCCGGACTCCAGCGCGAGGAGAACCTCGGCGTCTTGTACATCACGCACGACCTGGCCACGGCTCGACACTTCTCCGATGAGATCCTGGTGATGTACCGAGGGCGAATCGTCGAGCGGGGGCCGGCGGACGACGTCATCCTCAACCCGCAGCACGAATACACGAAGCTGCTCGCCTCCGCAGCGCCCAACCCGGAGATCCGGCTGAAGCAGCTCTCCGGGGCCTGATCCGCTGCCATCCGACCCTCGGATGCGACCGCTCCACCGATGCCGGACGGTCGCATCCGAGCGCTCACGCCTGCCATCGAGAAACACAGAAAGAAATCCATGTCCTTCCTTTCCCGCTCCTTCACCTCGCTCCACGACGGATGGACGGTCACGGCGTTGGCCGGCCCCACCCCGGACGGCCTCGACCTCCGCGCCGTTCCCGCTGTGGTGCCCGGTTGCGTGCACACCGACCTCCTCCGTGCCGGTCTGATCGATGAGCCGTTCGACGGCGACAACGAATCGCTGCAGCAGTGGATCGGAAGCACGACATGGCGGTACTCGACGACCTTCGACTGGACGGATGACGGCAACGTCCGTCACGACCTGGTCGCCCTCGGACTCGACACCGTCGCCACCATCGAGCTCAACGGCACGGTCATCGGTAGCACTCAGAACCAGCATCGCTCCTACCGGTTCGACCTGCGAGGCGTCGTGCGTGAGGGCGCGAACGAACTCGCCGTCACGTTCGAAGCGCCCGTCGTCGAGGCGGAGCGCCGGGATGCCGAGCACGGCGCCTGGCCGCACGTGAACCACCATCCGTTCAACCAGCTGCGGAAGTCGGCGTCCAACTTCGGCTGGGACTGGGGCATCGACGTCGCCACAAGCGGCATCTGGCAGCCCATCGGCATCGAATCGTGGAGCGGCGCGCGGATCTCCGCCGTCCGCCCGCTCGTCGACGTCGACGGCACTGATGGCGTTGCAACGGTGCACGTCGCCGTCGAGCGAGACGGATCGCAGGATGCGGCGCGCTCCGGCGCGCTGACGCTCGCCGTCCGGGCCGGCGACGAGGCGGCAGAAGCGCGCATTGCGGCCGACGAGACCGAGGCATCCATCGTGGTTCGCGTACCCGATGCCCGCCTGTGGTGGCCGATCGGACACGGCGACCAGCCGCTGTACCCGGTGACGGTCGCCATCGACGGCACCCCTGCCGAGTGGCGCGGACGCATCGGCTTCCGCACGATCGAGGTCGACACCGGTGCCGACGCATCCGGTAACCGCTTCGTGGTGCGGGTGAACGGCGAGGACGTGCTGATCCGCGGGGTCAACTGGATTCCCGACCACGCCTTCATCACCGAGATGACACGCGACCGCTACGTGAGCCGGTTCGCGGATGCCGTCGAGGCGAACGTCAACCTCCTGCGGGTGTGGGGCGGCGGAATCTACGAGTCCGAGGACTTCTACGAGCTGGCCGACGAGCTCGGGGTGCTGGTCTGGCAGGACTTCCTGTTCGCCTGCGCCGCCTATTCCGAAGACGACTGGCTCGCCGTGGAGGTCGAGGCGGAGGCGCGCGAGCAGATCACGCGACTGTCGCAGCACGCGTCGCTGGCGATCTGGAACGGCAACAACGAGAACATCTGGGGCTATGTCGAGTGGGGCTGGCGCCGTACCCTCGGCGAACGGGCGTGGGGAGACGGGTACTACCGTCATCTCCTTCCCGGCCTGGTCGCCGAGCTCGACCCGACTCGGTCGTACTCGCCGGCGAGCCCGTTCTCGTTCGTCGACTACGCGCATCCGAATGATGAGCGCAACGGCACCATGCACATCTGGGATGTCTGGAACGAGCGGGACTACTCGGCGTACCGAGACTATGCACCGAGGTTCGTCAGCGAGTTCGGGTTCCAGGGACCGCCGGCCTGGACCACCCTGACGGATGTCGTCCACGACGCACCCCTCGACCCGTACGGCGAGCAGATGCTCGTGCACCAGAAGGCGGAGGCGGGCAACCTCAAGCTCGAGCGCGGCATGGCCGGGCACCTGCCCGTGCCTGCGACGATCGAGGACTGGCACTGGGCGACCCAGCTCAACCAGGCACAGGCGATCCGCTTCGGCGTCGAGCATTTCCGATCCCTCACCCCGCACAACACGGGCACCGTCCTGTGGCAGCTGAACGACGACTGGCCAGTCGTCTCATGGGCTGCAGTCGACTTCAACGGGCATCGCAAGCCGCTGTGGTTCGCCATGCGCGACGCCTACGCTCCCCGGCTCGCCACCATCCAGCCCCGGAACGGTGGGCTCGCACTCGTGCTGGTGAACGACACGGCGGATGCCGTCGCGACGACCGCGCGCGTCTCCCGCCTGGCCTTCGACGGCACGGTCCTGGTGGAACAGGACATCGACGTGCGCGTCGATGCCCGCGGCGCAGCCACGTTCGAGCTTGCTGCCGACCTCGCCGGATTCGGTGATCCCGCGAGGGAACTGATCGCGGCGATCGTCGACGGATTCCCCCGCGCGATTTGGAACGGAGCAGAGGTGGTCGACCAGAAGCTGGATCCGGCCGCACTCGAAGCATCCGCGACCCGCACGGAGGGCGGCTACCGTGTCGTGGTGACGGCGCACTCCTACCTGCGGGAGGTCTTCCTGGCCGTCGACCGCGTCGATTGCGATGCATCGGTCGACGCCGGCCTCGTCACGTTGCTCCCAGGCGAATCCGTCACCCTTGATGTGGCGAGCAGTTCGGATGTCGACCCTGCGGCGTTCACGGACGCCCTCGTGCTCCGCTCGGCGAACGACCTGCTCAGCACCAAGACGGAGAGTCCGGGGATACTTGAACAATGAGCGAATCTCAGCGGCGCCATCGTGCCATCGGCATGGCGTTCCTGCGCTCCTCCGAGGGGGTCGACCCGTTCTACAGTGAGGTCATCGCGGGCATGGAAGACGTGCTGCATCCGCAAGGGGTGCAGGTCCTCATGCAGACGGTGCCGACGATCGATGACGCCTTGGCCGCCTATCGTCGGTGGGCCGAGCTGGAGTCCGTCGCGGGCGTCGTGATCAGCGACATCACCGTTGACGACCCTCGCGCGGCCCTGCTCACCGAACTCGGCCTGCCGCACGTGACCCTTGGTGAACCTGTCGACGCCGCAGGCGGAGCCGTCGTGCGCGTCGACAACTACACGACGACGGTGCGCGCCGTCGAAGAGCTCGCCGCACTCGGCCATCGACGGATCGGGCGCGTGTCCGGCCCCCAGCACCTGCTGCACACGCAGACGCGCACCGTGGCGTTCGACGACGCGATCGCCGCGGTCGGCGGAACGGGAAGCACAGCGATCGGCGACTACACGGCGGCGTCCGGGGCGGCGGGCGTCATCGAACTCCTCGAACTCCCCGAGCCGCCGACTGCCGTCATCTTCGACAACGACGTGATGGCCGTCGCCGGTCTCGATGCCGTCAAGGCGCGGGGACTGACGGTGCCCGACGACCTCTCGATCCTCGCCTGGGACGACTCGACGCTCTGCAGGCTCGCGACCCCGCTTCTGTCCGTCATGAGTCACGACGTGCGCGAACTCGGAAGCCTTGCCGCTGCCGCTCTGGTCTCCGTGATCGAGCGCGGAGAGCCGGAGGACGTCACGGCGCCCCTGTCGGTCTTCGTCGCTCGCGGCTCGACGGCAGCGCCGCGCGGGTCGAACCGCGATGCGGTCGATCCGACACCGGGAGCGGCCCGTCTGACGCGGACAGAAGCGCGACAGCGCGAGCGTATCCTTTAACCCATCATGAACGGCGTATTGGCAGGCATCATCTGGGCTCTGGCGCCGACCGTGCTGGTCGGGCTGGTGTTCTGGATCGTGATGAGAGCGGTGGTCCGTGCCGACCGCAGCGAGCGCAAGGCGTACGCCAAGGTCGAGGCTCAGGAGCGGGCTCGCCGGGGTCTCCCGCACAAGTCCTGACCGGCATCTGCGGGCTCCGAAGCCCTCGTCGCGGCGGCCTCATCGCGGGCGAGTCCCGGGTGTTCGACATCACCCGTTCTCGGTGGGGCGGATACCGTAGCCCTGGTGTTAGCGTCGGCTCCAGTTCCGCCGTGGCCCGTCGCATCAGTGTCGGCACCGGAGCCTGCACGAACGCAGACGTGACCGGCCGGGATCCGTTCCAGGAGCGGGGTCACGAACGGGCTCCATCGCTGCACGAGGGGACGGGATGGACAGCGGCACACTGACGACGATCATCATCGTCGCGCTTCTGGTCATCGACTTCGTGCTGCGCATCGTGGCCATCATCGTCATCCCGCGCAACCGGCGGCCCACCTCCGCCACCGCCTGGCTGCTCGCGATCTACTTCATCCCCTACGTCGGATGGCTGTTCTTCCTGCTCATCGGCAGCTTCAAGCTCCCCAAGGTGCGCCGCGAGCGGCAGCAGCAGATCAACGACTTCATCCTCGAGTCCACCGACGGCATCGAACAGGTGCGCCGCGATCATCCGTGGCCGCCGTGGCTCGAATCCGTGGTCACGCTGAACCGCAACCTGGGTGCGATGCCGTTGGTGGGCGGCAACTCGGCGTCGCTCAACGGCGACTACGACGGGTCGCTGGATGCCATGACTCGCGAGATCCACTCCGCCACCCGCTACGTGCACGTCGAGTTCTACATCCTGTCGTGGGACAAGACCACTGGCCCGTTCTTCGACGCGCTCGAGGCTGCCGTGGCACGCGGCGTGAAGGTGCACGTGCTTCTCGACCACATCGCTTCGCTACGAACGAAGAACTACAAGCGCACGATCAAGCGGCTGACCACGATGGGTGCTTCGTGGCAGCTGATGCTTCCCGTGCAGCCGTTCAAGGGCAAGTACCAGCGACCGGATCTGCGCAACCACCGCAAACTGCTCGTGGTGGACGGGGACGTCGGCTTCATGGGCTCGCAGAACGTGATCGACCGCAGCTACGACAAGAGGTCGAACCTCAAGCGCGGGCTCAAGTGGAAAGAACTGGTCACCCGGCTCGAAGGACCGATCGTGCAGGGTCTCGACGCCATCTTCATCACGGATTGGTACTCGGAGACCGGCGAACTGCTCGCCCGCGAGCGGGAGTCCGTCGACGTCGTTCGCAGTGACGACGCGATCGACTGCCAGCTGGTGCCGAGCGGACCGGGATTCATCGGTCAGAACAACCTCAAGCTGTTCCTCGCACTCCTCTACTACGCGACGGATCGCATCATCATCACCTCTCCCTATTTCGTGCCGGACGAGGCCATGCTCGCGGCCCTCACCACTGCCGTGCAGCGCGGGGTCCGCGTCGAGCTCTTCGTGTCCGAGATCGGCGACCAGGGCCTCGTCTACCACGCCCAGCGCTCGTACTACGAGCAGCTTCTGCGAGCGGGCATCGTCATCTGGATGTACAAGGCGCCCTTCATCCTGCACGCGAAGCACTTCACGATCGACGACGAGGTGGCCGTCATCGGATCAAGCAACATGGACATGCGTTCGTTCCAGCTCAACGCCGAGATCTCGCTGATGGTGCGCGGAACGGCGTTCGTGTCGGCCATGCGCGATGTCGAAGAGGGCTACCGCCAGGCGAGCCGTCAGCTCACGCTCGACCAGTGGCTGAAGCAGGGGCTGTGGCCGACAGTGCTCGACAACCTGGCCAGGCTGACGTCCGCCCTGCAGTGACCCAGCATCTCGTCGGCCGGCCGCCGCGTCCGCCCGAACGGAAAAGTCTGTGGAGAGCGGCCCATGGCCGCCCGGCCTCCGATACGCTGGCCGCGCGATCACGAGGAGGCCACACCCGATGAGCCACGAGAATCCCCAAGCCCAGCCGCAGCAGCCAAAGCCGCAGTACCAGCAGCAGGCGTCCGTCGGTCAGTACGCAGCGCCCCAGCAGCCCGGGGCGACGCCGCAACCCGTAGCACCGCAGCCCCAGCATCCTGCACCGGCGGCTCAGCCCGGGGTTGCTCCGGCCTATCCCGGGCCGCAGCACGCGGGGCGGCGAACGAGTGTGCTCGGCGCATGGGGCGCTCGCATCGTGCTCATCGTCGTCGCAGCGTGCGCACTCGTGTCGGTGGTGTTCATCCTGTTCGGCACCGGCGGCGACACCCTCGGCCGTGTCATCACGACGGATGTCGCACTCATCCTGTTCGCGCTCCTGGTGTGGCTCGACACGGTGATCGGCGCGTATCGCCCCGAGTGGTTCGAGTTCGCCTCTCTCGCCACCGATGCCTACATCCTGCTGCTCTGGATCGTCATCGTCTGGACCGCGACCGGCAGCTCGACCGACTACTCGTACTACAACAGCGGTGCAGCCCTCGCTTTGGGCATCTGGCTCGGCCTCCTCTCGCTGCTGTTCGTCCGAGGGATGCTCGCGCTCGTCGACCTCGTCCGGTTCCTCTACTCCCGCTGGGTCACCACGGTGACGCGCTCGCTCGCGTGGGTCGCGGCCTGCTCCTTCGGCGTCATCGCCGTTCTGGTGACCATTCCGGCACCCACCCCGTTCAACCACCTCTGGGACTACGACGCCTACGGACGCATCGTCGCATCCATCGCCGTGATCGGCGGTGTCGCTCTGGTGCTGATCCCGCTGTGGGGCCTCCTCATCAACCGGAACAACGGCGCGCGGCGAGCACCCGCACCCTACGGCTTCGCAGCTGGCGCACCCGTCCCTGGTGGGCCCGGCTACCCGGCCGCCGGCTACCCGGCAGCGGCACAGGGGTTCGCCGTGCCGACGACCCCTGCGGCCGCCGCGCAGGCTCAGCCCGTGTTCGCACCCACCCCGTCCGCGGCCGGCGCGCACCAGCCGCTCGCGTGGCCGCGCCTGGCCGACGGACGCCCGGTTCCGGTCGGACCAGGCGGAACGCCGGACTTCGCCGCGGTCGGCGGCGCATCGCTGGCATGGCCGACGCACGTCGACGGATCCCCGGTGCCGGCAGCAGCGGACGGCACGCCGCTCTACCGCTGACGGCCGCGCCTACTCGCGCGGCTTGAGCCGTACCGTCGGCATCTCCGGCGCCGGAAGCGGCCGCCCGGGGTAGTCAGCGACGGTGCCGAATCGGCCGGTCGCGTCCGATCCGTCGATCACGTCGTGCTGCCACTGCTCGCGTGAGGCGACGACCTCGTCGTGCGTGCGGCCGATGAAGTTCCACCACATCACGATCTGCTCGCCGAGAGGCTCCCCGCCGAGCAGCAGGATGCGCGCGCCGCCCACCGACGACAGCCGCAGCCGGGTGCGTCCGGGCGGCACATACGCGAGGTGGCGGTGCGGTACCTCGACGCCCGCCACGCTCACGTCGCCGAGGTCGAGCAGGATTCCGTGCTCGAACTCGGACCGCACGTCGAGAACGACGGAGGCGCCGGCATCCAGGTCGAGTTGAGCGCCGACGAGCGGTGAGAACACCGTTGCGTCTGCGGATGCCCCGGCCAGCTCGCCGATGAACACCCGCACGACTGCGCCGTCGATGCGGATCGGATCAGGCACGGTGTTCTCGAAGAACGGATCCTGATCACGGGATGCGTCCGGCAGCGCGAGCCACAACTGGGCGCCGTGCAGCACCGTCGTCTCGGGCGTCGAGTCCTCGGAGTGGCTGATCCCGTGTCCTGCGGTCATCAGGTTCAGCTCGCCGGGCCGCACCATCGCGTGGGATCCGACGCTGTCCCTGTGCTCGATCTCGCCCTGGAACAGCCAGCTCACGGTCTGCAACCCGGTGTGCGGATGCGGCGGCACGCGCATCCCGCCGGTCACCGACACGTCGTCGGGACCGTAGTGGTCGAGGAAGCACCACCCGCCGATGGTGGACTTCGCGCGTTGCGGGAGCGTGCGGTGAACGGGCATCGCGCGGGGGCCGCCGAGCGGAACGTCACGCGGCTCGATGAGGAAGATGCCTTCCGCGTCGAGGGTGTCGCACTCGGCCACGAGTTCGGCCGGATGCCGCTCCAGGTTGCTCATGCGAGGAGCCTACGACCTCCCCGACGGTGCCCGTTCCTCCCCTCGAAAGTGCCCGTTTCGCCGCCCGACAGTGCCCGTTTCTCCGCCCGAGGGTGCCTGTTTCTCTCCCCGAGAGTGCCTGTTTCTCTCCCTGAGGGTGCCCGTTTCTCCGACGGTGCCGGCTTTCCTTCTGAGGGTGCCCGTTCATCCCTTCGAGGGGGTGCCCGACTCGGCCCTTGGAGAACGATCCCTGTACCGTGCGGATGCGAACGATCGTCACGCAATCGCTGCCCGTTCGATCCCGTCCCTCGCTCCTTGCTGGCCCTACGATTGAGGCATGCCGCGCCGCTTCGCTCGTCTTGCCGTTGCATCCGTCGTCGCGGGTCTCACCGTGATCGCCCTTGCCGGATGCACGCAGAACTCCACGAAGCCGATCACGAACTACAAGGGCGAGCCGAAGGGCGTCGAGGCGCCGGCGAGCAGCGCGGGCGGGGCGCCGTTCTCGGTCTGGCTCAAGAACGGCGACCAGTTCACTGTCACGCTGTATGGCAGCTCGACGTGCCCGCCGGTCGCGACGAAGTTCGCTCTGACCGGGCACAACAAGATGGAGCTCACCATCTCGACCGGCGGAAAGACCGCCTGCACCATGGACTACGTGCCGCACACCACGGTGTTCGCGACTCCGAACACCATCGACCGCAGCTCCGACGTCTCCATCACGGGCCAGGGCCTCACCTGGAAGCTCGCGCCTCTCGGCTCGAAGTAGTCGGCGGTACCGACATCCGTCCGGGAGCGCCCGGAGTATGCGCGCATGGTCGCGCGCCAGGGGCCCTTAACGCCGACGGCGAACAGCGGCCCGGGCAGCCTTGCCGCTGGCTACCCTCGAAGTATCGGAGCCGACGTGCAGGCATCCGGATGTCGGCGAGCAATCACCGCAGACATCCCGCCCGCATCCCGCCAGCGGCTCCGCGAGGAGTGACCACATGTTTGAGAGATTCACCGACCGAGCTCGCCGAGTCGTCGTCCTGGCCCAAGAAGAGGCCAAGATGCTCAACCACAACTACATCGGTACCGAGCACATCCTGCTCGGCCTGATCCACGAGGGCGAAGGCGTCGCGGCGAAGGCCCTGGAGTCGCTGGGGATCTCCCTCGATGCCGTCCGCGAGCAGGTGCAGGACATCATCGGCCAGGGACAGCAGCAGCCCACCGGGCACATCCCGTTCACGCCGCGCGCGAAGAAGGTGCTGGAGCTGTCGCTGCGAGAGGCGCTGCAGCTCGGCCACAACTACATCGGGACCGAGCACATCCTGCTCGGCCTCATCCGCGAGGGCGAGGGCGTCGCCGCCCAGGTGCTCGTGAAGCTCGGAGCGGATCTCAACCGGGTGCGTCAGCAGGTCATCCAGCTGCTCTCGGGTTACCAGGGCAAGGAGCAGGTGCAGGTGGGCGCCAACGAGCAGCAGAGCGCTCAGGGCGGCAGCCAGATCCTCGACCAGTTCGGCCGCAACCTCACGCAGGCGGCGAGAGAGAACAAACTCGATCCCGTGATCGGGCGCGAGAAAGAGATCGAGCGCGTCATGCAGATCCTGTCGCGCCGCTCCAAAAACAATCCCGTGCTGATCGGTGAGCCCGGCGTCGGAAAGACGGCCGTCGTCGAGGGCCTCGCCCAGGCGATCGTGCGCGGCGACGTGCCGGAGACGCTGAAGGACAAGCAGCTCTACACGCTCGACCTCGGCTCCCTCATCGCCGGATCCCGCTACCGCGGTGACTTCGAGGAACGCCTCAAGAAGGTCACCAAGGAGATCCGCACCCGCGGCGACATCATCACGTTCATCGACGAGATCCACACCCTGGTGGGTGCGGGCGCGGCCGAGGGCGCGATCGATGCGGCGAGCATCCTGAAGCCGCTCCTCGCCCGCGGCGAGCTGCAGACCATCGGTGCGACCACGCTCGACGAGTACCGCAAGCACTTCGAGAAGGATGCCGCGCTCGAGCGCCGCTTCCAGCCCATCCAGGTGGCGGAGCCGTCGCTGCCTCACGCGATCAACATCCTGAAGGGGCTGCGCGACCGCTACGAGGCGCACCACAAGGTGTCGATCACGGATGGCGCCATCGTCGCCGCGGCGAACCTCTCCGACCGTTACATCAGCGACCGGTTCCTTCCTGACAAGGCGATCGACCTGATCGACGAGGCCGGCGCCCGCCTGCGCCTGTCGATCCTGTCCGCGCCGCCTGAGCTGCGGGAGTTCGACGACAAGATCGCCAAGGTGCGCGAGCGCAAGGAAGCCGCGATCGAGGAGCAGGACTTCGAGAAGGCCGCGAGCCTGCGCGACGAGGAGAAGAACCTCCTCGGCGAGCGTCTGCGCCTCGAGAAGCAGTGGCGCTCCGGCGACGTGAAGACCACGGCCGAGGTGGACGAGGGTCTCATCGCCGAAGTTCTGGCGCAGGCGACGGGCATCCCGGTGTTCAAGCTCACCGAGGAGGAATCCAGTCGGCTCGTCTTCATGGAGAAGGCGCTGCACCAGCGGGTCATCGGTCAGGAGGAGGCCATCTCGGCGCTCTCCCGCACCATCCGCCGTCAGCGTGCCGGCCTGAAGGATCCGCACCGCCCGTCCGGGTCGTTCATCTTCGCCGGACCGACCGGTGTCGGCAAGACGGAGCTGGCCAAGGCGCTCGCCGAGTTCCTGTTCGACGACGAGTCGGCGATGATCTCGCTCGACATGTCGGAGTACGGCGAGAAGCACACCGTCTCCCGACTGTTCGGTGCTCCTCCCGGGTTCGTCGGCTTCGAAGAGGGCGGCCAGCTCACCGAGAAGGTTCGCCGCAAGCCCTTCAGCGTCGTGCTCTTCGATGAGATCGAGAAGGCGCATCCCGACATCTTCAACTCGCTCCTCCAGATCCTGGAAGAGGGACGTCTGACGGATGGCCAGGGCCGCGTCGTCGACTTCAAGAACACGGTCATCATCATGACGACCAACCTCGGAACCGCGGCCATCTCCGGTGGTCCCGTCGGCTTCCAGGCCGAGGGCGACGCCGGCAGCCAGTCCGGATACGACCGGATGAGCGGCAAGGTGAAGGAAGAGCTGAAGAAGAACTTCAAGCCCGAGTTCCTGAACCGCGTCGACGAGATCATCGTGTTCCCGCAGCTCGACAAGAACGAGCTGCTGCAGATCGTCGACCTCTTCGTGAAGCGTCTTGGCGAGCGGATGCTCGACCGCGACATGACGATCGAGCTCACGCAGGCCGCGAAGGAGAAGCTCATCGAGGTCGGATTCGATCCGGCCCTCGGCGCACGTCCGTTGCGTCGTGCGGTGCAGCACGAGGTGGAGGATCGCCTCAGCGAGAAGATCCTGCACGGCGAGCTCAACGCAGGCGACCACGTGACCGTGGACTTCAAGGACAACGAGTTCGTGTTCACGACCGCGGCCCGCAAGGACCCGGTCGGTGCGATCTCCGCCGGCACGGTCGGCACCGGTTCGACCACGCCGGACCTCGCCGCAGGCATGTAGCATCCGCCACGGCCACCCAACCGCAGCCACTTCGCACAACCGCGGCCACCCTTCGGGGCTGTGAACATGCGAAGTGGCTGCGGTTCGTTGCGCGGGCGGTCTGTCGCACCGCGGATGCCCGCGCGAGCGCATCCAGGGATCGTGGCGACGTGATCCCTAGACTGAATCCGTGGCTGACCTCCTCACCGAGCCGATCTCGACGACCGAACTCCGCGGATTCCGCGTGCGACGCGCGCGTACCAGCGACGTCCCCGGCATCCAGCGACTCGTGCAGCCACTGGTCGACGGTCGGATCCTGCTCGGCAAGGAGCGCGTTGCGCTCTACGAGGCGCTGCAGGAATTCCGCGTTGCGGAGGATCTCGAGGGCGAGCTCATCGGATGCGGCGCCGTCCACGTGCTGTGGGAAGACCTCGGCGAGGTGCGCACACTCGCCGTCGCGGATCAGTGGCGCGGACGCGGTGTGGGTCACGCCATGCTGGAGCGGCTCGAGTACGACGCGGTCGGGCTCGGCCTGAGCCGCTTGTTCTGCCTCACGTTCGAGGTGCGGTTCTTCTCGCGCCACGGCTTCGAGGACATGGGACACGAGACCGTGGATCCCGAGATCTACAACGAACTGCTCCGCAGCCGCGACGAAGGTGTGGCCGAGTTCCTCGATCTCGCCAGGGTGAAGCCGAACACACTCGGCAACACCCGCATGATCAAGCACCTGTAGGGGCGACTGCGACCCTTCCGTTGCGGCTCCGCTACCATGGCGCCGCCCTGGTATTGCCGCACGCGACCGGCGAGTTGCCACAGCTGTCGCAAGGGTGCCGCTTAATCTGTTGGCATGTCGAGCCTGAAGCATCCGGTCGGCCCGCAGTCGAGCAGGATCTACTGGCGTCGTCGGCTCGTGGTGGGTCTGGCGCTGCTGGCAATCGTCGTCGTGGTTCTTCTGATCGTCTTCGCTCCCCGTGGCAAGTCGGACGCTTCGGCCACCGCCCCCACGAACACCCCGACCTCGACGCCAAGGCACACGACCAACCCGACCACAGTGCCGACCACGGCGGCGACGGCGTCGGGAAAGACGTGTGCAGCCTCGGCGATCGACGTCGAGTCGGCGACGGATTCGAACACGTACACCGCAGGCGTCCAGCCTCAGTTGTCGTTCTCGATCACCAACACCGGGTCGAAGGCCTGCGCCTTCGATGTCGGCACGGCCAAGCAGACATTCACGATCACGAGCGGCACGGAGGTGTACTGGAAGTCGAGCGATTGCCAGACGGATCCGAAGAGCACCGTCGTGCTGCTCGAGCCGGGCAAGACGCTCACCTCGACGCCGATCGCCTGGGACCGCACCCGCTCGGCGCCCTCGACGTGCGGCGACAAGCAGCGTGAAGCGGTTCCTGCGGCAGGAGCGTCGTATCACCTGAAGGTGCAGGTCAACGGCGTCACGTCGAAGACGACCAAGCAGTTCTTGCTGTACTGAGCGTGCTCAGGCTCAGAACGCCGCGTCCAGCTCTCGTTCGCGCTCGGTGAGTCCGGTCGCGAACGCCAGCCGGAGTGCTGCGGCGATGCTTCCCGTCTCCGCGTCGATCCGTTCTCGGAAACCCATGCGCGCACCCTCCGCCGCGCGCTGACGCGAAGCGGTGACGGCGCGCACCTCACCGGCGAGGCTGATCTCACCGAACGCCACGGTGTCGTGTCCGATCGCCTTGTCTCGCACGGCGGATGCGACGGCGATCGCGATCGCGAGGTCTGCGGCGGGCTCCGTGAGGCGCACCCCGCCCACGGTGGAGACGTAGACATCCTTGTCGGACACCCGGATGTTCGCCCGCTTCTCGAGCACCGCGAGCAGCATGGCGAGGCGGGCGGCATCCACTCCGCTGGTCACTCGTCGCGGATTGGGTGCCGAGGTGTCGATCACCAGCGCCTGTACCTCCACGGGGATGGCGCGCTTGCCCTCCATCGCCACGGTGACGCAGGTGCCCGACACGGGTGTCGACGAGCGGCTGAGGAACAACCCGCTCGGATCCGGGACCTCGACGATCCCGTCCCCGGACATCTCGAAGCATCCGACCTCGTCGGTGGGCCCGAACCTGTTCTTCAGCGCTCGCACGAACCGGAGCGCGGTCTGCCGGTCGCCCTCGAACTGGCAGACGACGTCGACGAGGTGCTCGAGCACGCGGGGCCCGGCGACTTGGCCGTCCTTGGTGACATGGCCGACGAGGAGGATGGGAAGATTGCGCTCCTTCGCCACCCTGATGAGTGTCGTCGCGACCTCCCGCACCTGGCTCGGCCCGCCGGCGATGCCATCGATGGCGGCACTGGCGATGGTCTGCACGGAGTCGACGATGACGAGCTGCGGATCGATCGCGTCGATCTGTCCGACGACCGCGGCGAGATCCGTCTCGGCCGCAAGGTACAGATTCTGATGCAGGGCTCCCGTCCGCTCGGCACGGAGCCGCACCTGGCCGGCGGATTCTTCGGCGGACACATACAGCACACGCGACTTCGACGCTGCCGTGCGTGACGCGACCTCGAGCAGCAGTGTCGACTTCCCGACGCCCGGCTCACCGGACAGCAGGATGGCCGCGCCCGGCACTACACCGCCGCCGAGTACACGATCGAACTCGCTGATGCCGCTGGGCCAGTGGTACACGGCATCCGTCGAGATCTCGGTGATCGGGGTGGCCGCACGGTCATCCGCGATCCGCGCCGGAGTGAGCCGAGCGGATGTCTGCACCACTTCCGTCATGGTGTCCCACGCCTGGCAGTCACCGCAGCGCCCCACCCACTTGGCTGTCGTCCAGCCGCACACGGTGCAGCGGTATCCGCCCTGCGTTTTCGCCATGAACCCTCCGATCAGCGAATGCGATCACGACTCAGGCTAGGGGCGACCTCCGACGTGGGCGGATGCCGTGGCGCGAGTTGTGGAGGATGCGTGGCTGGGGAGGGGGAGACATCCGCTCGTCGACGGCGTCTGCGATGCCTGCTCAGGGCTCGGATGTCGGCGTGGCAGGGCGCTCGGCGACGAGTTGGTCGACGCGCGCATCCACGAGCGGTGCGAAAGCGGATGCCCACACGCGGTATCCCCGGTCGTTCGGATGGAAGCGGTCGCCTGCGAACATGGTGAGCACGCCGAACAGTCCTGGGCGTCGCGTGGTCTCGTGCAGGGGAGCCACCACGAGGCCGCGGGCGGCGGCGAGTCGCCGCACGACCCGATTCGCCTCGGCCACCAGTCGCTCGTTGTGGGGCAGGTAGAAGCAGGGCAGGTCGGCGACGATCGCGTGCGGAGGGAGCGCGTCGAAGACGGTGCCGAGCGCTGTCTCGAACGCCGTCGCATCCCACGACGTGATGTCGTTCGCGCCGATGGACACGGTGACGACGTCGGGCCGCCGCGCCTCCAGCCGCGGCACTTGGTAGTCGACGGCCTGTGCCACGGTGGCGCCGGACACGGCGAGGTTCACGGTGCGAACGGAGCACCCGGAGCGCGCGGCGATGCGGTCCCCGAGAATGCCCACGTACCCGAACTCCGGCCGGCTCGCCCCGATGCCCTGCGCCGCGCTGTCGCCGAGCGCGACGTAGAGCAACTCGCCATCGGCCTGCGCCTTGGCGCGCCACCATGCGGAGTTGACCGGCAGCGTCTCGTTCAGCTCAGCGGCGGCAGATCGCGTGCGGCGCACCGCCGACCGCGCGAATGCGACGCTCGTTGCCACCACCGACAGGCCAACGGATGCCGCCACCAACGCGGTGAGGCCTCTGCGCGACATCCTTCCCCGGCTCCCCACCTGGCCCACCCTACGTGCGGTGCAGTGGATGCCGCTTGCCACTCGGCTAACGCTTCAGGGCGGTTGCCAGAACTCTGGTGCCGGATCGCGCGTTCACTCCTTGGGCTGTTGCCGTGTCGGTCCTCTGACCACGAGCGGCGAGCGAAATGATGGGCGTGAGCAATCGGGGCGGCCCTGCACCGCGTTGCCGGTCATGGAGGGGACGGACTATGACCAAGAGAAACACGGCGCTGAGCGCACTGGTGTGGATCACCGTGCTGGGTCTCGGGCTGGGATGCCTCGCCACTTTTGTCGGCGTGCTGATGGTGACGGGCGCTCTGGAAGCGGCCAGCTGGGTCGGCCCTTGGCTGTTGGGCGTGGGGCTCGGCCTGTTCGGATTCGGGCTGCTCGCTTCCCTCTTCGCGCTCGTCGCATCGGCCGTTGTCAGGGCGATCGAGGACGCCGTTGCGGCACGCCGCCGGGCCGCTGCAGAGCACACGGCGACCGGACGCATCGCGCAGCCGTGAACCGCAACGGATGCCGCACCAGCGCGCGCGGCCGGCCCCGCCGTCGAATTGGTGCGGGACCGAGGCGTCGCGTACAGTAGACGGCGGTACCGTGTCCGAGCGGCCGAAGGAGCATGTCTCGAAAACATGTGATGGTGCAAGCCATCCGTGGGTTCAAATCCCACCGGTACCGCCACGAAGAACCCCCGCGATCCCAGTGTTTACAAGGATCCGGGGGTTCTTGCTTCTCTCGGAAACCGCGTTTGCCCACAATTAGCCCACTCTTTCTACGGGTGGTGGGGCCTGGCCTCCGGTGAGCGGGCGCCCGGAGGTCGCCGAGCTCCCTCGGATCGGTGTTGGGAGGGGAATCAGGCGAGGTCGCCCGGATCCGTAGAGCGGTCTTCGGACATCTGGCCGATATCCAACCGCGCGGCGTATAACGCGGGTATGCGCCTCCGATGGGGCGGGTCCCGTTCGTCTCCGCGTTCGCAGCGCTCGTGGCTGCGAACGTTGGCGCGCCCTGCTGGCCGTCACACCAACGAGGTGCTTCTGGTGGTGCTGGTGCTCGCTTTCGTCACCGGAATCGCCACGATCGTCGTCGGCACGGCGGCGGGAGCCTGGGTGGCTGTCACGCACGGGATGGTGGGCATCGCGGTCATCCTGCTGATCCCGTGGAAGACCCGCATCGCAGAAGTGGGCATGCGGCGACACGGGCCGAGCCGTTGGGCGTCGTTGCTGCTGGCTGTGCTGACGCTGATCACGCTCGTCGCTGGTATCGGGTCCGCCACCGGACTCGTTGCGACGATCGCCGGCCAGCCCGCGATCTGGGTTCACATCTTCGTGGCGTTGCTCATGGTGCCGCTGATCGTGTGGCACGTCATCGCTCGCCCGGTCTTTCCACGCCGCACTGATCTTTCCCGTCGAGTATTGCTGCGCGCCGGGGTCATTGCTGTCGGAGCAGCCGGCCTCTATGCTGCGACCGCTGCAACGGTGGATTGGCTGAAGTTGCCGGGGGCTCGTCGCAGGTTCACCGGATCGTATGAGACGGCATCGTTCAATCCCGATGCGATACCGGTTACGAGCTGGATTCTGGATGCCGTGCCGAGCGTCGACTCACAACGATGGCGTCTCGATATCGTCGATGCGCACGGGACGCGCGCACTCACCCTCGCTGAACTCGACCGCTCCCGAACGCAGGTGCGTGCCACCCTCGACTGCACATCCGGTTGGTACACGGACCAGGACTGGGCCGGCGTTCCGCTCAGCGCCCTGCTGCACGTCGAGTCGACGGCGCGATCCGTGTATGTGCACTCTGTGACGGGCTATTGGATCCGCTACCCAGTCGAGGAGGTTGACCGACTGCTTCTCGCCACGCACGTCGGAGGCGCCCGGCTGACTCCCGATCATGGATTTCCCGCGCGCATCGTGGCACCTGGCCTTCGGGGTTACTGGTGGGTCAAGTGGGTGGACCGCATCGAACTGCAGACGACACCGTGGTGGTGGCAGCCACCATTTCCCGTCGGGTGAAGTACGTCTTCCGAGCATCTGAATGGAGGCGCAGCTTGCCATCAGAGTGCGACAGGCGAGCCCTACCTCGGCCGTGGGTCTTGCGGCGACGAGCGATTTGTATCTGACTTTCATCGCACCGGTCGCGGTTCGCGCGCCCGTGCGTGAGCTGGCCATCATCCGAATCACCAAGAAGGCGAACGCATGAACTCCACGGACTCCTCTGCACCACTGACTGCTCAGATGAAGGCGCTGCGCGCCCACGCGCGCGGCGGCCCCGAGCAGCTCGTCTACGAAGACGCACCGGTTCCGGGTGCCCCGACCGGCGCCGACGTTCTCGTCCGAGTCGCTGTCGCGGCCATCACCTTCGACGAGCTGACCTGGCCGGAGACCTGGGAGGCGGACGGCGTCGACCGAACGCCGATCGTGCCGTCTCACGAGTTCGCCGGCATGGTCGCCGCAGTCGGCCCGGAAGTGACGGGACTCGCCGTCGGCGATGCGGTCTTCGGGCTCGTGCCGTTCAACCGGAACGGCGCTGCCGCCGAGTACGTGCTCGTGCCCGCATCCTCGATCGCCCGCAAGCCGGCCGAGGTAAGCGATGCGACCGCCGCCGCGGCCGTGCTGCCCGCGCTTACCGCGATGGAGGCGCTCGAGCAGCACCTGCAGGTCGCCGACGGCGGCCGCCTGCTGATCCGTGGCGGCACGGGTGGAGTCGGTGCGTTCGTCGTGCAGCTCGCCGGCCGGATGGGAATCGAGGTCACCGCTACGGTACGGTCGGCTGAGGCCGCCGAGCGTGCCAAGCGGCTCGGCGCGACAACCGCTCTCGTCGGAACGGAGACCGATCGCGTTCCCGCTGCAAGCTTCGACGGCGCGATCGACACCGTCGGCGCCGGCACGCCGGAGTGGCTCTACTCCGCGGTGCGTCCCGGCGGTCGAGTGATCACTCTGCAAGAGCCGCCGTCAGAAGATCTCGCCGCCGCCTACGGCGTGGACGCCCAGTTCTTCGTCGTAACGGCCGACGCCGCCGTGCTCGGTCGGCTCGCGGCCGTGCTCGCCACGGGCGAACTCGAGGTTGCGATCGCCGACACCTATCCGCTCGCCGAGGGGGCCGCGGCTTATGGCAGCCGGGGAACCTCAAAGGCGCCGGGTAAGACGGTGCTGCGAGTACGAGAAAGTTAGGCGAGCGATCGCCGTCGGTGCCGAGGCGGCGACGAGCAGCCGGAAGCGCGGATGGCGTCGCCGGTTGACGACAAAGATGACGATAATCCATCGTCAAAAGACGTGATCGGAGACTATCGTGTGTGATCGTGAAGTAGCTTCTGATCAGCACAGTTGCTTGAATTGAGGACGACCGCGGAGACCGTGCGGCGGGTTCAAATCCTGGCCACGAGCGAACACCCTGCCACACGCAGGCGGATCCATCACCGGGCAGTAGGTAGGGAGTCCGTCGCAGACGGCGCAGGGATGGACCGGATAACGACCACTGTCTGGTGGCGTTGTGGTAGCGCCCTCATCGGGTGAGTTTCCGTGCCACGGCTTGCCTAGCGGTTGGTGGGGTTGAGGGTCGGGGTTGTGGGCGAGTTGGTGACGGTTGATTCAGGAAGCCTTGATTCTTGCGGCGGAAGGGGACATGAGACGACCACCCCCAAACGCGGCTAGACACCCCAGGTTGCCCATCCGTTCACGTCCCCGTCGCACCGCAGGCGTTTTCGCTCGCCACGCTCGGTGCCATGAACGTTCAGGATGCAGCACCACCCGCCCCCGCTCGTGGCCTCTCGCGGCGTGCTCTGCTTGCCGCACTGGGCACCGGCGCGGGGATTGCGCTCGCCCCGATGGTGTTCGCAGACCCCGCCGACGCGGCCACCGCTGCTACGCCGAGCGGACCGCAGACCAAGACGATCAGCGGCCATCTGGATGCCGGTGCCCCCGACTTCGTCTACCTCCCCGTCGTCGTTCCGGCCGGCATCACGCAGATCGCCGTCTCCTACAGCTACTCGAAGCCGTCGGTGCCGTCGGGCACGCCGGGCAACTCGTGCGACATCGGCATGTTCGATGCTCGCGGCATGGATGTGGGCGGGGCCGGATTCCGCGGTTGGTCGGGCGGATTCCGCACCGAGTTCGCGATCAGCAAGTCCGAGGCGACGCCCGGATACCTTCCCGGCAACGTGATGCCTGGCACCTGGCATGTCGTGCTCGGCCCGTACCAGGTCACCCCGCAGGGCATGGACTACGAGGTGCAGGTCACGCTGACTGCAGGTGCCCCCGGCAGCGCGTTCGCTCCCGCGTATCCCGCCACATCCGCCAAGGGCCGCGGACGCGCGTGGTACCGGGGCGACTGCCACCTGCACACCGTCTACTCCGATGGACGCAACACCCCGGACAACGTAGCAGCTGGTGCGCGTGCGCGCGGTCTTGACTTCATGGTGTCCACTGACCACAACACGACGGCATCCCATGGCGTGTGGGGCCCGCTGGCCGGCGACGACCTGCTGATCATCACCGGCGAAGAGGTCACCACCCGCAACGGGCACTGGCTGGCCATCGGCACGATGCCCGGCGACTTCATCGACTGGCGCTATCGCGCGCGCGACAACGTGTTCCCCGCCTTCCAGCGGCGCGTCGGGGCCGACGGCGGTCTCAACGTCTCCGCGCACATGTACTGCCCCTGGATCGGCGCCGAGTGGAAGTTCGGCTGGGACGGGCTCGACGGCACCGAGGTCTGGACTGGACCGTGGGGATGGGATGACGACGCAGCGGTCTCCACCTGGGCCAACCTGCTCGCGCAGGCCGCACGCACGGGCAAGAAGTGGCTTCCTGCATTCGGCAACAGCGACGCCCACAACCCGACAGACGTGATCGGCCTGCCGCACAATGTCGTGCTCGCCGACGACCTGTCTCGCCAGGCGATCCTCGCAGGGCTCAAGGCAGGACGATCCTGGATCGCGGAATCCGCCGACGTGCAGCTCGCCTTCTCCGCCACCAGCGCGAAGGGTCGCACGGCCGGGATCGGCGACATCCTGCAGGCCGACGACAGCGAGGACGTGACCGTCACGGTGGAGGCCTCGGGTGTGCCGAACGGCACCGTCCGGCTGTTCACCGACGAGGGACAGATGCTGCAGACCCGACTGCCGGCATCCGGTGAGGGAACGGTGACCTGGGTCACTCGCCCCGAGATCGCGGCGTTCGTGCGGGCCGAAGTGCGGCATCCGATGGCCGACGGTTCTGCCGGCGGCACCTCGATGGGGCCGTCGCTGAGCTTCGGACCGATGGCCGCACTCACGAACCCGATCTGGCTCCGCGGCCACTGAGGCTGTTGAGCCCCGGCCTACCCGAAAGGCCAGGGCTCAACGACGATCCCAACCCCCAGCGGGATCGCAACCGAACGCGTCTTCCGCTGTTCGGTGCCGTCGAGCGTAACCCTGCGACGGGTGCGGATCCCTACTCGAGGGTGACGGAGAGATGAACGCAGTGTGTCGCTACAGCTCCGCCGTCAACCCACCGTCGATGAGGTAGTCCGCCCCCGTCGTGTTGCCGGCGACCAGGTCGCTCGCCAGGAACGCGACGAGCGCGGCGACCTCATCGGGCTTCGTGAAGCGTCCGGTGACCATCGATGCTTCCGCTCCCGCGACGACTTTCGCCCGATCCGTGCCGGCTGCGGCGATCGTGTCGGCTACGCCGTCGTGGCCGAGCCAGAGGTCGGTGGCGACCGGCCCGGGGCTCACGGTGTTGACGCGGATGCCATCCGCTCCGACTTCCTTCGACAGCGACTTCGAGAAGTTGACGAGTGCCGCCTTCGCGGCGCTGTAGTCGATGACGGCAGGATCCGGCAGCTTGGCATTCACGGATGCGACGGTCACCACCGCTCCGCGCCTTGCGCTCCGCATCGTCGGGAGCGCGGCCCGGGTCATCCGGATCGCGCTCAGGGCGTCGAGCTGGAACGTGTTCGTCCACTCGTCGTCGGTGACGGATGCGAAGCCACCCGTTCGCGGCCGCACCCCGCCGACGTTGTTCACCAGGATGCGGAGCTGGCCGAGCGTCAGCGCTCGAGCGACGAGTCGGTCGGGGACCTCGGGATCCGTGAGATCTGCCGCGACGGTCTCAACGGCACCGCTGTCGGCGAGCTCCGCGAGTGCAGGCGTGATGCTGCGCGAGGCGGCGACGACTCTGGCGCCTTCGGCGACGAGCGTTCGTGTGACGGCCAGGCCGATGCCGCGCCCGGCGCCCGTGACGATGGCGACGGCGCCGTCCAGGCCGAGATCCATCAGAGTCCCTGTGCTGCGAGCCACTCGAGGACGGCGTCCGCGACGTCGCCCCAGCCGTGATCGATCGTCAGGGAGTGGCCCCTGCCCTCGAACTGCTTGAACTCCGTGACCGCCATCGAGTCGCGGTACTGCTTCAGCGTCGACTTCGTGACGACGTCGGGGACCGTGTGGTCTGCCGTGCCGGAGATGAGCAGGAGCGGGCCGCGCGGTTCCCGCTTCGTGTCGACCGCCGCCGCGGAGTGCATGACGAAGTTCGCTGCCGCGGCCTGGAAGAGCGGACGGGCAGGGGAGGGGATGGTCCAGCTCTCGAAGAGAGCGTCAGACTCCTCCTCGGTGAGCGCGTTGCCGAACCCGTACCGGAACTGGGGCGCCGTGAGCGAGACGGCGCGGTGCAGGTTCGCCGGGTTGCCGAGCGCGGGGAAGCCCGAGCGCAACTGTGCGAGCGGAAGGGGCAGCACGCCCTTGATCTGGGCCGGGTCGATCGCGACCGCGCCCGCGCCGATGCCCTCGCCGAGCAGCTTCTCGGCGAGGAGTCCGCCGAACGAGTGTCCGATGAGGATGGTGTCTTCGCCGAGGCCCGACACGACCTCCGCATAGTGCGCCGCTGCCTCATCGATCCCGATGTTCGCGACTGCCTCGGGATTCGCGCGCGCCTCGGCCACCGTGGCCGCCTCGTTGGGCCATCCGGGCGCGACCGGAGCGTATCCGGCCGCCTGGAAGCGTTCGATCCACGGCTGCCAGCTGGTGGCGTGAAGCCACAGTCCGTGGATGAAAACGACGGGACGGGCTTGTTCGGCCATGTTTGTGCTCCTCGCAGTCAACTGTCGTGATCAGCAAACACCCGCGAATCGGGTTCGGTCCAGGACCTGTTCTGGGCAAATCGATAACTGAGGTTGCATCAATCGCCGCCGGAAGAGGAACCTTCCATAAGGTCGCGAACGAGAGGACACGCGTGGATCTCGATCTTCGGCTGGTGCGCTACTTCGTCGCCGTCGCCGACGAACTGCACTTCGGTCGCGCGGCCGCCAGACTCCACATCAGTCAGCCCGCCCTGTCGAAGCAGATCCGGCGCCTGGAACAGGAGGTCGGGTTCCGGCTCCTCGTGCGGGACAGCCGCCACGTTGCGCTCACCACGGAGGGTGTCCGCTTTCTGCGTGACGGTCGGGCGCTCATCGCGCATGCAAGCCGGATGACGCGACCCGACGTGTCCGGCATCCGTGTCGCGCACATCTTCGACCTCGACACCTGCCGAGTCGTGGTCGACGCGTTCTCGAGCCGATACCCCGACGTGCAGGTGACCGCGAGCTCGATGGACAGCAGAAGACAGTTCGACGCGCTCATGAGCGGACTGCTCGATGTTGCCATCGTCCGGCTGACGCCTGCCATGACCAACGCTCATCCGGTCGGCTGGCGGCGACTCCCGTTGCGCTACGAGCCCTTCTGGCTGGTGGGGCGGCCCGGCGATCCGGCAGCGGAGACCGCTTCGATGTACGAGCGGCCGATCGAGGTGTTCAGCGACCCGGTCGGATCGGCGATGTTCAACGCCCACGGCGAGTTCGTGAGCGAGCTGGAAGCGCACGCCGGCGTCGCCTTCCATTGGCTCGGCAACCCGGGAACGTTCGATCAGTGCAGAGTCAGAATGCTGCGGGCATCCGATCGGCGGTACCTGCTCGAGTTCGAGTCCTACGCGCTGCGCTACGTGCACGACGGGATGCCGGTGCACCGGCCGGCTGAGCTGCAACCGGTCTATCCGTGGTCGATCGTGTGGCGTGACGAACCGTCGAACCGTGCCGTCGCGGACTTCATCGAGACCGCGCTCGAGCAGGCCGACGTGCGCGGATGGCTGCGCCAGCAGTCATCGGCCCCGTTCTGGCCTCACGCGGCCGTGCCAACGCCCGTGTGAGGCGGCTGCGAGCGGGATGTCGCACCGAAACGCTTCGGAAGCGGCAACCGTCCTCTCAGCCGTGGCTGTCTCGGGGTGCGATCTTCTTCAGTGCGTGAAAGTCGACGTGAGGCCCTCTGTCGGCATCGGCGACTCGAGGTCGTCGAGATAGTCGACGGCCTCGCGGATGTCCTGGATCAGCGACTCGGCGAGGCTGCGGCTCAGCCCGCTTCGCACGACGATGCGCTGCACGACCACGTCGGTCAGGTCATCCGGCATCGGATAGGCGGGGACGAGCCATCCCTTCAGGCGCAAGCGCTCTGAGAGGTGGTAGAGGTTCCACTTGTCGGTGTATCCCTCTGTCAGGCGCCAGGCGAAGACGGGGATGTCGGTTCCGTCGTTCCACAGGTCGAAGGCGGGCATCTTCGCGATCTCGGACGCGAGGTAGACGGCGATGTCCTGCGTCGCCTTCTGCACCCGGTAGTAACCGTCGCGTCCGAGTCGCAGGAACAGGTAGTACTGCAGCAGGACCTGCGCACCGGGGCGCGAGAAGTTGAGTGCGAACGTCGGCATGTGTCCGCCGAGGTAGGTGACGTCGAACACGAGATCGGAGGGCAGGTCGTCCACCGATCGCCACACGACCCAGCCGAGTCCAGGGAACACGAGCCCGTACTTGTGCGCCGAAGTGCTGATGGAGACCACACGGTCGACCCTGAAGTCCCATTCCAGATCGGGCTGCAGGAACGGGGCGATCATCCCTCCCGACGCGCCGTCGACATGGATCTTGACGTCGAGTCCTTTCGCCTCCTGGATGCGGTCGAGCGCCTCGCTGATCCGCGCGACGGGCTCGTACATCCCCGTGTACGTCACGCCCATGATGGCCACGACGCCGATCGTGTTCTCGTCGACGTACCGGTCGAGGTCGTGACCGTCGAGCACCTTGTGCTCCTCGGTGATGGGGACGAACCGGGGTTCGACATCCCAGTAGTTGCAGAACTTCTCCCAGCACACCTGCACGGCACTCGACAGCACGAGATTCGGCTTGTCCGTCGACTTGCCCTCCGCCCTGCGTGCCTTCTGCCAGCGCCGTTTCAGCGCGAGACCGCCGAGCATGCAGGCCTCCGACGATCCGATCGTGGAGGTGCCGATGGCTCGCTCGGGATCGGGGGCGTTCCACAGCCGTCCGATCATCTTCCAGCAGCGCGTCTCGATGGCGGCGGTCTGCGGATACTCGTCCTTGTCCACCATGTTCTTGTCGGCGGTTTCGACGTAGAGCCTGGTGGCCTGGTCGTCCATCCATGTGCCGACGAAGGTCGCAAGGTTCAGCCGCGCGTTGCCGTCGAGCATCGCCTCGTCGTGCACGACCTGATAGGCAGTCTCCGGGAGGGATTCCCCGTCGGGGAGCTGGTCGACAGGAAAGTCGGTCATCTCGCCTGCTCGAGCGAAAAGCGGATTGAGCTGAGTCGTGTCGCCGATCCCGGTGAAGGCGTTCACCGGTCCCCTCGTCACCGACGGTTTTCTGGTGGCCATCTGGAACCTCCCCCGAAGAAAAGGGACGGGTCTGCCCGCGCCCCCGACCAGTCGGATCGACCGCACGGCCCACGTCGCCGCCCCCGGCCGTGCTTCGATCCCCTCACAACCTAACCACTGCCCGGGACGTCGCGGATGAATGTCGAGCGATTCTCAGGGCCATTGATCGCCTACCGTCGAAGGGTCATACTGAGGCGGTTGCTGTGCTTTCTTCGGGGGAAGGAAAGTCGGTGAAGTCTCCGAAGGCCTTATCCGTCGCGGCGCTGGTCGCGGCTTGTCTGCTCCTGTCCGGATGCTCGACAGCGTCGGCGAGCCCCGGACCGTCCGTCAGGATCATGGGGGAGCCGGAGATACCCGTGACCGGCCCGTTGTCGGTCGCGGTCTGGGGGGAGCTGACGTCGAACTTCGCGGTCGGCATCCCGGATGCCAGTCCACTCTCCATGGTGACGCGGGTGGAGGACAGAGGGTCGGACACGATCGAGGTCTTCGTCGACGAGCAACTGGGGACAGCGCAGCTGAAGGCCATCGGAGACCAGGTCTTCGTGTGGGGTGCTCCTCGGAACACCGACCTGGCGACGGTGATCGTGTGGGACGACCCCGGCAAGACCACCGCTGTGCATCGCGAACACGTGCCGCACATCAAGCACTAGCGGTGATCGGCAGCTGGAAGGCGAGGACGAGTCCTTGCGCGAGTTCCTGACGGTCCGAAGCCGTGTCGCGGCAGCGGCCTTCGTGATCGGATCGGTCTGTTTCGCGATCGCGGCGCTTCCCTCCGCTGCCGAACAGCTCGGGCTGATCACCACGAACATCGTGTTCGTGGTCGGCTCCGTGTTCTTCACCATCGGCGCGGCGTGCTCCCTGGCGGATCCGACGTGGTGGTCGTCCGGCATCCAGTTGCTCGGAACACTGTTGTTCAACCTGAGCACCGCGCTCGCGCTCGTCTCCGTGGTGTCGGCCGGTGCCGCGGGCGGCACGGGATGGCGGCCGGACGTCTACGGCTCGGTGTGCTTCCTCGTCTCGAGCGCGATGGCCGTGCATCCGAGCAACCGTGGTCGTGACCGTGCCGGCGCCTGGCTGAACCTCGGCGGATCCATCCTGTTCGCCGCGGCAGCCGTCGGGTCCTTCGTCGTTCCGGGGACGGATGCGCTGCTCAGCCCGTTCTGGACCGGGCT
This sequence comes from Planctomonas sp. JC2975, assembly GCF_012985205.1. NCBI lineage: Bacteria > Bacillati > Actinomycetota > Actinomycetes > Micrococcales > Microbacteriaceae > Planctomonas > Planctomonas sp. JC2975. The sequence continues at coordinate 2,001,009 of NZ_JABEKS010000001.1, read as the reverse complement.
CGGCACGGTCGGTGGCGCTTTGCTGTTCCTCGCATCCGGCGTCCTCGGGCTGATGCCTCATGCCGCACCGGAGACGAGCGTCGCCGAACGATAGTCGATCAGGACACGGCTTCTGGCGGCACAGCCGCACAGAAAACGGGGTGGATGCGGCACCGGTCGTGCCGCATCCACCCCGTTCCTCAAGGCCGCTACTTGCGCGGCGGGTTCGCCGGCAGCCAGTCCTCGAGTCGGGTCTCGAAGATGGTCGCGCCTTCGACCGGGATGAGCGTGCGCTCCTCGATCACGGCGCCGTAGTAGGGCGCGGTGTCGTCGCGCACGACCGTGCGTGGATCGTCGCGGAAGGTCAGTCCGCGGCGTACAAACTCGTCCATCCCGAACTGCTCAGGTCCCGCGATCTCGATCTCGCCCACCGGATCGCCCGCGGCAGCGCGTGCCACCGCGGTGGCGACATCCTCCGCGGCCATCGGCTGGATGAGCGCACCAGGAAGCCGCACGGTGTCGCCCTCCGTGGAGATGTCGGCGATGCTGCCGAGGAACTCGAAGAACTGCGTCGCATGCACGAGCGAGTACGGGATGCCCGACTCGCGGATCAGCTTCTCCTGTGCGCTCTTCGCCGCGAAGTAGGCGATGTTCTGCGGACGATTCGTGCCGACGATCGTCAGGGCGACGTGGTGTCGCACACCGGCTTCGCGCTCCGCAGCGATCAGGTTGCCCGTCGACGTCTCGAAGAACTCCAGGACGGCCTTCTCCTCGAACGAGGGGGAGTTCGCCACGTCCACCACGACATCGGCGCCGGCAAGGGCATCCGACACGCCTTCGTTCGTGATGGTGTTCACGCCGGTGCTGGGCGCAGCAGCGATGGCGTCGTGGCCGTGCTCGCGAAGCTTCGCGACCACCTTGGATCCGATGAGACCCGTGCCGCCGACGACGATGATCCTTGCCATTTCCGTACCTCTCTTCACGTTGTTCGGCGCCTGTCGACGCCCTGCAGTGTTGACAAGAGAACGGGCGTCGTTGTGACGGCGACGTGCATCAGTTGCGATTCCAGTGCGTGAGCTTCGCCTCATTGAGCACGGCCCACAGCGACTTCACGCGCGGGCCCTGCGCCGACACGGCGACGATTCCGACGACGCGGTCGTGCGAGCGGATGACGATCCCCGGCGTCGCATTGACCTCGCCGAGCGCAAGCGTGCTGCCGGGCAGCTCGTCGCGCACAGCGAGCAGCGCGGATGCCACGGCCAAGGATCCCGTCGCCGGCGGCACGTCCACCATCGTGCCGCCGCCGTCCACGGTGAGCGTCGCGCGCGGATGCAGCACCTCGATGAGCTCCGACAGCTCGTCGCGCTCCCACGCGTAGAGCAGCTCTGCGACGGGCGTGCGTCGCGATTTCCACGTCTTCATGTTCAGGCCATCGAGACGTGGCGGAGCTTGTCCGGGCTCATCACCCAGAGCAGGCGGGTGATCCCCTGAGGCGACACAGTCACCGTGAGGGCGGTGGTGACGACGCCGTCCTCGGAAAGGGTGACGCCGGGACGTCCGTTGATCTCGACCCAGTCGATGGACTTTCCCGTCCAGAAATGCGACGAGAAGGCCGCGACGAACTTGGCCACCCGCAGGGCTCCAGCCACGGGGATGCGCGCGGCGAGCTTCGCCCCGTTCCCATCCGTGAGGCTGACGATGTCGGTGACGAACAGTCGCTCGAGCTCGTCGACGTTCCCCTGCTGGGCAGCGGCGAGGAACGCGGTGAGCAGCCGTCGCTGATCTGCCGTGTCGACCTGGGCTTTCCGCTCCGACTGCAGATGCTTCTTGGACCGGCTGACCAGCTGACGGGCGGCGGTTTCCGTGCACTGCAGGATCTCGGCGATCCGCCCGTACGGATAGTCCAGCGCCTCCCTCAGAACGTACGCGGCGCGCTCGGTGGGGGTCAGCTTCTCGAGCAGGAGGAGGACGGCGTACTCCAGCGCCTCGCCGCGTTCGGCGCCGAGCGCTGGGTCGTTCTCCGTGTTCACCGGCTCGGGGAGCCAGGGTCCGATATAGGTCTCGCGGCGGGTGTGCGCCGACTGGAGCGAGTTGATCGAGAGGCGAGTGGTGATCGTGGTGAGGAACGCGGCCGGCTCCTTGATGTCGGCGCGGTCGGTGGTCTGCCAGCGGATCCAGACCTCCTGCAGGATGTCTTCCGCATCCGCCACGCTGCCCAGCATGCGGTACGCGATCCCGAACAGTCGCCGCCGCGACCGCTCGAACTCCGCTGCCGCCTCGTGTACTCCGAACTGCTCCGTTGCATCCATCCGTCGTGCCGCCCTCATTCGTTCCGATCGAGAAGAGTTGCGGGGTGCCCGCGGCTCGAGGACCGCGCACACCCCGTTCGCCTGTGTATCAGACACCGCTGGTCTGGGGGCGGAGGGCGGATGCGTGGAGCCACCCGTCGAACGTGGTCGGCGCGAGCGTCGCATCCGGTCCCGGGAGCAGGTCGCGCGTGCCGAGTCGCACGTCGAGGTACGTTCCGAGCACGTCGGGCGCAGTCTCCCGGGGATCCCTGCCCAAGTGGCGTTCCCTTCGCGCGATCTCCGCGAGGCTGAACACCTCGGGCCCGGCGAACTCCATGGTCCCCTCCACCGCCGGGCCGCACGCGACGGATGCGAGCACGGCGGCGACGTCATCCGCCGCCATCGGCTGGATCAGGATGTTCTCCAGCGCAACACCGTCTGCGTCGATCGCTGAGGCGCTGATGCCGCGCACGAACTCGAAGAACTGCGTCACCTGCACGATCGAGTGCGAGCGCCCTGAGTTCTGGATCATGAGCTCCTGCTCCGCTTTCGCGGTGAAGTACCCGCCGAGGTCGCCGGCCAGGCGGTCGGAGCCGACGACGGACAGGGCCACGTGGTGCTTCACGCCCGCCTCATCGCCGTAGGTCAGCAGGTTCTGCGTCGACGTGGCGAAGAACTCCCTGGCACCCTCTTCATCGGAGTACGACGCGTTGGAGACGTCGACCACGACCTCCGCGCCCTCCAGGGCCGCCTCCAGCCCGTCACCGGTGAACGAGTTCACCCCTGTCGACCGTGCCGCAGCCACGACCTCGTGATCCTGTTCGCGCAGCAGACGCACGAGCTTCGTGCCGATCAGTCCCGTGCCGCCGACCACCGTGATCTTCATTGCTCACTCCTTCTTCTCTGGTTGATTCCCAGCTCGCCCGAGCGGACGAAAGCTCTTCTGACAGGTCTGACAGGACGAGTCCTCGATCTGTGACAGAGATCTGCGACAGAGAAGTGCGAATCGCCGGATATCGCCGCGGCCGTCACAAGCGGAGCGCCTCCGCTGTCTCAACTGATGTCGCCGGCGTCCTCCGAACCCGGCGCACAATCCATGTTCGGTCCATCGGCAACGCACCACAACGAATCGAGGAGAGACAATGAACGACCAGAAGCCCACCATCGTCCTGGTGCACGGCGCCTTCGCGGAATCCGCATCCTGGAACGGCGTCATCAGCAGGCTGCACCAGCACGGCCTGCACGCCGTCGCAGTGGGAAACCCGCTGCGCAGCCTCGCGGGCGACGCCGCCTATGTGCGGGATGCCATCGCATCCGTCGGCGGTCCCGTCGTGCTGGTCGGCCACTCCTACGCCGGACTCGTCATCACGGAGGCTGCGGCGCGGAACGAGTCCGTCGCCGCGCTCGTCTATGTCAACGCCTTCGTCCCCGAGACGGGACAGAACGCGTTCGATCTCTCCACCAGCGAGCCGGGCAGCACGCTCGGCGATGCGCTCGATCCGCGAACGCTTTCCACCGGCGACGTCGAGTTCGTCATCCGGCCCGACCTGTTCCGGAGCCAGTTCGCGGCGGATGTCCCCGAGGATCAGGCGGCACTCATGGCGGCCACTCAGCGCGCGGTCACCCAGGCGGCGCTCACGGAGCCGCTGCCCACCGATCGGCCGGCCTGGAAGGACATCCCGTCGTGGCACGTCTTCGCCGATGAGGACCGCAACATCCCGGTGGCCGTGCACCGTGCAGGCGCTGCGCGTGCTTCCTCGCGCGGAACGACGGAGCTCGCGGGCGGATCCCACGCGCTGGCGGTGTCGCAGCCGGACGCCGTCGCGGCGGTGATCGCGGAGGCATCCGTCGCCGGGTTGGTGCCGACGCAGGCGTGACGTGGAGCGGCGGCGCCCCGGCTCCGGCACTGCGGAATCCAGCCACTGGTCGGCTCGCGTCACAATGGTCAAAGGGCTGAGGCCCTCGCCGACGCCGATCGAGAGGATGCGCACATGCAGGGATCATGGTTGTGGATCCCTTTCGCCCTTGTCGCGGTCGTCGTCGCGATCGTCCTGCTCTCGTGGGCGGCGCGGCGGAATGTCCGTCGTTCCGGCCGTCGTCCCGGGGCCGGCGGTGTCGCCGCTCCGATCAGATACACGGCGCATGCCAGGGAGCGGATGCTCCAGCGCGGCGTAGACCGGCAGCAGCTCGAATCCGTTCTGGCACGGCCGGCACGCGTGCTGCACGATCCCGCGGAGAACAGCGTGCGACTCGAGGGCGACTTCGACGGACGCGTGCTCAAGGTGTGGGTCGCCGAGCCGTGGCCCAGTGCGGGCGAAGCGGTGGTCAAGTCGACGGCGTGGACGTACGTGGCCGAATTCCGGATCGTCCCCGGCGCAGTCGGACGCGTGAAGGGCAAGGGAGGGCAGACCATCCAGGCGATCTGCCGCGAATCCGGTGCCCAGATCGCCGTGGACCGCAGCGGAGCCGTGCGGATCACGGCAGGGGACAAGGCATCCGTGGAATCCGCTCGGCGGAAGATCATCGCGGCGGCGGATCCGGGGCACAAGCTGTCTGCCCGCACTCGGGGCGCACGGTAATCTCGATCTAGCACTCTTGTGTGACGCTTCGTGGCCCCCGCGCGGCCCGGCGGACGGTGAAGCCTCGCCGCTCGTTCTGTACGCGCACCGCGTGCGTCGTCGCGATCGGCTGCCCACGCGCACCCGCTGTCCGAGGCTCTGGGCATTCGATCAACCCACGGATGAGAGACTGTGGGAGCTCATGCAACGACCGATAGGAAGATCATGACCGACAACGGACCCGACCTGAGCGGCGACTGGGACCTGGACCCCGCCCACACGCGCATCGGCTTCTCCGCCAAGCACGCCATGGTGGCGAACGTCCGTGGTGCGTTCAACGAGGTGACGGGCACCTTGCACGCCGACTTCGCCGACCCGGAGAATTCGAAGGCCGAGGTCGTGCTCAAGGTGGCCAGCGTCGACACACGCAACGACCAGCGCGACGAGCACCTGCGCAGCGGGGACTTCTTCGACGTGGAGCAGTGGCCGGACATCACCTTCCGCAGCACCCGCATCGAAGAGGTCGGTGAGAACGCGCTCGTGGTCTCCGGCGACCTCACGATCCGCGACGTCACCAAGCCGCTCACGATCCCGATCGAGTTCACCGGTGTGCAGACGGATGCCTTCGGTGCGCTCCGCGCCGGTTTCGAGGGCACCCGACGCATCGACCGTCGCGAGTTCGGTCTCGAATGGAACATGGCTCTCGACCAGGGTGGCTGGCTCGTCTCCGAGAAGATCACCCTCGAGTTCGAGATCTCGGCGATCAAGCGCGAGGCTCAGGCGGCCTGACGGGCGACGCCGGAGCCCGTTGCGCGGTGATCGAGAGACTCGGAGAGCGGATGCCGTGACGATCGTCGAGATCGCCGTGCAGGATCCCGCCGGTGCACGTTCCGCCTTTGCGGCCGGTGCCGACCGCATCGAGCTGTGCCAGGCGCTCGGCATGGGCGGCCTGACGCCCTCGCCGGGTGCCGTGGACCGCGTGATAGAGGCGTCAGACGGACCGGAACGGATCGGCGTGCTCGTGCGCCCGCGCGGAGGCGGATTCGTGTACGACAGCGACGAGATCGCGGTGGTGAGTGCGGACATCCGCTTCCTCGTCGAAGTCGGCATCACCAGGATGATCGTCGGAGCGCTCACTCCGGACGCACGCATCGACGTCGACGCGGTGAGGCGCTGGCGAGAGGCCGCGGGCGACGCGCATCTCATCTTCCACAGGGCGATCGACGCGGTGCCCGACCCCGAGTCCGTGGTCGAGCAACTCGTCGAGTCCGGCGTCTCCGGCATTCTCACCTCGGGAGGGGCGGAGCGCAGTGTCGACGGCGCACCCGTGCTGACCAGGCTGGTGGAGCGCGCTGCCGGACGCCTGGAGGTGGTCGCCGGCGGCGGCATCCGCATCGCCGATCTTCCGATTCTGATCTCGACGGGCGTCGACGCCGTGCACCTTTCGGCTCGCACGCGAGTCACAGCCACGGTCGCGGGGCCTGGCGGCGGAGCGGATTCCTACGACGCGACGGACCTCGCGACGGTGGCCGCCGTGGTGGGCGCGACGCGCGGCGGCGGTCGATAGACGCAGCCCGCCGGCAGGCGATCCCGGCGTGTTACCGTCGGACCGGCCGAGCGGCGGATGCCGTCGCGGGCCGTGAGGAGAGTGAGCCGAGTGTCCGTTCCGCGTGGTGTCGCGTTCTTCGATGTGGACGAGACGTTGGTGTCCGTGCGCACCCTCGAGTCGTTCCTGATGTTCTATCTGAAGCGCGTGCCGACGATGATCTCGCTCGAGCGGCTGCGTGAGTTGCGGGATCAGGTGCTCGAGCTGGATCGCACCGAGTTCAACCGCGTCTATTTCGGAATCTGGGCCGGCCAGCCGGAGGAACAGGTGCTCGAGGCCGGACGCGCCTGGTACGCAGAGGTGTCGGCTGTGCCCGGCTTCTTCAGAGACAACGTGCTGCGGCTGCTCCGCGATCATCGATCGGCCGGCGACCACATCGTGCTCGTCTCCGGATCCTTCGACGGCCCGTTGCGCGCGCTCGGCGACGCCCTTGGCATCGACAGGCTGTATTGCACCGAGCTCGAGGTGACGGACGGCCGCTACACCGGGCGCATCAGCCAGGCGATGATCGGCGACGACAAGCGGCACGCCGTCGAGGACTACCTGCGACCGCTCGGCGACGGCGTGCGCAGCTGGGGTTACGGCGATCATCCGAGCGACCTGCCGCTGCTCGAGCGGGTGACGGATCCCGTCGTCGTGGGATCCGATCCGGCGATGCTGGCCGTCGCGGCCGATCGGCACTGGACAGTGCTGTCGATCGACGTGCCGCTCGCCCCTCGGGGCTGATCCGGCACCCTTCGACGTGAGCGCCTTTGGCCGAGACCCAAGTGGCCCTCTGCCGGGGGGCAGGGGAGACCCGCTGAACGCGGTACGGTGATCGCAGCCACGCAGTATCGCCCCGAAGGACCTTCAATGCCCTCGATCTCTGCGGCGCTGCACGAGTTGCTCGGAGAGCGCGACCTCCCCCTGGAGTCCGTGTTGCAGCGCCACTTCACTGACGACTACCGCCAGAGCACGGGCGGCGAATGGATCGATCGAGCGGTCTTCGCCGAACAGATGACGCAGCTGCGCGCCTTCGTCGATCACGTCGACATCGAGGTCGTCGCCGAGGTGGCGCAGGGTTCGGCATATGCCGAGCGGCACATCATCCGCGTGACGCAGCCCGACGGATCCGTTCTCGCCCAGGAGGCCTTCGTCTTCGCCTCTGTCGCCGACGACGGCCGGTTCAAGAGCCTCGAGGAGCTCGTGCGCCCTGTTCCGGCGTCCTGAGGGCCTCGGCGACGCCGGGCGCCGTCGCACGATTGCTACGCTTCGAGCATGGCATCGATCGGAGGCGGACACGCGGTCGTCATCGAGGACGACGAGGGCATCCGCGGGCTGATCGCCCTGGTCCTCGAGCAGATGGGCCTCAATGTGGTCGCCGTGTCCAACGGCACCGACGGGGTGGAGCAGGTCGGCGAGTGCGATCCGATTCTGGTGACCCTCGACGTCAGCATGCCGGGCATGGACGGCTTCGAGACCGCGAAGCGCATCCGGGCGATCAGCAGTGCGTACATCATCATGCTCACTGCGCGCGACGAGGAGATCGACGCCCTGCAGGGGCTGGGTGCCGGCGCCGACGATTATGTGCTCAAGCCGTTCCGTCCCCGCGAGCTGCGCGCCCGAGCCGAGGCCATGCTCCGTCGGCCGCGCGTGGTCGAGGGTGCCCCCGGAGGGTCGGCCGATGTCCCAGCGGCCGTGTCGGATGCTGATGGCGTCTCCGACGCCACAGCACCGACACCCACCGTCGTGCTGGAGCACAACGGGGTGATCCTGGATCCGGCGACGCACATCGTGCGACGGGAAGGGCGCGAACTCGACCTCACCCGCAGCGAGTTCGAGCTCCTGCAGGCGCTCCTCCAGTCGGGTCGCACGGTGCGCCGCAAGGACGATCTGGCGCGCATCCTTCGCGGTGACGCGTATGTCGCCAATCCTTACGTCAGCGATGCCGACCGGCGCGGCGTCGAGGTGCACATCGGAAACCTGCGCAAGAAGCTCGAGGACAACGCGGCGGCGCCCTATCTGATCGAGACGGTCCGCGGCGTGGGATATCGCTTGGCTGCGCCGCGTGATCCGAACGAGAATTAGGGCCGGATCCGGGCGAACACCAAGGCATCGACGGCGCGGAGAGCGCGACCATCGAAACCTTTGACACCCATTAGGGTGACGTTCACTATCGATATGCGCGAGAGGCTCGATAAGTCGACGGAATTCCCGTACCCTGAAAGCTCCACACAGGCGCCGCGCGCCGTGATGACGGGCCACATTCGGGTTGAGGCACGTCTTTGGACAAGGGGGGAGGGGGCGCCTTCATTCGGGTTGAGGGCGCCCCCACATCCTTGTCGCGTTGAGCGATCACTCCAGTGTCTCCTCTCTGTCGACAGGAAGGCCGCGGGGACGCCTCAAGAGTCCCTCAGGAGAATCGAAATCACGGCGCAGACTGGTTGGGCGACCGCTCCGCATCGGCGATCGTGGAGATCGATCTCCGCGGAGGGCGGCACGCCGCGACCGTGAAGGAGGTCGGCACGACGTCCACAGAGAGGATCCCGATGGCCGAGTCGTTGCACCGGCACCGTGCGTCTGCGGTGACCGGCGAGGGCGACGGGCCCGACGTGTCCATCCTCCCGCTCACACCACTCGCGGTCGCAGCGGTGGAGCGGGCCGTTGGGGCTGCCGGATTCGGAGCGGAGGTCGTCGTCATCCGGGATGCCGCCGAGGCACCATCGCGTGGCCCCATGCTCGTGGTCGCCGATTCGCTGAACGACCTGGATCCCGAGACCCTCGTATCGTCGGTGCACCGCGACTACCTCCTGGTGACGGATGTCCCGCAGCAGCTCTCCGTCAGGGTCGGCCTCCTGCGCGAGCGTGCGCGCCGCCGACGCGACGAGCTGGAGCAGGCGGAGGAGCTGCGCGGCCGGGCCATGGCCCTCGCGTCCGAGGTGCACGCCGCGAGGACCGCGACGGACCTTGCGCGGGCCGCGAGCGACGGCGTGCGCTCGGTGTTCGGAGCACGGGCCGCCGTCGTCCTGCTGCCGGCGGACCCGGACGCCGCAAGCGGGGCGCACCCGCTCATCTGGGTGTCGCCGGGCGGAGCCTCGGATGCAGACGCCGCCGTCGCGGATCGGCTGCGCTCGCGCAGCGCCCAGATCGCTGATGCGGCGTCGCGTGACGCCTCGAAGGTGGACGGTCCCACGGTGGAACTCTCCGTGGAGGACGGCTCGGCGCTCGTCGGCGGACTGTTCGGGCCGGAGGCACTGCACGGCATCTTCGCACCGATCGAGCCGGGCGGTGCCGCGAAAGGCGCCCTCGTGCTTGCGGACGGTGCTCGCGCGCCCCGACGCACATCGTTCGAACGCTCGCTCGTCGCTTTCGTCGCGGCCCAGATCGGCCGTGCGGTCTCCGAGCTCTGGCTGAGCGAGCGGCAGCAGCGCACCGAGACCGAACTGCAGCGGCTCGTCGAGGAGATGGGCGATCTGGGCGTGGTCGTGCGTTCGGTCGCGGATGCGGTGAATGTCGGCGTGCTGTTCTACGACACCGAGAATCGGCCCGTGCTGCACAACCGGATGCTCGCGCGGCTGCTGACGCTCACCGGATACGATCCGCAGACCGGCCGGAGCGACCATGTGTACGCGTCGGACAGGAACACGCGCGTGAAGCGCGGCAAGAACATCCTCGCCGAGACCCTGGAAGGCGACGAGCGCGGTCTCATCTACTGGATCGGGGACCCGCGGGGCGAACAGCGTGCCGTGGTCACCGAGGCGCACACCATCACCCGGCCGGACGGCGAGCGACTCGGCTCCGCCGTTGTGACGTACGACGTGACGGACCTGGCGAACGCGATCGAGATCCGCGAGGAGTACCTCGCGACCGTGTCGCACGAGCTGCGCACTCCGCTCACCTCGATCGTCGGCTACCTCGACCTCATCGACGACGGATTCGACGTGGAGGCACTCGGATTCGGCAAGGAGTTCCGCACAATCCAGCACAGCGCTGACCAGATGCTGGCGCTCATCCGCGACCTGCTCAGCACGAGTACGAGCGATCTTGCGCTGCGGATCGAGCCGATCGACCTGGCCGCACTGCTGACGCAATCCGTCACCACGTTCCGCCCGGTCGTCGAGGCGCTGCATCAGACGCTCGACCTGCACGTTCCGAACACCACGGTTCTCGTGCATCTCGATCGAGGCAGGATCAAGCAGGTCGTCGACAACCTCATCTCGAACGCGTCGAAGTACACGGCCGAGGGCGGCCGGATCCTGGTGCGGCTCGAGTTCGACGACGAGTCCGTCGTGATCTCGGTCGCCGACAACGGCCGCGGCATCAGCAAGTCGGATCAGGCGCGGCTCTTCGACCGCTTCTTCAGGGCGCGCGATGCCCGCGACGCCGCGATCCAGGGCGTCGGCATCGGACTGACCATCGTCAAGACGATCGTCGACGCGCACGGCGGCACGGTCGGGGTCGACAGCGAATTGGGGCGCGGCACCGTGTTCACCGTGCGGCTGCCGATCCGCGCCGAAGCCAGCCCGCTCCGCACGCTTCCGCTGAGGCCCTGAGCTCACGAGTGCGGGGGTAGAGCGGACCGTGCACGAGGAGATCCGCTGACCAGTACTGTTGAATCACCTCGCCCGGCCGCGGTCGAAGAGGCCCGAGACGATTCGCGGCCGTCATCGTTCGTCCGCGCCACCCTCGACGCGAGCGGGACACGTTAAGGTGCGTTCACGTGGCACTCATCGATCACAGCGCTGCCCACCGTTCGACCCGGTCCGAATTGCTCGTCTGGGGCATCGAGCATGTCGCGGGGCAGATGTGGTGGGCGGATGTCGAGATCCCTCGAAGCCACTGGCTGTGCCATCCGGCTCCGTCGCGGGTTCCGGTCTCGCTGCTCGCCGAAGCCTTCCGCCAGGCCGGGCTCGCGATCTGCGTCGTTGGCCTGGAGCTGGGCCAGTCCGTGCAGTTCGTGGTCTCGAGCATCACCGTGAACGTCGAGGCCGAGACCCTCGAGTTCCCCCGGTTCGGCGCCGTGACCGGACGCCTCGAGGTGGACTTCGCCGAGATCCAGCTGCGCAAGGGCGTTCCGCACATCCTCGAGGTCGACTACCGTCTGCCTGGCGTCGCCTCGGGGCACGTGAGTGCTCGCGCGCTCTCCGATGCCGACTACCGTGCCATCCGTCGCAACGCGCAGCGGCTCGGTGACGACATCCGTGGAATGTCCTCCCCGCTCATCACCGTGACGGGACGAGCGGATGACACGCTGCAGGCCCGTCTCTCCGTCGACGAGTCCGACCCGTTCTTCTTCGACCACCCGGTGGACCACCTCCCCGGAATGCTGCTGCTGCACGCCGCAGCGCTGCTGCACGAGGATGTCCACGGCGCTCCGCCGCGCTCCCTCACGGTGGGCTTTCCCGCGTTCGGTGAACTTCGTGCAGAGACGACGATCGAGGCGACGCTCGCTCCCAGCGGACTGGAAGTCGCCTTCGTTCAGGGAGCGCGCACGATCGCCACGGCGGCCACAGGCGTCCAGCGGCCGATCGTCGATGCGCGGTCGGAGGGAGTCTGAGGCTCGTCGGGCCGAAGTCCGACCCTCGCACGCGAAGGGCCTGATGCTCGCGCAAAGCCCGAGCCGGAGCCCCCGGGCGCTGGGTCCGTCCCGCGTTCGGGTCATTGCGGAAGACGGGCCCAGCACCTCACCGCGACGCTCGAACCAGCGTTCAGCGGGCTTTGGCGGCACCATCGGTGCGCGCCATTGTGGGTTGAGGGCTTCGCCGCGCGATGCGCGACTCGACCTATCCTGCCAACGTGATGGAGAGGGTTCCGCGGGATCGCCTCAAGATTTGCTCAAGCCTGATCGAAGTGGTGAACCGGGCCTGTTTCCACGCCGTGTGGGCGCCCGAACGAGCCCTGTTGGTGTCCGCTGAGCAAGCCACGGCCCATTGCCCGGGCTCGAGCCCAGTGAGCGAGCAGAGCGAGTCGAGGTGCGGTGTGAGCCGACTCGCTGGGCCCGATCAGGGAGCCGTAGTGGGCAGACCGTTCGCCCCAAGGCGTTGAGGCATGGCTCCTCACACTTCGGTGACGCGTCCGTCCTTGATGCGCAGTCGCCGCTCCGCCCGACGCGCCACGGCCGAGTCGTGAGTGACGATCACGACCGTGAGGAGGCGCTCGCGCCACACCTTCTCGAGGAGCGCCATGATCTCGTCACGGGTCGCCTCGTCGAGGCTGCCGGTCGGCTCGTCGGCGAGAAGCACATCGGGCTCCTTGACCAGGGCGCGTGCGATGGCGACGCGCTGCTGCTGGCCCCCGGAGAGCTCGCTCGGCCGGTGGTCTGAGCGATCGGCGAGACCGACGGATGCCAGCGCCTCGGCGCTGCGTCGTCTGCGTTCTGCCCTCGGCAGGTCGTCCGTCGCGAACGCGGTCTCGACGTTCTCGATCGCGGAGAGCGTCGGGATCAGGTTGAAGCCCTGGAAGACGAAGCCGATCTCCGTTCCGCGCACCTTCGCGAGCGACCTGTCGGATGCCCGTGACAGGTCCTGCGAACCGAGCATGACCGTTCCGGAGGTGGGCCGGTCGAGCGCGCCGAGCATCTGAAGGAGCGTGGACTTGCCGCCACCCGTAGGGCCTTGGATGGCCACCAGCTGGCCGCGTGGGATCTCCAGATCGATGCCGCGCAGCGCCTGTACTGTGCGTCCCTTCTGCTTGTACGTCTTGACGACGTCGCGCAGCGAGTATGCGACGCCGAGGGTGTCGCGCGTGGATTCGGACGGGATCTGCAGGGTGTTGGTCATGAGACGCTCCTTGGCTGTGTTGCGAAAGGGTGGATCGGAGGGGATGGAGTCGTGATCGTGCGGGACGCCCGCGGTGGGCCCCGCGGTCGCCGGACCGGCCGGCAGTAGCGCGAGGCTGCGGGACGGCATCCTCAGGCCACGCTCCGCAGCGCCTCGGCCGGACGGAGCCGCGACGCCCACCAGCCGCCGAACGCTCCGGCGATGAGGCCGCCGAGCACCGATAGGCCGACTGCGATCAGGATGATGCCCGCCGTCAGCGGGACGTGCAGCGCGATCTCGCTACCGCTCTGCGCGGCACTGGCTCCTCCGCCGGGGAATCCGCTCGGTGCTCCGGCGGCCGCTCCTGCACCGGACCGTGCGCCGCCACCAGACGGCGCTCCGCCGGAACCGACGGAGAGGGTGGGCGAGATCCAGTTCACGATGAGGATGCTCGCGATGCCGACGAGGGCGCCGACGGCACCGCCGATGAGGCCGTTCACGAGGGATTCGCCGGTCACCTGACGCACGACGTGGCCGTTGCTCCAGCCGATGGCCTTGAGCGTGCCGAACTCCCGAGTCCGGCGACTGACACCGGAGATCGTGAAGAGCACCGCGATGAGGAAGGCCGCCGCGAGCACGAGCAGGGAGAGCCACGTACCCAGGTTGGTCACCAGTGCGGAGACCGTCGAGAGTGATCCGGAGATGCTGGCCGCGAGATCCGCCTGCGTGTTCACTGTGGCGCTCGGGAGAACCTTCTCGAGCGCGGTCTTCAGCGTGGAGACGTCGCCGGCGGAGACTGCCGTCACGTACACATTCGTGATCTTGCCGTCGAGGTCGGCGACCTTCTGCGCCGTGTCGAGGGGGATATACGAGTTCGAGGCGGTGGTCGAGGAGGACGAGGTGGACTTCACGATGCCGACGACCTTGAAGCTGGTGTCGCCGATCTTGACAGTGTCGCCGACCTTCTTGCTAGCGCTTTTCGCGTAGCTGCTGTCGAGCACGACGTTGTCTTTGCCGGAATCGGTGGAGCTCAGGTATCGGCCGCTGGTGGGCGTGGTCGAGCTCATCGGGCCGACGCTGCGGGTGTCGAGCGATATGCCGGTCACCGTGAACTGGTCGATGCCGAAGGAGCTGGGGCCCATTCCGCTGCTGCTGCTGCTGCCGCTGCCGCTGCCCGATGGCGGGGTCGTCTGCGACTGCGAGCCGCTGGAGCCGTCGCTGCCGGAGCTGCTGCCCTGCTGGGCGATCTGGCCGGAGAACGTGCTGTTCTGCAGTGACAGAGTCGCGGTCGCGGCCTTGACGCCATCGACGGCTTTCACCTTGGTCAGTGCCGATGCGCTGTACGAGGCGGATCCCATGGCCGTGGAGAGCCTGCTCTGCGAGAGGCTGGTGCTTCCGTCGCTGCCGTTGCCGTTGTTGCCGGATCCGAAGTCGAAACGCTGGTTGCCTGATCCCGGCTTTGCCGTCTGGGAGATCGTGATGTCGGTGCCGACACCGTTCACGGACTCCAGGGCCGTTGCTTCGGCATCCTTCACACCGGTCGAGACGCCGTTGACGAGGATGACGAGCGCGATCGCGAGCGCCATGCCTACGGCGATGATCACGGTCTGCTTCTTGCGATTGCTCAGCTCGCGTCTGAGGTAGGTGAGGAACATCGGGTTCTCCTTCGGAAACGTCTGGATGCCGCGACGGGCGTCGGGTGAGCCGCCGGGACACATCAGAACCGTAGGAGGGCGACTTTTCCGGGCCCCATCCGGAGCCTTGGAGGCGTCACAGAAAGCGTTCGAAGAATGTCCGGTCACCGTTCGGACAATCCATAGCAAGGCAGGAGGATCAAGCCTGCAGGAGCCTCGTCTTTTCGTCCTCGTTCCTCCGACTCGTCCCTCCGCGTCCCTCCTCTCTCTCGCCCCTTTCCTGCGAGACGCCAAATAGCGCGGCTACGGAGGAGTTGTCGTCGCACTATTTGACGTCTCGGGCGGCGCAGGGTGCCGGTGCGGTACGAGAAATGGCAGCCCCTTTCGGGACTGCCATTCGTGAATTCGTGGAGCGGATGCCGCTGAGCGGCTCGCCGAGACCTCCGGCTACTTGGGCGGCGTGAGCTCGGCCGCACGCACGGCGACCAGCTTGTCGACGGCGTCCTGCAGGCGTTCGGATGCCGGGCCATTCTGTTCAGAGTGGTCGTGGACGATGAGTCCGAACGCCGCCATGACGAGGGTGACGGCGGTCATGGCGACCTCGTGGGACGGCGAGCGCTCCTCGGCCAGCTGCACGAACTGGTCGCGCACGTTCGTCATCCACTGCGTGAAGGCGGGCATCAGCTCCGGGCGACGATGGATCATCTCCTTCATGCGGAGACGGTCGAGCCGGGCATCGGCGGGCTCACCGACGAGGTGGCACAGCGCGGGAACCAGGTCTCCGGTCGCAGCCCTGAACTGATCGATGATCTCGGGTGAGATCGCCGTCTCCGGAAGGCCAAGCGCCGCGGCGGCCTTCGACGGGAAGTAGTTGAAGAACGTGCGCGGCGACACGTCGGCCTGCTGGCAGATCTGCTCGATCGTGGTGCCGTCGAGACCGTTGCGGTCGACGAGATCGAGCGCTGCCTCGTGGATCGCCTGCCGGGTGTGCTGCTTCTTGCGCTCTCGCAGGGTGTCACCGGCTGGCTGCTGAGCGGTGGTCATGATGTATCCATTCTGGCGTGTTGCCACCCGGGACGGCCGCACAAAAGGCCGTCCCGGGTGTGCGATCACGCGCCTTGGAGCTGGATCGAGCCGGTCTCGCTGAGGCCGGCGGCATCCGCCTGCTCCTGCAGCGCCGACGTCTTGCGCAGCGGCGGCACCTTGAAGAACCAGGTGAGGATGAACGCGAGCAGGATCACGCCGAATCCGACCCAGTAGACGGTCACGACCGACTGCGTGAATCCGACCATGAACGGCTTGCTCAGCCGGCTGTCAGCGCCGTTGAGGAACGACGTGTCGCTGGTCGAGCTCGAGGCGCCAGACGTCTTGGCGTCGTTCTTCTTCAGCTGCTTCTCGAGCGTCGGCGTGAGCTGGTCGACCCAGTGCGAACGCTGGTTAGCGCTCGACCAGTCGACCTGCACCTGACCGTCCGTCACAGTGGCGTACGCCTTCTTCGCGACGACGCCGAGCGCTGCCTCTTCAGCGGCAGGGGTCGCGGCGGTGACCTGCTGCTGGATGACCGTCGATGCTGCAGCCTCCGGGATGACGCCGGCGGCGACCTGCGCGTTGACGGCCTCGGTCACCTTCTCGGTCACTGCCGTGACTGCTGCGGCCTTCGCCTGGTCCGATGCCGCGTCGAGCTGCTTCTGGACGTTGGTCTCGATCGGGGTGACGATCGGGTTCCAGAGCTGCTTCATGATCGGCTTGTTCTCCGCCTTGGCGGCCACTGCCGGGTTCAGAGCTGCGTCGAGGGCCGAGCTCAGGGTGGACTTGTCCGCGGTGGCGTGGATGATGTTCGCCGGCAGTACCGAGAACAGCACGGACAGCATGATCGCCGTGCCGAGCGTTCCACCGATCTGGCGGAAGAACGTGGCCGCACTGCTCGCGACGCCCATGTCCTGCGGCTTCACCGAGTTCTGGCTGGCGAGCACGAGCGACTGCATCAGCTGGCCGAGGCCGAGGCCGATCACGAACGTGCCGATCATGAGGAACCACAGGGGGCTGTCGTACGTGAGGAATGTCATGATCAGGAAGCCAACCGCCGTGAACAGCGTGCCGGTCACCGGGAAGATGCGGTACTTGCCGGTGCGCGCGACCAGCTGGCCCGATCCGAGCGACGCGATCATCAGGCCGATGACCATCGGGATCATGGCGAAGCCGGATGCGGTGGGCGAGAGGCCCGTGACGATCTGCAGATAGAGCGGAATCGTCATCATGGCGCCGAACATGCCGAATCCGACAAGCACGCCGATGACTGTGGCCATCGAGAACGTGCCGGAGCGGAAGAGCTTCAGCGGGATGATCGCGTCGTCCTTCATGAGGGTCTCGACAATGATGAAGGCGAGGATGCCCACTGCGCCGATCACATAGCAGGCGATCGAGCCCGCCGAGCTCCAGCCCCACTCGCGGCCCTGCTCCGCCACGAGGAGGAGCGGCACGAGCGCCACGATGACGGAGGTCGCACCCCACCAGTCGATGCGCGGCTTCTTCTTCGCACTCACCTTGGGTAGGTGCAGGAACGTGATGACCATCAGGAGGGCGACGATGCCGATCGGCACGTTGATGAGGAAGACCCAGCGCCAGCCGGTGATCCACAGGATCGAGTTCGCGCCTGCGAAGATGCCGCCGACGAGCGGGCCGATCACCGAGGAGATGCCGAACACGGCGAAGAAGTACCCCTGGTACTTGGCGCGCTCACGGGGAGCGAGGATGTCGCCCATGATCGCCAGCGGCAGGGCCATCATGGCGCCGGCGCCGATGCCCTGGAAGGCGCGGAACGCGGCCAGCATGAGCATGGACGTCGAGAACGACGACAGCAGCGAACCGATGACGAACACGACGATGCCGAAGATGAAGAGCGGACGCCGACCGAAGATGTCGGACAACTTGCCGTAGATCGGCACCGAGATGGTGGAGGTGATCAGGTAGGCCGTGGTGACCCACGCCTGCTGGTCGAGGCCGTGGAGGTCGTCACCGATGGTGCGGATGGCCGTGCCGACGATGGTCTGGTCGAGCGACGACAAGAACATGCCGGCCATGAGGCCGTAGATGACGAAGAGGATCTGCCGATGGGTCATGATCGGCTTCGATCCTGGTGCGGACCCTACGGTCTGCACGGGAGCGGTTGCGGTGGACATGCCAGCCCTTCGAGTGACGGTGGTTCGGGATGCGACCGGCACCCATAGCCGTTCGTCGGCACCGGGCGCCGACGTTGGCGGGCAATTTCTTGCAGGCGGTGCAACATTACGCTCGACGTGCACATTGTGCAAGTTTGCCATCGCGCAAGTTTGCAGGCGCTGCATGAATAATCAGCAGATTCTCAGCCTCGCCGGGACAAGCCATCGCGACCCGTCCCATGCATGCGAATGGACAGTGGCGTCCACCCCTGTGCGGTGCCACACTGTGCGCGTGGTCGCTCCCGACGCATCCTCAGTTCTGCCGGTCCGGACGAGTCCGCACCGCGGCTACGTCACCGTGATCCTGCTCGTCGCCGTGCCGAGCATGCTGGTCGCGCTCGCCATGAGCTCGCTCTACTTCGTCGTGATGCCGGCGATGCCGTTCCTGCGCGACTACTACTTCAACCAGCAGGAACAAACCTACGCGACCTACGTGCTGCCGTTGTTCGGGCATATCGCCGGCGGAACCACCGCGCTCATCGCGGGTCCGATCAACCTGGTGAACGCGCTCCGCAACGGCTACACGAGAACGCACCGCGTGTTCGGCACGATCTACGCCGTGGCCGTCGCCTTCTCGGCGACGTGCGCGATCTTCATGTCGTTCCACGCGTATCCGGGAATCATCCCCGGTGGCCGCTTCATCGTGACGAGCGGATTCTGCACGCTCGGGATCGTGTGGCTGTTCACGCTCGCGATGGCGCTGCGCGGCATCCTGATCAAGGGCGACATCCAGGCCCATCGCTTCTGGATCATCACCAACTTCAGCCTCACGTTCGCTGCCGTCGTGATCCGCGGCGAGAACGGCGCCATCATCGCCGCCGACATGTTCTCGCGGCTCTACCCGTGGCTTGCGTGGGCGTCATGGGTGCCCTGCGTGATCGTCGGGATGCTGCTGGCACGCCAGGTGAACCGCTCGCGCGCCCGCCGCGCGGCGCTGTCCGGCTGACCAGGGCACCCCGGCGGTTCCTGGTCCGTGCCTCCGCGCTGGCCGTCCGCGTGCCGACGCGGATGCCGGATCAGACACCCTGCGCGCGAACAGCGGCGGCGCCCCGATTCCGGAGCGCCGCCGCTGCATCCGGGCAGCTGCGGCCCGTCGCTCGCTACCTCTTGCCGGCGATGGGCCGGCTCACGATGTCGCGCATGATCTCGTTCGTTCCGCCGTAGATGCGGTGCACGCGGGCATCCGCCCACGCTCGGGCGATCGGGTACTCGACCATGTAGCCGTAGCCGCCGTGCAGCTGCAGGCAGGTGTCGAGCACCTCCCACTCGCGCTCGGTCGTCCAGAACTTGACCTTCGCGGCCTCTTCGGCCGACAGCTTGCCGTTCGCGTACGCGCGCAATGCGGCGTCGACGTAGGCCCACGTCGCGTCGACCGTCGTGGCGACGTCGGCGATGCGGAAGCGGGTGTTCTGGAAGTCGATGATCCGCTCCCCGAACGCCTCGCGGTTCTTCGTGTGGTCCAGTGTCCAGGCGAGTCCGGCCTGCGCAGCAGCGGCCGCGGCGACACCGATCGAGAGCCGCTCGAGCGGGAGGTTCATCATGAGCTGGATGAATCCGCGGCCTTCTTCGCCACCCAGCAGGTTCTCCTCGGGAACGAACACGTCGTTGAAGGAGAGCTCGGCGGTGTCGTGGCCGTGGAAGCCGATCTTGTTCAGCTTGTTGCCGTGCTGGAAGCCCTCCATGCCGTCCTCGATGAGCACGATGCTGAAGGCGTCAGGTCGATTGCCCTCGCCGGTTTTCACGAAGGTGACCACGACATCCGCCGTCTTGCCGCTGGAGATGAACGTCTTGGCGCCGTTCACCAGATAGCCGCCTTCCACCTTCTTGGCGGAGGTCTTGATGCCGCGAAGATCGGATCCGGCGCCCGGCTCGGTCATCGCGAGGGCGCCGATCACCTCGGCTGTCGCCATGCGCGGAAGCCACTTGGCCTTCTGCTCCTGCGTGCCCATGTGCACGAAATACGGAACGGCCAGGTCGTCCTGGATGCCGAACGCGCCGGCCAACGAGCCCGCACCTGCGCCGATGATCTCCTCGTTCACGACGGCGCGGAAACGATAGTCGCCCAGCATGCCTGCGCCGCCGAACTCCTCGGGCACCGACAGGCCGAGCAGGCCGGCCTCTGCAGCCGCCCTCATCGTGTCGCGATCGATCTCCCCCTCGGCGTCCCAGCGCTGGATCGCCTCGTTCGTGACGTACCGCTTCACGAACGCCTTCACCAGGTCGCGGAATGCCTCGTGGTCCTCGTCGTAAATGTCGCGCTCCATCGCGAAACCTTCCTCCTTCGGCAGGCGGCCGCACCATCGTGCGGAGCCGGTTGACGTCCCGGGCGCACTGGCCCGGGGAATCCACAGATCATAGGCAGGGACGCCCGCCGCTCAGGCGCTGACTGTGGGAAATGCATCCCGCCGTCGCATCCGCGCGTCACGTCTTTTGTGGGATGCCGCAGAGTCGGCGCTCACCCTCCGATGTACGACATCTCGACGCGCTCGCCTTGGCGGGAGCTGGAGTCCGATCCCATCGCGGAGCGCAGTTCGGAGTAGCGGTCGCCACGCGCCGACCAGATGCCGGCGAGGGATGCCTCGAGTGCGGCATCCGAGCAGCCGGCGCGCAGCAGCGCCCTCAGGTCGTGCCCGCCCGAGGCGAACAAGCAGGTGAACAGCTTGCCGTCGGCAGAGACGCGGGCCCTCCCGCAGGATCCGCAGAACGGTGCGCTCACGCTGGAGATGACGCCGATCTCGCCCGCGCCATCGCGGTATCGCCATCGTGTGGCCGTCTCGCCCGGATACCTCGCCGGCAGCGGTTCCAGCGGATGCACGGCGTCGATGCGCGCGATCACCTCGACCGACGGGGTGACCTCCTCGAGGTTCCAGCCGTTGGTGGTGCCGACATCCATGAACTCGATGAACCGTACGGTGATGCCCGTGCCGCGGAAGTGCTCGGCGATCGACAGGACGTCGTGGTCGTTGACCCCGCGCTTGACGACGGTGTTGACCTTGATCGAGGCGAACCCCGCTGCCTGCGCGGCGCTGATGCCGTCGAGCACGCGCGCGACGGGGAAATCGATGTCGTTCATCCGCCGGAAGACCTCGTCGTCGAGGGAGTCGAGGGACACCGTGAGGCGGCTCAGCCCAGCGGCCCTCAGCGAGGCGGCCTTGTGCGCGAGCGCCGTGCCGTTCGTGGTCATCGCGATGTCGAGCGGATGCCCGTCCGCCGTGCGCAAGCGCGACAGCATGCCCACCAACTGCTCGATGTCACGCCGGAGCAGCGGTTCGCCGCCGGTGAGCCGCAGCTTGCGGACGCCGTTCGCTATGCCGGCGCGAGTGACGCGCACGATCTCCTCGAACGAGAGGAGGTGCTCCTGCGGGAGGAAGGCGTGATCCCTGCCGAAGATCTCCTTCGGCATGCAGTAGACGCAGCGGAAGTTGCAGCGGTCGGTGACCGAGATCCGCAGGTCGTGAAGGCCGCGGCCGCGAGTGTCTGCGGTCGGTGACGGATGCACGGTGTCGGCATCCGTCGTCGATCGCATCAGCTCGGCCGTCATCGTCCCACAGTAGACCGCAAGTGTGTCGGCGAGATGTCGCGGCGCGATGGCCGCTCGATCGCGCCCGCAAGGCTCGAACGACCGCGCCACGTGCGCAGATGAGGCCGTTGCGGCGCCGCCTGAAGGTCTCGGCTCACTGCTGCAGATGCTGGACCTGCCGCCGAGATGGGGGCATCGTTGCACTTGGCGCGTGCGTCGACTTCGAGTACACGGATCCGCTGACCTGGGGAGTCTGCAATGGCCGTTGTCACCGGTTCAGAGCTCAAGTCAGACCTGTCCAACTGGAACCCCGAGAACCCGGCGACGTGGGATCCGAAGCGCGCGTGGTGGACCCTCACCATCACCACGTACACGATGTTCATCAGCTTCGCGACGTGGTACGTGGTCAGCGCCGTTGCACCGCGGCTCAACGAGGTCGGCTTCGCGCTGAGTCCGGGCCAGCTCTACTGGATCGTCGCCATCCCCGGCGTCTCGGCCGGCGTGCTGCGGTTCGTGTTCATGTTCCTTCCGCCGGTACTCGGATCGCGCACGCTCGTTGTGCTCTCCGCGTTGCTGCTGCTCATCCCGCTGCTCGGCTGGACGTTCGCCGTTCGTGACACGCACACGCCGTTCTGGATGCTGATGCTGCTCGCGTTCGCGGCAGGGGTCGGCGGCGGCACGTTCTCGGGCTTCATGCCCTCGACCAGCTACTTCTTCCCCAAACGCCTCAGCGGCACTGCCCTCGGTCTGCAGGCGGGGCTCGGCAACTTCGGCATCTCGTTCGTGCAGCTGCTCACGCCCTGGGTGGTCGGCTTCGGCCTGTTCGGAACGGCCGCGCTCACGCCGCAGACCGACGAGACCGGCAAGCTGATCTGGCTGCACAACGGCGGCCTGGTGCTCGTGCCGTGGGTGCTGCTGGCGGCGATCGTGGCGTTCATCTACATCCGCAGGGTGCCGGTGAAGGCGAACTTCCGCGACCAGCTGGACATCTTCAGGCTCAAGCACACGTGGATCCAGACGGTGCTCTACGTGATGGGGTTCGGGCTGTTCTCCGGGCTCTCCGCACAGACGGCGCTCCTCATCAAGAACCTGTGGGGCGGACCGGAGGCCGGCGGCCCGAACGGTGTGGCCTTCGCCTTCATCGGTCCCGCGATCGGGGCGCTGGTCCGTGCGGCGATCGGACCTCTGTGCGACAGATTCGGCGGCGCCATCTTCACGTTCATCGGATCCATCGGCATGTTCATCGGATGCTTCGTGACGGTGTTCTTCCTCGATCCCAACGACAAGGGCGACTTCGCCGGCTTCGCCACCGGCATCCTGATCATCTTCTTCTTCTCCGGGTTCGTGAACGCCGGAACCTTCAAGCAGATGCCGACCATCTTCCCGAAGCGGCAGGCGGGCGGTGCGATCGGCTTCACGGCATCCATCGCGGCATTCGGTCCGTTCTTCGTCGGCGTGCTGCTGTCGGCCGTCGGGCCGGTGCCGTTCTTCATCTGGTCCGTCATCCTGTGCGCCATCTGCATCGGACTGGCGTGGTGGTACTACGTGCGGCCCGGTGCCGAGATGAAGAGCTGACGGCAGCACACGCAAGGGCATCGAAAGAGACGAGGGCACATGACTCCGCGAACCCGCACCGATCCGGCAACAGACGGACCGCTCGCAGATGCCCTCGTCGAATTGGGCAGATACCTGAGGCCGGGCGAGGTGTCGCCCGATCTGCGCACGCTGTTCCTCAAGGGCGGTCGTGACGGCGATGTCTTCTACCGGGACAGGTGGTCGCACGACAAGGTCGTGCGTTCGACGCATGGAGTGAACTGCACGGGGTCGTGCTCGTGGAAGGTGTACGTCAAGGACGGCATCATCACGTGGGAGACGCAGCAGACCGACTATCCGTCCGTGGGGCCGGACTCGCCGGAGTACGAGCCCCGCGGATGCCCGCGCGGCGCCGCCTTCAGCTGGTACACGTACTCGCCGACCCGGGTGCGATATCCGTACGTGCGCGACACCCTGCTGCAGCTCTACCGTGCCGCCAAGCAGCAGCACCCCGACCCGGTGGAGGCCTGGGCGTCGATCGTGGAGGACGAGGACGCGTCCACCGCCTACAAGAGAGTGCGCGGCAAGGGTGGCCTGGTGCGGGTCGTGTGGGACGAGGCGGTCGAGATCGCCGCCGCCGCACACGTGTACACGATCAAGAAGTACGGACCGGATCGCGTTGCGGGCTTCTCGCCGATCCCCGCGATGTCCATGGTGTCGCACGGTGCGGGATCCCGGTTCCTCAACCTGGTCGGCGGCACCATGCTGTCGTTCTACGACTGGTACGCGGACCTGCCGGTGGCGAGCCCGCAGGTGTTCGGCGACCAGACGGATGTGCCGGAGTCCGCCGACTGGTGGAACTCCAGCTACCTCATCATGTGGGGATCCAACGTGCCGGTCACCCGCACGCCTGACGCGCATTTCATGACCGAGGCGCGCTACCGCGGCACGAAGGTCGTCGTGGTGTCGCCCGACTATACCGACAACACCAAGTTCGCCGACGAGTGGGCGGCCCCCCACCCAGGGACGGATGCGGCGCTCGGAATCGCCATGGGACACGTCATCCTCACCGAG